>JBBSHN010000018.1:0-29819 GCA_038252945.1 Propionibacteriales bacterium | reverse complement strand
TGTCCAAGCTCAACCGCAAGCATGCGCAGTACGCCTGGCTGTCGCTGTTCTCCGTCGCCTTCGCCGACCTGTACGTCTACCTGCTGGCAACCGGCGCCTTCAGCGACCCGAGGTTCTTCTAACGTCATGACCGAGCGCATCCAGGCAAGTGGCGCCACCGCCGCATCGGCGGCCGAGGCACTCTCCCGGCACCCCATGACGGGTAACCAGATGACCTCCGACCCCGCGCCGAGCGGACACGGGTTCGAGGAGCACGAGTTCGACGTCGTGGTAATCGGCGCCGGCGGTGCGGGCCTGCGTGCCGCGATTGCGGCTCATGACGCGGGAGCGCGCACCGCGATCGTGTGCAAGTCGCTGCTCGGCAAAGCGCACACGGTGATGGCCGAGGGTGGCATTGCGGCGGCGATGGGCAACGCGTGGCCAGAGGACAACTGGCAGGTGCACTTCCGCGACACCATGCGCGGCGGCAAGATGCTCAACCACTGGCGGATGGCGCAACTGCATGCACAGGAGGCTCCCGAGCGGGTTCTCGAGCTCGAGGAGTGGGGGGCACTTTTCGACCGCACAAAGGACGGCCTGATCTCCCAGCGCGACTTCGGCGGTCACCGCTACGCCCGGCTAGCGCACGTCGGTGACCGCACAGGCTTGGAAATGATCCGCACACTGCAGCAGAGGGCTGTCGCGCTCGGCATCGACGTGTTCATGGAGTGCACCGTCACCGAGATCTTCAAGGACGGCGACCGCGTGTCCGGAGCATTCGGCTACTGGCGTGAGACGGGCCGGTTCATCGTTTTCAAGGCACCCAGCGTGGTGCTCGCGACGGGTGGGATCGGCAAGTTCTACCGGGTTACCAGCAACTCCTGGGAGTACACCGGCGATGGTCATGCCCTGGCCCTGCGCACGGGAGCAGCACTGATCAACATGGAGTTCGTTCAGTTCCACCCGACCGGCATGGTGTGGCCACTGAGCGTACGCGGCATCCTCGTCACCGAGTCGGTCCGCGGTGACGGCGGCATCTTGCGCAACTCCGAGGGCAAGCGGTTCATGTTCGACTACATCCCCGAGTTCTTCAAAGCCGAGACCGCCGACAACGAGGCAGAGGCAGACCGGTGGTACGACGACAAGAAGAACAATCGCCGGCCACCCGAGCTGTTGCCGCGCGACGAGGTGGCGCGCGCCATCAACTCAGAGATCAAGGCGGGGCGCGGGTCACCCCACGGGGGCGTATTCCTCGACATCGCCTCACGGCGAGACGCCGAGTTCATCCGGCGCCGGCTGCCGAGCATGTACCACCAGTTCAAGGAGCTTGCCGACGTCGACATCACGGCCGAGTCGATGGAGATCGCGCCCACCTGCCATTACGTGATGGGCGGTGTGGAGGTCGACCCCGACACCGAGGTCAGCACGGTCCCCGGCCTCTACGCCGCCGGTGAGGTCGCCGGTGGCATGCACGGGTCCAACCGGCTTGGCGGAAACTCGCTGTCGGACCTGTTGGTCTTCGGCCGGCGAGCCGGACTGAACGCCGCCTATTACGCCTTTCGAACTGCCGGCTCACGTCCACGAGTGACCGACGGCACCATCAAGCAGGCGGGAGAACGTGCGGTTGCGCCGTTCGCCGTAGAAGGGGGGGAGAACCCGTACACGATCCAAAGTGACCTGCAAGACGTCATGCAGCGACTCGTCGGCATCATCCGCAAGGAGGACGAGCTGGCGGCGTCGCTGGTGGAGATCTCAGCGCTCAAAGAGCGCGCGACCCGGCTGTCGGTCGAGGGACACCGCCAGTACAACCCCGGATGGCATCTGGCTCTTGACCTGCGCAACATGCTGTTGGTGTCTGAATGCATCGCCAAGGCGGCGCTGGAGCGACAAGAGTCCCGCGGCGGTCACACCAGGGACGACTTCCCCGGGCCAGACCCGCATTGGGGCTCGCGCAATCTAGTTCTGACGATGCGCGCCGACAGCTGCGTCGAACTCAAGCACCAGCCGTTACCCACCATGCCCGACGAGCTGGACAACCTGTTCGAGGCATGAGCGGCGTAGGCAAGGAGAAGAACTGAAATGGCGACCGAGCTGAAAATGCGCATCTGGCGAGGCGACTCCTCAGGCGGCGGCCTGACCGACTTCGTCGTACCGGTCGAAGAGGGTGAGGTCGTGCTCGACGCCATCCACCGAATTCAGGCGACGCAGGCCGGCGATTTGGCGGTGCGCTGGAACTGCAAGGCGGGCAAGTGCGGCTCGTGCAGCGCTGAGATCAACGGTCGGCCACGACTGATGTGCATGACCCGGCTGGCCGACTTCGAGGCTGACGAGGTCATCACTGTCACTCCGATGCGGTCGTTCCCGGTGATCCGTGACCTCGTCACGGACGTGTCGTATAACTACGTCAAGGCGCGCGAGGTTCCGGCGTTTGCACCGACCCCACGCGACTCCGACGGCAGGCGGCGCATGCAGCAGGTCGACGTGGAGCGCGGCCAGGAGTTCCGCAAATGCATCGAGTGCTTCTTGTGTCAGAACACCTGCCACGTCGTCCGTGACCACGACGACAACAAACAGGCGTTCGCCGGACCGCGGTTCTTCCTTCGGTACGCCGAGCTCGACATGCACCCGCTCGACACCAACGACAGGCGCAAGCTCGCGCAGGACGCTGCCGGCCTCGGCATGTGCAACGTCACCAAATGCTGTACGGAGGTGTGCCCAGAGGGCATCAAGATCACCGACAACGCGATCATCCCGATGAAGGAGCGCGTGGTCGACCGGAAGTACGACCCGGTGGTGTGGCTCGGGTCGAAGATCTTCAAACGGGGTGATCGCGCCACGCGTGAAGAGGTGTGAACGCCGCAGAAACCCGCTCCGCCGTCAGGTGTACGCGGTAGGTCCTGAAATGCGAAGCCGCTAGCCATGCGTTTGCTGCTTACTGCACTTCAATGCCCCAAGGGCGACATCGAGGCCAATTGCCGCCGCTCGCGCGAGCTGCTGCTGGAGGGTGCCGAGATCGGCTGTGACCTGGTGCTGCTGCCGGAGATGTCGCTGACGGGCTACGAGTGCAGCGCCGCCACCTCGCTCAGCCATCCCGCGGTCGAGGACCTCGTCGAGTTGACCGCAGACAACCCTGCGCTGTGCTTCGGATTGGTCGAGTCAACAGCCAATGGCCAACCGCCCACGATCACTCAAGTCTTGGCAAGCGACGGTCACCTAATCGCCGTCCACCGCAAGGCCGGCCTTGGCGAAGGAGAGGACGCCTGCTTCGCGGCGGGGACGCCGAGTGGCCCGTGCGACCTGAGCGGCGTGGAAGTGTCGATCGCGGTGTGCGCTGAGATCGGTACGTCGCCTCCGTACCGGTTGCAGTCCACCGTCGTTCTTGGGCCGTCTGCGCCAGGCCTGTACGGCCCCCGCCGATCCAGTGACGCGGAGTGGAAGCGAGGCTTGGACTGGTGGCGAGGGAGCGTGCTGCAAGACGCCGACCGCCTCCTTCAGCCGGGCCAGTGGCTGGCGGTCTCGACGCAAGCCGGAGCGACGGTCGATGAGGACTTCCCGGGCTGGGCAGCGCTCATCGGCGCCGAAGGCACCGTCGTCGCAGAGCTGCCCGACTGGAGAGAAGGAACGCTTGCCGTCGATCTCCCGCAATGACTTCATCGACCTGTCAGACCAACGGCGACCTATCAGGCGCCTCACGCCTGACAAGTCCCAGGAGCCAGCAGATCAGACGCCGAGGTAGCGGCGGGCCATCTTCGTCACCAACTGGTAGACGCCGTCCTCATCGGGCGCCAGTGGCCCGGGCACATAGCTCGGGGTCTGCATGCCGCGCTGTACCGACTCGCACGCCGTCCAGTCCTGCCGGTTGGTCAGGTCCCAGAAGTCGACGGCGTACGACGGGTCGAAGTCTGGCTTGTCGACTGCAGCCGGTGGGAACGCCCACGAACACTGGATGTGGGTCGACCTGGCCGACAGCGGTGTCAGCAGGTGCGTCATGACGTAGTCAGGGTGGAGGCTGATCAGCAGGTTGGGCAGGACCGCGATGTACATCACGGTGCGCTGCTCCTGATCGTCTAGCCGGGCCATCGTCACCCCGCTGCTGCGACCGTCGAGCGACATCGTCTCGGCGTTCTCTCGCAGGGCCATCCACCCCGCGACCCAGTCACCTTCGGTGTGCAAATTGTCGCCGCTGCGGGGTGGGCTCACTTTGCACAGCTCGGGGTGAATAGAGGGGCAGTGGTAGCACTCCTGGTAGTTCTCGACGATGACCTTCCAGTTGGCGGCGACGTCGTACTCGTGGGTCTCCGCTGTGCGCAGCTCCCCGGCCTGGTAGCCCGCGACGATCGGCTCCAGGTCGGCCACATGGTCGGTGAAGTCGCCGGCCTGGCCGCTTGAGTCGATGAAGATCCACCCGTGCCAGTCGACAGCGGGCAGCGCGTGCAACGACCACTCCGACTTGTCGAAGGCTGAGTTGCGGCTCAGCGTGGGAGCGCCTCGAAGCGAGCCGTCGAAGTCGTAGGTCCAGGCGTGGTAGGGGCAGACGATCGCCCGCGCCTGATTGGTTTCACCGCAGGGAAGCAACTCATGTCCACGGTGACGGCAAGCGTTCTCGAAGCAGCGCACGACGCCCTCTGCGTCACGCACCGCCAGCACGCTGCTGCCGCCAACGGCGTACGTTTTCATGGAGCCGCTCTCCGGCAGCTCAGTGGAGCGTCCCAGGCAAATCCACCCGGAGAAGATGTGGTCGAGCTCCCAGGCCAGCACGTCCTCGTCGAGGTAGGCAGCCTTTGGCAACATCCGGCTCAGGCCGAAAGGCTCAAGGCACAGCTTGAGCTGCGCTTCGTCGAGCGGAGCGGGACGGACCGTTGTCATCGGGCTCTGATTGAACATACAGTCAGCGTAGGCGGGCTTCGGGACTGCCGTAAAGGCTGACGCAGCGACTAGCGTGGGTTCGATACGGAGAGCCACACGACATCCGTTCGTTGAGCGACTTCAGCGAGGAGATTCGCGATGACCATGCATCCCCGCGAACGCCGGTCAATCGACCGCAGACAGTTCCTCCGATACTCACTCGCCGCCGTCGGCGCCGCCGCAAGTCCGGGCCTGCTGAGCGCGTGCGGAAGCTCGACATCTTCCAGCGGCGACACGGCCCTACCGCTCGCGCGTCCAAACCACCCAGTGACTCTGCCGTTGTTCAAGAACATTCCGGCGATCAAGAGCGGGATGCAGCCGGAGAAGGGGCCGCTGAAGGTTTTCAACTACGCCGACTACCTCGCTCCTGGGGTACAGAAGGCCTTCGGCGATCAGTACGGCACCGCCGTAGAGGTGACGACGTTCAACTCGATGGACGAGGCAGTCGCGAAGCTACGCACCGGTCAAGCTGACTTCGACGTGTTCTTCCCGACACCGGACATTCTCGCGAAGGTGGTCTTCGGGCAGCTGATGCAGCCGGTGAACCACTCCTACCTGACAAACCTCGGCAATGCCCTTCCGCAGTTGCAGAACCCTTTTTACGACCGCGGATCTCGCTACACCGTGCCTTACAACATCTACTCGACCGGCATCGGCTATCGGGCCGACGAGGTTTCGAAGCTGCCCGCGAACGGCTGGGACATCTTCTGGGACCCGCAGTACGCCGGAAGCGCCCACATCCTCGACGATGGCAGAGAAGCGATCGGCATGTCACTGCTGCGCAACGGAGTGACCGACGTCAACACCGAAGATCCAAAGCTCATCGACGCCGCCGGTGCGCAACTGCAGAGGCTGGTTCCACTGGTGCACGTGAAAGTCGACATCAACGGTTACACGGAGGTGCCGGAGAATCGCGCGACGGTGCATCAATGCTGGTCCGGTGACATGATCAGCGCGCAGTACTACCTACCGACCGGCACCTCCACCGACGTCTTGGGGTACTGGCGGCCGGACAAGAAGGCAGTGGTCGGCAACGACACGATCGGCATTCTCGCCAACGCGGCGAACCCCGTGCTCGCTCATCACTTCCTCAACTACCTGCTCGACAGCAACAACGCACTGCGCAACTTCGGCTGGGTGGGTTACCAGCCCGCTCAGTCGAAATTCACGCCGGAGTTCCTGACTGGCAAGGGATACGTGCCCAAGAACCTGATCAATACGGTCGTCACGATGGACGACTACAAGAGCGGCGTCGAACTGCTTCAGCTGAGTCCCACGGGGCGAGCAGTTTGGGACAACGTCTGGGCAAGCTTCAAGGCCGGCTGAGCGTCAGGGTGGCGACTTCGGCTCCCGATCGGGCGCAAGCCACCCGGCTCTGGCCGGCTCTCGCGCTCCCGGGAACTCTATGGCTGGTGCTGCTGTTCGTCGTGCCGTTCTACGCGATAGCCGCCATCGCGTTCGGCGCCACAGATCCTTTGTTCGGGTCGCCGGTGCCGGTCTGGAATCCCCTGCAGTGGCAGTTCGGGTCGCTGGACGGCGTGGTGCGAAGCGCGATCTTCGGCGATCTGCGACCGGTGTTCGTCCGTACCTTCGTGTATGTGGCGGTCGCGCTGGCGATGTGCGTCGCGATCGGCTACCCCGTCGCTTACTACGTCGCCCGCCTGGCCGTGCGACGGCGCGGTCTGCTGCTCGCACTGATCCTGGCTCCGTGGTGGATCAACTACCTCACCCGGATGCTCGCGTGGATCAACCTCCTCCAGCCCGACGGCTACGTGAACCGGTCACTACAGGCCCTGCATGTGATTCCAGCGCCGATCGACTGGCTCTCCGGCAATCCGTACACAGTGATCATCGCTTTGGTGTACGGCTACATCCCGTTCTTTCTCATTCCCTTGTTCGCCACGCTGGACCGTATCGACGGGCGGCTTCTGGAGGCTTCGCGCGACCTGGGAGTCGGTCCGTCCGGAACGTTCTGGCACGTGACCCTGCCGCTGTCGCGCCAGGGCCTGCTGACAGCATCGGCCATCACCGTTCTCCCGATGTTCGGCGACTACTACACCAACACGTTGGTGTCCGGATCGCCCACCACCAACATGGTGGGCAACCAGATCGAGTTCTATCTGCTGGAGAGCCAGGAGAAGGGGGTCGGCGCCGCGCGGGTGCTCGTGCTCTCGGTGCTCCTCATGGCGCTGATGGCCTATTACCTCGTCGCCACCCAACGAGCCAGCAGGGAGGCCACGTGACCACAGTCGTCGCACCGCCACCGGAGATTGCAGCGGCGCAGAGTGCTGCGCCAACCCACCGGCCGCGCCGCCGCCGGCCCTTCGTGCTGGCTGCGATCACATGGTCCTACGTCGCCTGGTCGATTCTGCCGGTGCTCATCGCCATTCAGTTCTCGTTCAACGACGGCAGGTCTCGCACGACCTGGCAGGGAGCGTCGTTCCGCTGGTACTGGGGAGATCCCTACGCGTCGGTGTTCCACAACGACGAGCTGCGGCTGGCGTTGACCAACACCGTGCGATTGGGTCTGCTCACCGTACTCATCGCTACACCGCTGGGCACCGCTCTGGCGGTGGGCTTGACCCGTTGGCGAGGCAGACTCAGCACGGCTTCGAACACCACCATGCTGCTGCCGCTCGCCACGCCCGAGATTGTGATGGGCAGCGCGCTCTTTCTGGTGTTCACCAACCTCTACACTGCGGTTCCGCTCGGCCGCACCGCACAGCTGCTCGGTCACGTCACGTTCTCCATCTCCTACGTCGTCGTGATAGTGCGCGCCCGGTTGGTGTCGATCGGGTCGGAGTACGAGACCGCCGCACGCGATCTCGGCGCCTCGCCGTTGCAGGCGATTCGAACGATCCTCATTCCGCTGCTGGCGCCGTCTGTCTTCGCCGGTGCGATGGTGGTCCTAGCGTCGTCCATGGACGACTTCGTCGTCAGCTCGTTCCTGCAGAACGGTTACTCGTCGGTCACTGTCCCGATCGAGCTCTACGCCAGCTCGCGGAGCTCTCCTACCCCAGCCTTGAACGCCCTGGCGACGCTGCTCCTGCTCGCCACGATTCTTGCGGTCACCATCGCCTGGCTCGTCGCTCGCCGGCTGCGGCAAGCCGACGGCAAGACTTTGGACAACCTCGCGGTGATGGACCTCTGACCGTCAGGAGCTGAGCAGCCGCAATGCCTCGGGCGGCAGCGCGACGGTCACTTGGCGCCCTGAGGCCAGGTCGTCGCGCTCACTGTCGTTGACGACGAGCGCCTGCAGATTCGCTCCGTTGGCCAGCTGGATCAACACCTGCGTGGTGGCGCCGACATACACAAGGCGATCGATGGTTCCCACGAGCCGATTGTCGGCCGTCGAGTCAGAATGGCAGATGCGGACGCGTTCCGGCCGGATCACCACATGGCCGCGATCGCCAACGGTGTCGTCCACCGGAGTGGCAAACAGTTGACAGTCTCCGAGCTGGACGCTGCGCAGTCCGTCCGGGCCTGGAGCCACGCTCGTGACCTCCAGCAGATTCGCGACCCCGAGAAAATCTGCGACGTACGCCGTCAGCGGTGCAGCGTAGACGTCACGCGGAGACCCGCACTGGATGAGCCGACCGAGCTCCATGACGGCCAACCGGTCCGACATCTCCAGAGCCTCTTCCTGGTCGTGCGTGACGAAGATGAAGGTCACTCCCACTTCACGGTGCAGCGTGGTCAACTCCTGGCGCAGCGTCTTGCGCAGCTTGGCATCCAGCGCCCCAAGCGGCTCGTCCAGCAGCAGCACACGGGGCTGGAGCACCAACGCGCGCGCAAGGGCCACGCGCTGTTGTTGTCCCCCGGAGAGCTGGTGCGGGCGGCGCTGAGCGAACGCGCTGAGCTGTACCAGCTCGAGCGCCTCACCGACGCGGTTCTGGCGCTCAGCCCGGCCGACCTTTCCCTGCCAGCGCAGGCCGTACGCCACGTTGTCCTCGACAGACAGATGCGGAAAGAGGGCGTAACTCTGAAAAACCGTGTTGACGCGACGCTTGTGCGCCGGAACGGCTGCAACGTCGTGGCCGTCGAGCAGAATCTCGCCACTCGTCGGCTCCTCGAATCCGGCGACCATGCGCAGCGTCGTCGTCTTGCCGCAGCCAGACGGCCCGAGCAGCGAAAAGAACTCGCCGGCCCGAATCGACAGGTTGACGTCGACGACGGCCGGCTCGGTCCCGAAGAGCTTGGTGAGGCCACGCAGCTCAATGGCACCTCCCGACTCACTCACGCAGGCTCCTCTCGATAAGGCCTCGCCGGATTGTATGCACGCTGGCGCCCGGGGTGGCTCCGGCTTAGACTGAACAGTCAGTCAATGTTTGTCCGCCGGCCAAAGGAGGCGCCTCGTGACCACCTCCACCACCACGACGCGGACACCGGCGTCGACGCACGATCTCGACGACCTCATCTCCACAGAAACCCGCGCGTTCCTTGCTCGACAGCCGGCAAGCCGGGAGCTTTCCGATCGTGCCGCGCGCAGCCTGGCTGGAGGCGTCACGTCGAACTGGCAGATAGCCGAGCCACAGGCGGTCTGGATGCGCCGCGGCGTCGGTTCGAAGGTCTACGACGTCGACGGCACGGAGTACAGCGACTTTCACGGCGGGTACGGCGTCTCGCTGGCTGGACACGCACATCCCGCGATCGTGTCAGCCGTCGAGCATCGGGTCCGCAACGGCACCCATTTCGCCCAGCCGACCGAGGACGCAATCGTCGTTGCTGAAGAGCTGTCCCGGCGCTTCGGACTGCGGCTCTGGCGGTTCGCCAACTCCGGCACCGAAGCGACGATGGACGCCGTGCACCTCATGCGTGCCGCCACCGGGCGC
The DNA here is from genome assembly GCA_038252945.1 of Propionibacteriales bacterium. Lineage (GTDB taxonomy): Bacteria > Actinomycetota > Actinomycetes > Propionibacteriales > Nocardioidaceae > JAUJOE01. The sequence goes on along the minus strand of JBBSHN010000018.1, from coordinate 20,103 downwards.
GACCTCATTCTCAAGGTCGAGGGGGGCTACCACGGCCATCACGACTCGGTTCAGGTCTCCGTGCTCCCTGACGCCGACGAGGTCGGGCCTGCGGACCGACCTACCCCGGTGAGCGGCAACTCCGGCATACCGGCGGCTATCCGGGACCTCGTCGTGGTCGTCGGCTTCAACGACCTGGCCGCCGTGCAGCGTGCGCTGGAGGAACACACGGGTCGGATAGCGGGCATGATCGTCGAGCCCGTGATGATGAACGCAGGCATCATCCTTCCCGACCCCGGCTACTTGGCGGGCTTGCGGGAGCTTCTGCACGCTCATGACGCCCTGCTGACCTTCGACGAGGTAAAGACCGGCTTCACCACCGGGCCAGGAGGAGTCACGGCGACCAGCGGCGTGACTCCCGACCTGGTGTGCCTTGCCAAGGCTTTGGGCGGCGGTACGCCGACTGCGGCTCTCGGGGGCACCGCGGAGGTCATGGAACTGATAGGCGACGGACGTTACGAGCAGGTGGGCACATTCAACGGCAATCCACTGACCATGGCCGCCGCTCGCGCCGCTCTCACAGAGGTGCTGACCCCCGACGCGTACGCCCACCTCGACCAGTTAGCGGCCACGCTGCGCGCCGGCATCGAGCAGGTTATCGCCGAGCACGACATGCCGTGGCACGTCGTCACGGCCGGGGCCAAAGGCTGCATCGCGTTTCGTCCAGAGCGCATCCAGAACTACCGCGACTTCCTCCAGATCGACGGTCGGCTGGGCCAGGCGCACTGGCTGGTGCAGCACAACGGACGCGTCTTCTTGCCGCCGTGGGGAAAGATCGAGCAATGGCTTATCTCCGTGCAGCACGACGAGTCCGACGTCTCGCGGTTCGTCGACAACGTCGGGCGGTTCGCGGGTGAGGTTGCGAAGTTCGGCTAGCGCCAACCGGTGTCGAGCCTCTGTGAGGCGAACCGCAGGGCAATGTCGAGGGCACGGTTGACGTCGACAACGGGATCTCGCAGGGCCACCTGGATCGACAAGCCGTCAAGCAGTGCGGCGAACGTGATGGCGAAGTCGTCGGCATCGATATCTTTGGCAACCTCTCCGGATGCCTGAGCTTCCCTCACAAGGCGGCTGATCATGTCGCGCCACCGCTGATCCAGCTCGATCCGGTCGCGCCGCACCTCGTCCACGCGAAACGCCGTCGCCCACAGGTCGAACCACAGTCCCCAGGCGCCCGGCACTTCGTCTGCCTTCTGCGGCACGCAGGTCCATTGGACCAAGGTCTCCAACCGGGACCGAAGCGTGGTGGTGCGTTCGAGCATGGCTTCAGCCGCGTCATAGAAACGCTGCTCTGAGTACCGCAGCGCTTCGCCGAGCAGGCGGCCCTTGGTCTTGAAGTAGTAGATGACCAGCGCCGGGCTGGCGCCCACGCGTTCGGCGACGTCAGCGATCCGGGTGTCGCCGATGCCGCGTTCGGCGATGAGCTCCGCCGCTGCTCTTAGCATGTCGTGCCGCCGCGGGGCGCCGCCTCCGACCGGTGCCTCAGCGGTCATCTTCGCTGCTCCGCTCCTGTGCCGGCGTCTTGTCGCGAAGGCTAACACCTCTTTAGACTGAACAGTCAGTCAAAACTCAGGGAGTGCGATGGCCGTCCCGCCGCACGCTTTCCGGCGGGAGCCGGCGGCCTCGCTGGCCGCTATGCTCCAGCCGCGTCGAGTGGCGGTCGTGGGTGCCAGCGACCGGTCCGGGTCGTTCGGCCGTCGGCTGGCCATGGAGGCGTTGCGGAGTCCGGCGCACCCCGTCATCGACCTGGTCAACCCGCGTCGCAACGAGGTGCTGGGCCAACGGTGCCTGCCGAGCCTCGACGCACTCGAGGAGGAACCGGACCTCGTTCTTCTCGGCGTACCGGACACCGCTTTGGTCGAGCAGCTGAAGCTCGCCGCTTCCGTCGGTGCCTCCGGCGCCGTCGCGTTCGGCTCCGCTGTGGGTCTTGGCAGGCAGCTCAGCGACATCGCGACCTCAGCCGGTATGGCGCTCTGCGGAGCGGCATGCATGGGATTCGTCAACGTCTCCGGCGGCATCCGGGCCATCGGGTACGTCGAACGGTTCCCGCTGCCTCCGGGTCCTTTGGCTCTCGTCTCTCACTCCGGATCGGCGTTCTCGGCTTTGCTGCGAACTCACCGCCACCTCGCGTACTCCCTGGCCGTCTCTTCGGGTCAAGAGCTCGTCACCACCGCAGCCGACTATCTGGGCTACGCGCTGGACATGCCGGAGACCGAGGTGGTTGCGGTGCTGCTCGAAACACTGCGGGACCCGACCGGTCTTCGAGCCGTCCTTGGCAAAGCTGCTGGCCGCGGCGTACCGGTAGTCGCCCTCACCGTTGGGGATTCGCCGACGGGGGGCGCCATGGTCGCTGCCCACTCGGGTGCGGTCGCGGGCGACGACGCCGCGTGGGAGGCGTTGTTCGAGGCTCACGGCGTTCACCGTGTTCGCGACCTCGACGAGATGGCGAACACCCTGGAGCTTTTCGCCGTCCGCCGCCGGCCGCGTCCGGGCACCGCAAGCATCGCGACCGTTCACGACTCCGGAGCCGAGCGGGCGCTTGTGGCCGATCTCGCCGAGGAGGCTGGCGTCGACTTCGCGCCACTCCAGCCGGCCACGCTTTCTCGCCTTCGTCAGTTGCTCGACCCAGGTCTGCTGCCGACGAATCCGTTGGATGTCTGGGGCACCGGTGCCGACACACGACAGCTGTTCTCCGACTGCCTGCGCTGCATGGCGGATGACCCCGGCGTCGGAGTCGTCGCGTTGGCGGTCGACCTGGTTGCGGAGTACGACGGCGACGAGACGTACGTCGAGGCGGTCCTGGACGTGGCCGACAGCGTAGAGATACCCGTTGTGGTGTTGAGCAACGTGGCTGCGGCTGTGGACCAGCAGCGGGCCGGCCGGCTTCGAGCGGCTGGGGTGCCGGTCCTGGAGGGCACTTTCAGTGGGCTGAGCGCACTGCGGCATCTGCTCGAGCACGGTACGACCCCGCAGCGCTCGGCGTCGCAGCAAGGTGTTGATTCTGCTCGTGCTGGGAAATGGCGGAGCCGGCTTTCGGCCGGGCCGCTCAGCGGTGCGGAGTCGCTGCAACTGCTGGCCGACTACGGACTGCCGGTCGTCCGAACGGTGTCCGCCAGCTCCGCCGAGGCAGCTGTTGCGGCCGCGGATGCCCTTGGTTATCCCGCGGTGCTCAAGACCGACGAACCGAGTCTGTTGCACAAGTCCGATGCCGGGGGCGTGCTGCTCAACCTCACCGATCGAGCAGCTGTCGAGCGCGCGTACATCCGGCTCACCGAGCGGATCGGGCCTCGGGTCGTCGTACAGGCTCAGGCGCCGGCAGGGGTGGAGTTGGCCCTTGGCGTGGTGCGTGACCCCGCCCTAGGTCCGCTTCTTTTGTTGGCGGCCGGTGGGAGCCTCGTGGACCTCTTGGCGCAGCGAAGGGTCTCCTTGCCCCCGCTCGACGCAGCTGCGGCGGCATCGATGGTGGCGGCGCTGCCAGCAGGGCGCCTGCTGGACGGAGTCAGAGGCGCACCCGCCTGCGACCGCGAGGCAGTGCACGCCGCGCTGGTACATCTTTCTCACCTGGCGGTCGAGCTCGACGAGACGATCGAGGCGCTGGACATCAACCCCCTAATCGTCACGCCCGAAGGTGCAGTCGCCGTCGACGCGCTCGTTCTTCTTCGAGGCAGATAAGGGGGCCGTCAGGTTGAGGCCTGGGTCAGTTCGGGGAACGGCAAAGCGATGGGATCCGGAGCCAACCGACTCCGGCCGTGCTCGTCGAACCGGTCCAGCCCGAGATCGGTGACGTCGACGAGCGATGTCTGGCCGTCCACGGCCAGATCGGCAGCCGCACGAGCCACACCCGGCCCCCACATCATTCCGTGTCCACCAGCGGCGGCCACCACAGTTCCGGGCACTACCCCGTCGGCATCCAACAGCGGCCCGAGGATGGGAAGGTGGTCCGGAGTGAAGTCGATGGTGGCCGCCCAGATCCGGCGCAAACCGAGGGCAGCTGTCACCGGCAACAGCGAAATGATGCGCGAGCGCATCCGCTCGTAGTAGTCCCAGTCGAACTGCGAGGCCTCCCCCGGCACCTCGTGCGGATTGCTCATTCCCCACATCAGGCCGCCCTCTTCCGGCCGCCAGTAAATGCCGCACGCCACGTCGAACACCATCGGCAGTCGTCGCGGGGTGAGATCGGGGTGCGGCTCGGTCACCACCACCTGATGCCGCACACCCCCTGACGGCACCCGGCTGTTCGCCGCTGCGCTGCCGACCGCCGGGAGCGTGGGTCCCCCCGTCAGCACTACCCGCTCGGTAGCCACAGAGCCGCGGCTCGTTTCGACCGCCACGACCCGCCCAGCCCGCCGCTCCAGCCCGAGGAACGAGGTGCGCTCGGCGACTTCGACACCGGACATGAAGAGAGCCACCGTGTACGCCAGCACATTGCGCGGCGGGTCAATGTATCCGTCTCCGGCCGCGTACGACGCGCCCAGCGTCTGGTGGGGTGCCACCGAGGGGTTCGCCGCGTCGAACTCGTCAGCCTCCACCCATGTCACGTCCAGCCCTAGGCGATGCTGCATCGCGATCCGCGGGTGCGCATCCTCGACTTGCGCGGGCTCGAAGCAGGGCATGAAGTACCCCTGGGCCACGAAGCCGGAGTCGATGCCAAGCCGATCCGGCTGGGAAGAGTAGAAGTCCCGGCTGAACAGCCCCAGCCGGACCGCGGCCTCGGTGCCGCCTTGCGCTCGCACCACGCCTGCAGCCCGGCTACTGGCGCCCTTTCCGAGCGTGTCGGCCTCCAGGAGCAGCACCCGCTCGAGGCCGCTCTCTCGCAGGAAGTAGGCGGTCCAGGCTCCGATCGTGCCTCCTCCGACGACAACGGCGTCGACAGCCCGAGGAAGCCTGGTCACGGAAGGCGACGCTGACATAGACTGAACGGTCAGTCAAGACCGGGAGGCAGACCGCTCATGTACGGCCTCAGCGATGCCGACCGGGAACTGCAGCAACGGGCCCGCGCCTTCGCCGACGAGCTCATCCCGCACGAGGTCGACGCAGAGCTGGCGGGCGGCCAGCTAGCCCCAGACCTGGCCGCGAAGCAGCAACAACGCGCCTTCGAGTTGGGTCTGTACGCGACCAATCTGCCGACTCAGGTCGGCGGGCGCGGCTGCACCACGCTTCAACAGGTGCTCGTCCAGGAGCAGGCCGGCCGGGTGACCAACGGTCTCGGCTGGATCATGGGGACGCCGCCCGGCTGGTGGCCTGAAGTGGCGAACGACTACCAGCGGGAGCGGTGGCTGGTCCCCTCGGCGCGCGGTGAGCTGCACGAGTGCTATGCGATCACCGAGGAGCTCGCCGGTTCCGACGTCGCCGCTCTCACGACCACAGCGCGAAGGGACGGCTCAGCGTACGTACTGGACGGCGTCAAGTGGCACGTGACGTCGTACAACAAAGCGTCTTACGTGTTCGTGCAGGCGGTGATCACCGAGGGTCCGCATGCTGGTGAGCACGCTCTGTTCGTCGTGGACTTGCCGGCACCTGGGGTCAGCGTCGTCCGCACGCCGGCCTACAGCCACACGATCGCGCACACCCATCCGATCGTGGCATTCAAAGGGGTACGCGTCCCCGATTCGCACCTCGTCGGCTCAGAAGGCGAAGGGATGACGTTCGCATACGAGTGGTTCCGCTTCGAGCGGCTGATGATCGCTGCCCGCTGTCTGGGTGCGGCAGAGCGCCTCATTGAAGAGGTCACTGCCTTCGCCCGCGACCGGCTCGTGCAGGGCCAACCGCTGATCTCTCAGCAGCTCGTGCAGGCGATGCTGGCCGACAGCGCCACTGAGCTGTTCGCCGCCCGCAGCATGGTGTATGAGACGGCACGCTCGACCGACGCCGGTACGGACCGCAAGGTGCTGCACGGTCGCTGCGCCATGGTGAAGCTGTATGCGTCCGAAATGGCCAACCGGGTCGCCGACCGTGCGGTGCAGATTTTTGGAGGGCGCGGCTACATGCGCGAGAACGTCGCCGAGCGCTTCTACCGTGAGCTACGCGTCGAGCGCATCTGGGAAGGTCCCAGCGAAGTGCAGCGGGTCATCATCGCAGATCAGCTGGCCAAGCGTGGCCTCGCAGCGATGGTATGAGGGAACGCTGTGCGTCATCTGACCGTCGACGAGCTCCGCTCACGGGCTACCAGGACTGACGAGCCCTACAACGAATGGTTGCGCGTCCCGGCCATGAGTTCGGGCCTCTACGTGCTCGAGCCGGGCGCGGTAGATCAGCAGCAGCCTCACAACGAGGACGAGGTGTACGTCGTCCTCGCCGGGACCGCACAATTCAGTGGCGGCGACGAAACCGCAACCGTTGGGCCTGGCTCGGTGATCTTCGTGCCAACACTCGAGCCGCACCTGTTCCACGACATATCCGAGCGCCTTGAAGCGCTTGTTCTATTCGCGCCGAGCGAGACTGCCTGACGAATGGCGAGGGCCAGAGTGTCCAACGCCATTAGAGCGTCAGTCCTTCACCTCGCGCACGAGTTCGGCGGCCTGCATGACAGCCGCCGCGCCAACGAGGCCGTAGACGAGCCGCGTTGCAGTGTTGGTGCCACCGAACCGATTGCCGGTGAGAGTTGCGACCAGGTCGAAGGCCGTCGACGTAACCAGCCGCAATCTCATGCAGGGCCGCCGACTAAGCCAGCGAGACGACGGCCAGAGGACTTGGTCGAGGGTGCTGCTGCAAGAATCGAGCAAGAACCCCTCACTCTTCCCAGGAGACGACTTTGAGACTCCCCGTCAAGCTCAGTCACGTGCCCGCCCGCGTCGCCACCGGAGCGTTCATTCTGAACTCCGGCCTGAACAAGCGAAACGCTGATGCCGCCACTGCTGCCCGGGATGCACGGCATGGCGGCCGGTAGCTACCCGTTCCTCAGCAAACTGGAGTCTGAGCGATTCATTCGGATGCTGTCGGCCGGTGAGATGGCTTTGGGTACGGCGCTGCTGCTTCCGGTCATGCCGACCGGATTGGCGGGGGCCGGTCTCGCGGCCTTCTCCGCTGGGTTGGTGGGACTCTACCTGAAGACTCCCGGTATGCGCCAAGAAGGCAGCATCCGGCCGACTCAGGATGGGACCGGTCTGGCGAAGGACGTCTGGATGCTGGGCATCGGGCTCAGCTTTGTGATCGAAGCTGTCGCTGAAGCACGGAGGAACTGACGCCACCTGTCGACGCCAGAGATGATTCTTGGATCAGCCGGCGAACTCGGCGAAGCCCTGTTGCACTTTGCTGTTCACTCTTGTGAACATCCCCCCAATGCCCAAGTAGCCCGGCTCAGCATCCATGGCGAAGATCCCGAGGTTGCTGTTGGCGTGCGGGGTCCAGGTTTCGTCGAGGGCGCCGGTGTCTGCCGCGAAGGCTGCGAGGTGTCCGCGCGGGATCAGCGTCCCTGAGTCGCTGACGTTCTGGAAGTGTCCACCGACGTAGACGACTGACCCGTCGACGGTGGCCGCCTGAACATCGCCGTCGACATGGTGATACCACCGCTGCGCACCACCAGTCGCCGCATAGGCCCCCAGGAAACCGCCAGGGCCTCGTCCGCCGAAGTATGCGGTATTTCCGTCCGCTGAGAGCTCTGTCACCAAAACGACGTACTGCAGCGCTGGACTGGGGTTGAAGCTGGTCGCGACACCCGCACCTGAGGTGCTGACAGCGGCACCATTGTTACGGTTGGCACCACCGATAGAGGTGAAGACACCGCCGACGTAGAGAGTCGTTCCGTCGGCAGAGAGCGCTAGCGAGTTCACCCGCGAACTTTGAAGTGTTCCACCGTTATACGTGTTTGAGCCGTAAGAGTCCGGGTGCCAGAGCGGATCGAGCTGGTGGGTCGTGATGTCGTACGCGGCAAGGTGCAAACGCTGCTGGCCGTCCGCCTTACTGAACGAGCCGCCCACATAGAGCCTCGAGCCATCGGTCGCGATCGCCCGGACGCCCGCACTCAGCTTGGGGTTCCAAGGAAGCACGTCCCCGTTCGTTGCATTCACGGCGGCAAGGTACTTGTGCGTTGTGCCGTCAGCCGCCGTGATCGTGAAATCACCACCCAGATAAACGGTGCTTCCGTCTGGCGAAACCGCGATGGCTCGCACTGTGCCGACAGCGGAGAGGCTCCAGGACAGTGGTGCACCGGTAGCCACGCTGAAGGCCGCGGCGTTGCTGCGCGATTGCATATCCGTGGTGCCGCGTGGGCCGAGGATGCTGTCAAACGATCCACCCACATAGACGTTCGATCCCGCGTACGCGATTGCGTACACGGTGCCGTTGACCTGCCAAGTCTTCATAGCGGAGCCACTGACGGCGGCCGCTGCGGACTGGATGGGAGCGAGGGCTATCAAGCAGGCAGCAGCTAGCGCCAGCAAGGCTGAGTGCACACGACGCAGACGCAAAGCATCCTCCAGCACGACGGATCGAGATGTATTTGTCCCCGAACGCCAACCACTGTTCCAGCGACTCTCGCCACCACGCAAAGGGCTCTCAAGGGATCCAACGCCTGACCTATAGCCGAAGTTACGCACCCCAGGTACAGAAAAAAGCACACTCAGTACGGAAATTGTTGTAGACAAAGTCCGTGCATCGACCAGATGAGGTGCTGGGCGTTATATGGTGAGATGTACCTAGCGCCCCTTTGCGCGAGAGAAGTATCCCCTGCAGGAGTTGAGACACCAATGAAGCGCTACCTAGTCGCCGTTGCGGCAGCCGCGCTGGCTGCCGTTGCGCTGTATTCGCCGGCGCAGCATGCCCAAGCGGATGTGTTGCCGGGTATGCATGTGGCTGTGGTCGGCGACATGGCCTGCGACACCTCCAACAGCAACTACAACGGTGGGCTGGGCTCAGCGACGGACTGCCAGCAGATGGCGGTGTCTCAAAAGATCCTTGATGACGCCATCACCGTCGGTGGCGGGTGGAGCGCGGTGCTGGGATTGGGTGACTTCCAGTACGACTGTGGCGATCCTGGAGATTGGACCGCCTCGTACACGCCCTCCTTTGGCCGGCTTGACTCGTTCATGGATCCGGCACCTGGTAATCATGAGTACAAGACCGGCAACGACGTCTACGGTCAGCCGTGCCCGAGCAGCAACAGCACCGCTGCCGGCTACTTCGACCACTTCGGCGATCCGAGCTACTACTCCTTCGACCTTGGCTCCTGGCACATCATCAGTCTCAACGCCAACTGCAACCGGGTCGGCGGTTGTAGCGCCGGCAAGCCGGAGACGAACTGGCTGCAGACCGATCTTGCAAACACCACCCAGCCCTGCATCGCGGCGTTCTGGCACCAGCCGCTCTACACCGGGCAAGGCACGGGGTACTCCAGCACGTACAAGCCGTGGTGGGACGCGTTGTACGCCGCTCAGGCTGACCTCGTCCTCAACGGTCATGTCCACAACTACCAGCGCTTTGCACCGCTGAACTCCTCAAGAGGGTCTGACCCGACCAGCGGCATCACCGAGTACATCGTCGGAACCGGTGGGGAAAAAGAGGCGTCCGTAGCAGCCTCCGCCTCGCCGCAACCGCAGTACTGGAAGAAGGCGTTCGGCTACATGCAGCTCGACCTGACCGACACCGGCTGGCACTCAGTCTTCAAGACGGTTGATGGGCAATCACTTGACGACTGGACCGGAACCTGCCACTGATTCGGTCAAGACTCTGGTCAATCAACGTCGCTGCCAGCAGGCAGCTGCTCGAGGTGGACCTTGCCGTCGGAGACGACCATGGTCGTGATGGATCCACGCCCCACCGGAATTCGCCAGGACTCATCCTCAATCTGACTGATGGCCGCCACCACCAACCGGATCATCACCGCGTGAGTAATGACGGCCACCCGGTCCCCGGTATGCCGAGAACCTATGAGCGTCAACGCCTCGAGCATCCGTGATTGCGCGTCCGACAACCGCTCACCGTTCGGGCACACGGCCTTTGACGGAGCCGACTTGTACAGCTTGAAGGCAGCCGGGTCGTACATTTCGGCTTCTTCCGCCGTCATGCCTTCCCACGCCCCGTAGTCGACGTTGATGAGCCCGTGAAGGATCCGGATGTCGGGTACACGCGCCTCGTCAGCAATGATTTGCGCCGTCGCGATCGTCCGGCGTAACCCACCGGTGTAGACCGCAGCAAGACCGACACGAGACAACTGACGCGCTGCGTCCACGGCATCTTGATAACCCTGAGCGTCCAACGGAATATCGCGACGCCCGCGATACCTGTTCTCGACGTTCATCGTTGTAGTGCCGTGTCTGACCAGATAGATGACGCTGGGCTGGCTTTCCCGCGTCGCCATACCGTCAGACGTAGATGCGACGTCCTGCACGGCCCTCCCCTTACACTCAGCCGATCACGCCACCCGGCGAAACGACGTGCTTCAACTGGTAGACGATGATTGAGTGACTTACCGTAGTGGGACTAACCACGTCGCTCAAGTACAGGTGCACCTGCCGAAATAGCACCTAGCGCTACAAACGCCTCTTCAGGGTGCGTGGCGGAGAAGAAAGAGGCGCTAGTGAGTCTGAACGGTCAAGACATCGCTGACCTGTTGTTAGCCGTTGGATTGCTGCTGGCAAGCGCTCACGCGATGGGATACCTGTTCACCGTCTGCCGGCAACCTCGCGTCATCGGTGAGATCACTGGTGGGCTGGTGCTCGGGCCAACAGTGTTCGGCGCTCTCGCTCCGGGAGTGCAGCAGTCCGTTTTTCCTGCTGAGGGCGTTGCCGCCTCGTGGCTCGGCGGTACCTATCAGATCGGGCTGTTGCTCCTCATGTTTGCATCCGGCGCAGAGTTGCGGTCGGTGTACCGACGTGGCGAAGGGCGCACGGTGGCCTCCGTAACGGCCTGCGGTGTGGTGGTGCCCTTCATCGCTGGTGTGCTGCTGTTCCGCCTGCTGGACGCCAAGCCTTTGCTCGGCATTGCTGGGAATCGAAACGCGCTCCTGCTCGTGTTCGCATTGTCGATCGCCGTCACCAGCATTCCCGTGATCTCTCGAATCATGCTCGACCTCGGTGTCATCCAGACGTCATTTGCCCGCATCGTGCTTGGTGTCGCGGTGATAGAGGATGTCGTGGTCTATGTGATTCTCGCTCTGGCGCTCGCACTGGTGAGCTCGACCTCAGCATCCGACTTCGGTTTGCCAAAGCTCCTCGGTCTGCAGTCTGAGAGCGAGAACCTGCTATTCCACGTCGCAGCGACGTTGATCTTCTGCGTTCTTTTGTTGACTGTCGGCGCCCGGGCATTTCGATGGTCGCGCTACCGCCGCTGGAACGTGCTCGCGGTCAGCAACTCCATCGCCTACTACCTTCTGTTTGTCTTTGCCTCGACGCTGCTTGCGGTGTTTCTCGGGGTGACGCCTCTGCTCGGCGCTCTGTTGGCTGGCGTCGCGGCAAGCACCGGACTTGGCCCTCGCGCCGTCGAGGCGAGAGGCGTCATAACGGCGTTCTCTAGCGCGTTCTTCGTTCCGCTCTACTTTGCTCTGGTCGGGCTGCAGCTCGATCTCATCGGGCACTTCGATGTCGTCTTCTTCGGATGGTTCCTTCTCTTCGCTTGCCTCGTCAAGTCGTTGAGTGTCTACGCTGGCGGGCGGCTCGCTGGAGAGACCGGGCGCAGCGCCTGGAACCTTGCGGTGGCGACCAACGCCCGAGGAGGCCCGGGTATCGTGCTCGCCTCGGTTTCCTACGAGGCGGGGATCATCAACCAGAACTTCTACGCGGCGCTGGTCATGCTTGCTATCGTCACTTCGCTGGTGGCTGGGTCCTGGCTTGGCCGCATTGTCCGTTCCGGCGAACCGCTCCGGGATGAGCAGGAGGCAGACAGCCCTTCCCCAGCTAGTGCCCCGGGGTAGCTACGACGCTCCTCCACAGGTACGCGGGCAATTGGGCTCCTTACAGGTGGCAGCTCCCTGCGGAGGTGTCCAGCACCGTGCCGGCGGAGTTGACGAAATCGGCGGTCCAACCGTCGGGAAGTAGCGTCATCTGGAGGTAGCCGAACGTCTTGTAGGACACGACGGGAGCGGGTTGAACGGTGGACTTCACCGATTGAAGATTTTCACCACCCGTGCCAACAACATACTCAGTGATGCCGGTGATTGCGTCGCCTGCTCCAGTCGGATCCAGCGCTGAATAGCGCTGGTAGTTGTGGACGTGTCCGTTCAGTACGACGTCAGCGTGGGCGTCATACAACGCCTGCCACCAAGGCGTGTACGCGGCGACCGGCCCCGTGTTGCCGGTGAAGCGCGGTTGGTGCCAGAAAGCAAGGATGCACGGCTGGCTGGTGGAAGCGAGGTCGCCTTTGAGCCAGTTGGTCTGTGCGCTGGTTGCGGTGCAACCCCCTACGCCTGACTTCGAGCAGTTGGCGTTCAGGCCAATCAGGTGCCAGCTCCCCAGGTCAAAGGAGAAGTGGCCATTGGTGTCAGGATGAGCAGCAGCGCCGAAGTGGTCGAAGTACGGTTGCGCGGTTGAGTTGCTCGTGGGGCAGGGAGAGCCAAAAGCGTCGTTGCCCGTCTTGTACTCGTGATTGCCCGCTATCGGATCCATCAGGGAGTCCAAGCGGCCCCAGGTGGGGTCATTGGTGGGTCAATGCGGCACAGCCGCCAAAGTCCAAGTCTTGGACCATACTGCGTTGGCACCGTGGGGGCAAAATGCGTGCTACGCAGCCTCGCAGGAGATACTCGGACTACCCACTGCTCGACGAAGCCGGCACAGCAACCAGGATGCGCACGGCCTTCGGCATGTGACCTCAACTGAGGAGGCACGCTCCCACTACGCCCAGGCGCTTTCCCAGCCGAGAAGCTGGCGAACCTGTTCGCTGTCTTCTGCGAAACGGTCTCGAAGCCTGGAACGGGTTGCTTGACTCATCGGGTCGGCGACACCGCTCGATGACTTGGATTTGTTGAACTGCTCAGGGAGGAAGGCAGGAAGGCGTAGGAACTCCAACAGATCTGCGTACACCTGTTGGGGTTGCTGGAAGAAATCCTCACTCTTTATTGCCTTGACGCTGCCTGAAGGTACGGCTGAGAGCCACCGTTGCAACTGGTGGAGGTACATCCCGCGCCCCAAGTAAGAGAAATTTCGATGCAGCCGCAGACCTGAGGAGGTGTCCAGCCCCCAGTGAGCGGCCTCACTCAACCGGTCTTGTTCAGCAGCGATGGCGTCCTCGAAGCTCAGAGTCTCAAATCCCAGGCTTCGGCTGTGTAGGTAGTGGGAGTACGCACGGTCTACCGGATCCCGCAACAAGGCAACGAATCTGGCGTTGGGGAGCACCTGCGCTGCCCGTGGCGCCGCCAGAGGATGAAACAGATAGTAGGGGCTGGCTTCAAAGGTCTGCTGACCACGACCAGTGGCCGGGAAGTGTGCGCGGTACCACCGCAGCCCGCGGTTGAAGTGCAAAGTCAGGAACTGAAGCTCTTTGCCGATTGGTCGGAGCACCTGCGGATGCTCAAGCAACCTTCGGTACAAGGACGTAGTTCCGCTACGTTGCGCTCCCACAACCACGAAGTCCGGCAGTGACCGGCGCGAGGCGTTCGGAAGCCGGCCGACCGCCCGCATCGATCTCACGGAGTTCCGGGTCAGGTTTGCGACTCGTTCCTGCCGCTCAACGAGTAGATCCACACTGAATCCTCCTACCTGGGGACTGGAAAGGGGATATCTCGCCGTGGTCTCTGTCTGCCTGCTGGAGATACCGCAAGTGCCGTGCCTATGGACGCCGCTGAAAGCAATTTGTCGACACATGAACTCTACCCCATTTCATGAATACGCGAACAGTATTAATCAGACTTTGGATGAGAAATCGGTAGATTAACGATGTCCGATTCCGACGGATTACTGGGTATTCGCCGGGAAAGTTCAGCAAGATTCGAGAAGAATACACATCAATTTTTTGACACAGTTCGGTTCGAATCTATAGTCGACAAGTGGGCAAACGGCCAGGCGTTTGACCTCCTCGGCGCCCACCGGGGAGACGCCGAGGAAACGGATTCAAAGATGCGAGCAGCGCTTCCTCCAGGGAGCATGACCCGGCCGGTTGGCTCTAGGTCGGGATAAGGCCCCAATGTTGAATCAGCGCACCGGGGTCATCGCCGTTGTCTTCTATGGTGCGTTGGCAGTTGTTTTGGCCGGCATCCATCTCGGGCTGTGGTCCACGGCACTTCCGGGAGGTGCTGGTGCCAGCGTCGACTACAACAGTGAAGGCTTCTTTGTGGCGCTGGTTCTGGCACTCTGGGTCCAGTTCGCCAGGCCACGGCTAATTGGCTGGGTCAAACAGTGGCCGGTCACTTTGTTGGCCGGAGCCGTCTGCGCAGTGGCGGGCGTGGCCCTCTATCTCGGCGATTGGCCGAGTCAGGTCAAGACACTCAATGAGTCGCTCCTCGCCGCCGGGGTTGCCATCGTTTACCTACAACATTCGCGCCCGATATCAATGGGCAAGGCACTGGTCTGCTCCGGTGCTATCGCGTTGGTCCCCATCGTGTGGGGGACAAACGAAGCGGTGGGCAACCTCGCCGAGGGAGTCGGCCTTCTTGTGCTGGTGCCGCTGGCCTTCGACATCGTCGACCGCGGGATCTTGGAGCCTGCCGCGTCCACCAGTCCGGCGGTCCGGTATTTCTGGTATGGGCTACTCGTGTCCACGTTCGTGGGAGTGTCAGTTCTGATGCACAGCGGCCAGTTGAACGGCTGGACCTATGCTGCGGCGCACTATGTCAATCGGTCCCACGAATGCATCATCGGCGTCCTCCTTGTCCAGATCTACTTCGCAGTCGGGCTGAAACGGACTGGACTGGCCCACCAGCCAGCAACCGTTGAGAAGCCCCCGCGCGTCGTTCGTCCCGCTGTCTAACGTGACGAGCGGAACTCGACGACGTCACCGTCTTGCATGACGTAGTCCTTGCCTTCGATCCGGACTCTGCCGGCAGCCCTCGCGGCGGCCAGTGACCCGCTCTGAACCAGGTCGTCGAAGGAGACGACCTCCGCTTTGATAAAGCCGCGCTGGAAGTCGGTGTGGATTACCCCGGCCGCTTCCGGAGCCGTGGCGCCCTTGCGGATGGTCCACGAGCGAGACTCCTTCGGGCCGGCGGTGAGGAACGTTTGAAGGCCCAGCGTCTCGAACCCCACACGCGCGAGGACGTCGAGCCCGGGCTCTCCGACTCCGAGTTCGCGAAGCATGGATCGTGCCTCCTCCACATCGTCGAGTTCCACCAGCTCGGCCTCAAACTTCGCGTCCAGAAAAATAGCTTCCGCAGGCGCGACGAGCTTGCGCAGGCGCTCCTGGAGTGCCCCATCGCTCAGCTGCTCAGCGTCGCAGTTGAAGACGTACAGGTACGGCTTGGCAGTGAGAAGAGACAACTCACGAAGCAGCGACGGGTCGATGTCCGTGGCCAAGAGCGGCGTGCCTCGCTCGAGCTCAGCCTTCGACTCGCGGACCGCCTCCAGCGCGGGGGCGCTCTCCTTCTTCAGGCGCGCCTCCTTCTCCAGCCGTGGCAAAGCCTTCTCCACGGTCTGCAGGTCGGCAAGGATGAGCTCGGTCTGAATCGTCGAGACATCATCGGCCGGGGACACTTTGCCCTCCACGTGGCTGACGTCCTCGTCGTCAAAGACTCGCGTCACCTGGCAGATCGCCGCCGCCTCACGGATATGAGCGAGGAACTGGTTGCCGAGGCCCTCCCCTTCGGATGCCCCGCGCACGATGCCGGCGATGTCGACGAACTGTACCGTCGCCTTCAGTACCTTGGCCGACGCAAACATCTCGGCGAGCACATGCAGGCGAGGGTCAGGCACCCCCACCACACCGATATTGGGCTCGATCGTCGCGAACGGGTAGTTGGCGGCCAGCACGGAGTTTCTCGTCAACGCGTTGAAAAGCGTCGACTTGCCGGCGTTCGGCATCCCCACGATCCCAAGCGTGACAGCCACGGCGGCAAGGTTACGGCGTGGCGAGAACGCGTCGGCCTGGTCGTCACTTAGCGTGTTCGGCGACGTACTCGGCACCCGCGGAGCAAGCAATGACTACCTCATCACACTGGGCACCACCGGCACCCCCGGAGGCCAGCGATGACTTCGACTTCGACCTTCTGGTCGACGAGGCTGCCGCGTCAGGCTCCTCCGCCCGGCAGGCCAGCGAGAGCGACGTTTACTCCTGGACTCCCCCGGGCGAGGGCGCCGAAGGCTTCGAACAGCACACCGGATCGCACGCGCCTGCTTCGAACTACGTCGCCGCGGAAGGCCCGCCGGGACGAGGCGTTATCGTCTCGGCCGCGTTTGCCTGCGCGGCTCTCGCGGTACTGGATCTTGCACTCGTGGGCCGGCTCAGCATCTTCTTCGACCTGAGCTTCGTCGTCGTGTGCCTGGTTGCCGCCATGGCAGTGCGTGCGCGAGACCTGTTCACCGCCGCCGTACTGCCACCGCTGGCGTTCGGCGCAACCATCGCAGGCGTCGCTCTCCTCTGGCCGGACACCATAGCGCCGCACCTCGGGCTGGTCGCGACCTTTCTCGCCGGGCTGGCGACGCATGCGACAGGCCTGATCTTTGGGTGCGGCACCGCCCTGCTCACCGTGGCCGCCCGGGCCTCCGCCCGTCGCCGTACCTGAAACTGACGCTCGACGCGGAAGTCAGGCTTTGCTCGCCTGGCGCAGCTCCCGCCGCAACTCCGGCGGCAGCGCGAAGGTGAGGGACTCCTCGACTGTGTGGACGGTGCGCGCCGCCGGGAAGCCACGAGCAGCCAGATAGTCCAGCACGCCGTCAACGAGGTTCTCCGGCGCCGAGGCGCCTGAAGTGACACCGACGGTGTGTACGCCATCCAGCCATGCCTCGTCGATTTCTGTTGCGTCGTCGACCAGGTACGACGCTGCGGCGCCGTTCTCCAAAGCGACCTCCACCAGGCGAACCGAGTTGCTGGAGTTCCGGGATCCGACGACGATCACCAGATCCGCCGCAGCGCCGATTTGTTTGACCGCCTGCTGCCGGTTCTGGGTCGCATAGCAGATGTCGTCAGACGGCGGGTCGACGAGTTGAGGGAACCGCTCGCGCAGCCTGTCGACGGTTTGCATCGTCTCGTCCACCGACAGCGTCGTCTGCGACAGCCAGGCCACCCGACGTGGGTCGCGCACCGACACAGTCGTGGCCTGCTGAGGACTTTCAACCAGCGTGATCGACCCAGGGGCCTCCCCCGACGTACCCTCCACCTCTTCATGGCCCGCATGGCCGATCAGCAAGATGTCGTAGTCATCGGCTGCGAAGCGTCGCGCCTCGTGATGCACTTTGGTCACCAGCGGGCAAGTGGCGTCGATCGTCCTCAGCCTTCGCTGCTCCGCTTCGGCGTGCACAGCCGGCGAGACACCATGCGCGGAGAACACCACAGTCGCGCCGTCTGGCACCTCGTCGAGCTCGTCGACAAAGATTGCCCCGCGCGACTCAAGCGAGCGCACCACATGCTTGTTGTGCACGATCTGCTTGCGTACGTACACGGGCTCGCCGTACAGATCCAGCGCCTTCTCCACGGTGATCACAGCACGGTCGACTCCGGCGCAGTACCCGCGGGGTGCGGCCAGGAGAACGGCCCGATCACCCGGCTGCGGTACGTCGACCGATTGCTGCGGCAGCTCCGAGGTAGCCTCGCTCGCTGGGGCCTGTGGACATGGCATAGGTCCATCGTAGTTGTCGGCGGCAGCCATTAGCCTCGACGTCGTGCAGCTGCAGACGAGCTTTGACCGTCCAGCACCGGTGCGCGTCATCGCCCAGGCGCTCACCGGGTACGTCGACCGGCTCGGCCCGATCTGGGTGGAGGGGCAGGTCGCGCAACTCACCCGCCGGCCACAGACGCCTCGAGTGTTCCTGACGCTGCGTGACCCGGTCGCGGAGGTGTCTTTGCAAGTCGCCTGCCATCGATCGGTGTTCGACTCGATTGCTCCCCCGGTCACCGAGGGCGCACGCGTGGTCGTCTTCGCGAAGTTCAACTATTACGTGCCGCGAGGGACTCTGACCCTCGATGCACGGGAAATTCATCCGGTCGGCATCGGCGAGTTGCTCGCGCGCATCGAGATGCGACGCCAGCTCCTCGCGGCGGAAGGGCTCTTCGATGCGGGCCGCAAACGACCCCTTCCCTTCCTGCCCGCCAGTATCGGGCTGATCGTCGGCCGAGACTCCGCCGCCGAGCGCGACGTCGTCGAGAACTCCAAGCGACGGTGGCCTGGAGTGTGCTTTCGGCTGGAGCATGCAGCGGTGCAGGGGTATGACGCCGCCAGGCAGGTCATGGAAGCTGTCCGGGTGCTCGACACCGACACCGCTGTTGAGGTCATCGTGATTGCCCGCGGCGGCGGAAGTGTCGAAGATTTGCTGCCGTTCTCCGACGAAGGACTTATACGGGTTGTGGCCTCCTGCCGCACTCCTGTGATCAGCGCGATCGGGCACGAGTCGGATGCTCCGCTGCTCGACCTCGTGGCAGATGTCCGCGCCTCCACTCCCACCGATGCAGCCCGCCGAGTCGTTCCGGACATGCGTGACGAGGGAGCGCGAATCGCCGCTCAGCTTGAACGGGCAAGGTTCGCGCTGCGGCACCGGCTCGACCGCGAGCATGCTCAACTGGCTGCACTACGGTCCCGCCCCGCGCTGGCGCAGCCACTTCGGTCGCTGGAGTCCCATGAGATGGCCGTCCAGAGCATGCATGAGCGCACTCGCAGCTGCCTCGAGCACCGCATCACCCGGGCCGGCGACGAGATTCAACATCATCTTGCCCGCGTCCGTTCTCTCTCTCCGCTCGCAACGTTGCAACGTGGCTACGCCGTCCTGCAGTCTGGGGCCGGCGCCGTCGTGACCGCCGCTGCCGACGTCTCGGCTGGTGATCGAGTAGTTGCTCGCCTCGCCGATGGAAGCGTGCACGCGACCGTCCAGAGCACCAGCCCCGGCGCTGCACCCGCGACGGGGCGCGTCGCAGCCAGCAACGCCAGTGCGGAGAGGGAAGCGTGACAGACGACCTGAGCTACGAAGAGGCGCGTGATGAGCTCGTTGGCGTCGTCCAAAAGCTCGAGACCGGCGGCACGTCGCTGCAGGAGTCGATCGACCTCTGGGAACGCGGTGAGAAGCTAGCGGCTATCTGCCAGCGGTGGCTCGACGGCGCACGCGCCAGGTTCCAAGAGGTCGTGGGGAGCACTCAAGCCCGCGAAGACTCGGTGGAGTCCGCGCCTGAGGAGTAGCTGCGGGAGCCTCGCCCCGAGTGGATACGGCCTCAACGCAGCGACGTGGTGAACGACTTGAGCTGGCGCAGCGGCGCCGTACCCGTGACAACAGTGGTGACTCGGGATCCGCGGTGGACCAACGCGTGCTCAGAGCCGTCCGGTGACGTAAGAACTCGCCATTGCTCGGACCGGAGAGTGACCACGCCATCGGGTTCGATCGCGGACGTTTTGGACCGGACGAACTGAGAGCCGCCGCCGGTGCCCTGCTCAAGGCCGACGTACCGTGACTCAGCGGTGAGGAAGCCAAGATGCCAGGCAAGCGTCGGGGGGCGGTCGTCGTAGTAGACACTTGTGGCCCTCCACCCCGCTTGCGGTGTAGCCGGAGCGAGCACGGCGAACGGCGCAGCCTTGCGTGCTGCGGCGAGGGCTCCTGAGTAGTTGACCGGCGCGGCCGGATCGCGAATCGGGCGGTGCTGAAACTGCGACAGTGCCCACACGACGACAATCAAGGCCAGCACCGCCAGTAGAGCGCCGATCAGTCCCGATGCGCTGCGCTGATATCCACGCCTCGGCCGCTCACCGTTCCCTGCCAGTGGCCGTTCACCTGCTCCTTCACTTGGTACTCGATCGCCACTGGGCTGCGCCGCTCCCGCACTCACAACTGCCATTCTGTCGCGCGCTTGCCATGCGGACGTTGCAGGCACCCCGTCAGCATGGGGGATCTGCGGTGCGGACGTGGCATCGTCAACGTCCGCATGGCAAACGACCGACAAGAGAGCCCGCAGGTGCGGAGGAGTCCTTGCTGAGTGGATCCGCAGCTGCGGTACGCTCCGACGGGTGACGACGTACAGCCTGGCCGAGGCAGCGACTCTGCTCGGGGTTAGTGACGACACGCTGCGCCG
>JBBSHN010000017.1:0-30481 GCA_038252945.1 Propionibacteriales bacterium | reverse complement strand
CTGTCGAGCGAGCAGCTCGTCAGTCGCCTCCCAGACCTGGCCCATACCCCCCCGCGCCACCACGCGAAGCAGCTGGTAGCGGCTGGCGAGGAGCAGCGGGGGCACACCAGGCAAAGTACTCGCGGGCTCGCTCGCGCACGCCTGCTCTCTCGTGCCGGACTGAAGACCCTCACAGCGCGCTGAGAAACCCAAGTGCGCCGGCAGGGCGCTGCCCGTGTTGCCGGACACCAGCCACTTCCGCCGCCTCCCCTTCAGGTCTGCCATGCGGACGTAGCGGCCTTCAGAAATTTCCTCACGCGCACAGTCTGCTGCAAGCGAGGTCGTGTGGACCGGGGCGCCGAATCCGCTCAGGTGGCGGAGACGAGGTCGAACTTCGCTTCGCGAAAAGCGTCGACGAACAATGCGTGATCGGTGCGTGCCTGGTCGGCGTACTTCATGGCCCAGTCGACGAGATCGTCGATGAAGGCCGTGGAGTCCGAGCCGACCGCCTCGGCGATCGCATGCTCGGTCTGGAAGTCGACGAGGTCCTGGTCACTGTCTTGGTCAGAGACGCAGTGCACCTTGGCGGTGGCCCGGCCCAGATCGGTGAGTACGGCGGCAATGTCGTCGGGCTCGGTCAGGTCCTTCCAGTCGAGGTCCGCCTCGTACGGCGACAGCTCGGACACCACGAATCCGGTTCCGTTCAGCGTGGTGTGGCCCAGGAAAGGATCCGTATGCACCTGGAGGGCGCGCTGACTGACCACAGTCCTGTGCCCGTCATGGTCGAAGAAGCGCCGCACGCGCGCGTCGTCGACGATCCGGCTGGGTGCTGCGACATTGCCTTGTTTCATCGTCAAAACGATGTCGTTCTCCAACGCCTGGTTATAGCCCTCGATCAAGATGTTGTACGCCGGAAGGCCGGCGCTCCCGATGCCGAAGCCCTGCTTGCCGATCACGTCCTTGACGTCGTAGAACACGTCGTGGTGCTCTCGCTTGCGAGCCGGAATGGTGTCGAGATACCGCCGGAACGCCGACTCGACTTTGGATCTCTCCTTGCGTGGAAGGTCGCGGACGCTGGATGTCCGTCGAAAGCTCCGCTCGTAGTCCTCGACCGTGGTCAGCGACTCCAGCAGCGCCACACGGGTCGACACGCGCGCTCTCCGGAGCACCTGATTGACCGGACCTTCGGTGTTGTCCAACCGGAGAGCGAAGCTGTCGTCGGTGGGGTCGTCGACATAGTGGCCGACCTGGTCGACATAGGCGTGCAGATAGCCGCGGATGAACCCCCGAATCTCATCGTCGGGCAGCGCCTTCTGCCATCCCATCAGGCCCAGGCTGGCGACGAAACGTCGCAGGTCCCAGGAGAAGTGGCCAACGTACGCCTCGTCGAAGTCGTTGACATCGAAGACGAGGAAGCCTTCGGAGTTCATGTAGGTGCCGAAGTTCTCCACGTGCAAATCGCCGTGGATCCAGACCCGGCTGGTTTGCTCGTTGGCGTAGCGGTCCCGAAGCTCCACCATGTCGGCGTAAAAGACGGCCGCGCTGCCCCGGTAGAACGCGAAAGGGTCGGCGGCCATCTTGCGAAACTTGCTCCGGAAAGCGGCGGGGTCCGCCTGCATCAGCGGCTCAAAGGCGTCGCTCAAGAGGTCGACGAGAATGGCCGCGCGATCGCTCTTGGACTTGGACAGGGGTCCTCCTCCGCCGTACCGACCCGTCAGACGGTAGTGGATTGGCGCAGCGTTTCTGGCATGCGGATAGCAAAGACCATCGCTGCAACGGTGACTGCCGCGCAAGCGGCGAACGCCAAGCCGAAGGAAAGCTGCTCTGCCAGCCAGCCGGCCACCAGTGGGCCGGAGATCGCGCCCGCGTCGGAAGCCATCTGGAAGATCGCGACGACCCTTCCACCGCGTCCCTGCATGACGTCTCCAACGACGGCGGCTGGCGCGGTACCGACGAAAGCTCCGCCGGCTCCCATTGCGACCATGGAGACCAGAAAGAGCCAGAGCGAAGTGGTGATTGCCAGCAGAGCCAGCGCCCCACTTGCTACTGCGGTCCCGATGATCATCGCCGGGCGACGACCGACCCGGTCGACGTAGCGGCCGGCGGCGGACAAGCCGGCGATCTGAACGAGTGACGAGCAGAGGAACCCCAGGCCGACCCAGCGTGCCTGCTCATGGAGCACGTCCAGGACGAACAGCGGCACCAGACTGATCCGCACCCCGAAGAAAGCCCAACCGATCGCGAAGTTGACCGCCACGGCTGCCCGATACGATGCGTTGCCCCACGCCTCCCGCAGCGACGTCGACACTGGCTTCTCCGGTGATGGCTCGCCTTCGGGTTTCGGCGTGCCGCCGAGCCGGGCCGTCGAGAGGAACACCGCTCCGATGGAGCCGGCGACCACCAGGGTCGCCGCGTACACGAAGAACGGAAGGCGCAGGGAGTAGTCAGTGAGGAAGCCGCCCGCCAGCGGCCCGAGCAGCCCGCCGATGAGGAAGCCGGACTGGTACACCCCCGAAGCTCGGCCGCGGCGGCTCGTGTCGACGACTCGAAACAGCAGCGCAGTGGCGGAGATCGTGAACATCGCGGAGCCGACACCGCCTGCGCCGCGTAAGACAAGCAGCTCCCAGTAGTTCTGTGACAGCCCGGCCAGGCCGGTCGAGACGGCGACGACCCCGATGCCGACTGCGAGGATCGTGCGTTCTCCGACTGCGTCAACCAGACGACCACCACCCAGGGCTGAGATGAAGCGCATGAAGGCGAATGCCGAGATCACCGCGCCGGCGGCAGTCTCCCCCACTCCGAACGACTTCGCGAAGATCGGAATGGCTGGCGCCACGACGCCGTACCCCAAGGCGACGGCGACCGCGACGGCCGCGAGGACTGCGACCTCCCGAGGGAGGTCTGCGAAAGGCCGGCGCACGCGTCAGCTGCTGAAGCGTCTGGAGCTGAAGCGCCGCCCGCAGAACGCGGACGAGTCACTCATCGGCGAGGCGTCGCACGAACAGATGAGATGCTGCCTCTCCGGCGATCTCCGCGGTCTCCCCGGCACTGCCCACTAGAACCCCCGCAGTCCCGCGCCGTACCGTGACGACCTCGCCGGGCTGAGCGCCGATGCGCCGCAGCGCCACCATGATCTCTGCGGTCTGAATAAGCTCTGCAATGCGGCAGACGACGACTTGCTGCTCGACGTCGCCGGCGACCGACTCCACCGGCTCGACCCCGTCGAGGAAGTCCTCCCCGAGCGGATGCTCGCCGAGCTCATCGAGGCCGGGAATCGGATTGCCGTACGGCGAGACTGTGGGGTGGTCGAGGATCTCCAGAAGCCGGCGTTCGACCGTCTCCGACATCACGTGCTCCCAGCGGCACGCCTCGGCATGGACGTCCTCCCAGTCCAGCCCGATCACATCGGTGAGGAGTCGCTCCGCGAGACGGTGCTTGCGCATGACCCGGGTGGCAAGCCGCGAACCTTCTTCGGTCAGCTCGAGATGGCGGTCACCTTCGACTGTGACGAGGCCGTCGCGGACCATGCGGCTGACAGTTTGGCTGACCGTCGGGCCGGACTGGTGCAGGCGCTCGGCGATCCGTGCCCGCATCGCCACGATGCCTTCTTCCTCCAGCTCGAAGATCGTGCGCAGGTACATCTCCGTGGTGTCGATCAGATCGGTCACGCCGTCAGTCCGCCCTGTTCGCCCTGTTCGCCTTGTTCGCCCAATTGAGTGAGTTCTCCCATTGTCTCGCACGTCACGGTCGCGAGGATGGTCACATGGACCGCATCGTGATGTGGTTCCGCCGGGATCTTCGGCTGGCGGACAACCCTGCGCTGGTCGAGGCGGCTGATGCCGGCGAGGTAGTCCCAGTGTTCGTCCTCGACCCAGCGCTGTGGGGGCCGTCGGGCGTTTCGCGTCGGCAGTATCTCACGCGGAGCCTGAGGGCACTGCGGGACACCATCGGCGGCCTGGTCGTCCGCACCGGAAGTCCGCCTTTGGTGGTGCCCTCGCTCGTGATGGAGATGAAGGCGACGAGCGTGCATGTGGCTGCGGACTTCGGACCGTACGGCACCCGCCGCGACGATGCGGTGGAGAAGGCGCTCGGCGAGCTCGGAGTGCCACTCGTGCGCACCGGGTCGTCGTACGCCGTGCCGCCTGGCAGCCTGCTCACGGCCGATCGGCAGCCGTTCAAAGTGTTCACCCCTTTCTCGCGTGCCTGGCATGCGCACGGCTGGGCCCGAGCCAATGCGACGCCTGACGCCGTGCGTTGGGCACTGTCCGCCAACTCCGAGGAGTTGCCAACGGTTGAGATGCCGAGGGACCTGCGGCTGCCCGAAGCAGGAGAAGAGGCCGCGACGAAGCGCTGGCAGCAGTTTCTTGAGTCGGGACTTCACGGGTACGGCGACGCCCGCAACCGGCCTGACCTGGACGCGACCTCCCGGATGTCCGTGCATCTGAAGTGGGGAGAGATTCATCCGCGGACGATGCTGGCCAGCCTCGCCACCTCGTCTGCAGATGCGCGCTCGGTGGCGCGGTATCGCACCGAACTGGCGTGGCGGGAGTTCTACGCCGACGTCTTGCTGCATCGGCCGGACAGCGCGCGCAAGCATTTCCGCCCGGAGTTCGAAGCGATGCCGTACGAAGAACCGGACGAGCGCTTCGCCGCCTGGTGCGAGGGCCGGACGGGATATCCGATCGTGGATGCCGGTATGCGTCAGCTGCTGAGCGAAGGCTGGATGCACAACCGGGTGCGGATGATCGCCGCGAGCTTCCTGGTGAAGGACCTCAGCATCCACTGGCAGCACGGCGCCCGCCACTTCATGCGCTGGCTGGTGGACGGCGATCTGCCCTCGAACATGCACGGCTGGCAGTGGACGGCCGGCTCCGGCACCGATCCTGCGCCGTACTACCGCGTGTTCAACCCCACCGAGCAGGGCAAGAAGTTCGATCCCGATGGCGCATACATCCGGCGGTACGTCGCTGAGCTGCGCGAGGTACCGGCGCCGGAGATCCACGAGCCGCGCAACCCGATCGTCGACCATGCCGCCGAGCGCAAACGGGCGCTCCGCGACTACGAAGCGCTGCGCAAAAGCACGGCGCGTTGACGGAAACGCCTGCGCTGACGAACCGCTTGGCGACCTCGGCCCGACGTCGCCACGTACGGCGTGCGGGCACCATCGCACCAGCACAGGCACCTAGCTGTTCCTCAGGGCCAGGGTCATGGCGTCGGGTTGTGGGCGTCGTACCGGAGAAAGTCGCGCTGCAGCAGGCATGACATTCCGACACCGAGCACACACGCCGCCCCGCCGCCGACGAGAGCGACCGAAGGCGCGGTGAGTGCCGCCGCCGACCCGAGAACGAAGTCCCCCATCCTTGGGCCACCCGACACGACGACGGTGAAGAGTCCCTGCATCCGCCCGCGAAGCTCGTCTGGTGCCGCGACCTGAAGAATCGTCGACCGGTACGCCGAGCTGATCATGTCGGCGGCTCCACTCGCGGCGAGGAGGACCACCCCGACCCAGAGAACCCGGGCAAAGCCAAAAACGAGCACCGCGGTTCCGTACGCCGACACCGCCAACGCCACAGCCAAGCCTTGCCTGCGTATCTTGCTGACCCATCCGGAGAACGCGAAAGCCAGCAGCGACCCGATCGCCGGGGCTGCTTGGAGCAGTCCGATGACGCGGACACCGCCGCTGAAGAACCCGCCAGCCACCGCAGGAAAGAGCGCGCGCGGCTGTGCCAGCACCATGGCGCAGAGATCGAGAATGAAGGTCATCCGCACGTTGGGCGCCCGGGCGACGAAGCGGAGGCCCTCCAGTACCGACCGAAGGCCAGGACGACCTACAGCGGCCGCGTCCTCGTGCAACGGCGGTATTGCGGGCAGTCGGTACAAGGAATACAGCGCGGCGGTAAACGTCACTGCGTCGATGCCGTAGGCAAATGCGTAGCCGCCCGCGCCGATGGCGAAGCCGCCGAGAAGCGGACCGACTGTGAAGCCGAGGTTGAAGGACGCCATGCTCAGCGCGTTCGCAGCAGGCAGCAGCTGAGAGTCGATGAGACGCGGAATGATGGCGGCGCGCGTGGGATTGTTGACGGCGTAGCAGCCGGACTGGATCGCCACGATGGCGTAGAGAACGACCAAAGAGTTGAGCGGTGCCGCAGCCTGCACCACAAGCAGCAGCGACAGCGCCCAGAGGCCCGACGAAGCGAACAGCGCGAGCTTGCGCCGGTCGACCGCATCGGCTACCGCGCCGCCGTACAAGCCAAACGCGATCAGCGGGCCGAGCGAAAACAGGCCGACCAAGCCCACGGCGAACGTCGAGTGCGTGAGCGCCCAGACCTGGATGGAGATGGTGACGGCAGTCATCTGCTGTCCGAGTTGGGAGACTGTGCTGCCCAGCCACAACCGGCGGTAGTCACGCGACGTCCGGAGCGGGCGAATGTCGGTCAGCAACCTGCTTGCGACACCAGACACGCGCGACACCCTAAACGGCTTGTCGGCGCCAGAAGGTCGACGTACGGTAATTGCACACGAGGAAGGAGGTGGTCCGACGCATGCATTCTTATCGGACAAGTGAGGTGGCTAGCCGCTAGGCAGTCGCAGCTTTTGTTGGACGGCGTAGCAAATTCTCGTTAGCTACCCGAGCCCGTGGGTGCCGGACTTGTCCATCCGGCCGTGGCGCTTCGGCGCCATGCCAGCCCGCGGGCTCGTCCCTGTCTGGTTGCCCCGCTCCACCCTTCTTCTCCACTCCTCGCGCTTGCCATGCGGACGTGGCGGAATCACCGTCCGCATAGAGGATCTGCGGTGCGGGGTGTGCATCTGCCATGCCGAAAGTCCGATGTGCGGCTGCAGAGCTGCCCGCGTCAAGATGGGTTGACAGACCTTGTTCGTCAAGATAGATTGACGTCATGACCGAGGCAACCGACTTGGCCGAAGCGGCCAGCAGCAGTGACCCTGCGGTCGGACTACGAGCGGTTCGCGCCCTACGCATCCTGCTGGAGAGGCTCGAGTCCATCCAGGTCACCAACGCCCGTCAACGGGGGTGGTCGTGGCAGGACATCGCGACGGCGCTCGAGGTCAGCAAGCAAGCCGTACACCAAAAGCACAGCGGTCCGCGCTGGGCAGGCAGACGGAGGTAGACGTGTTCGAACGCTGCACTCGGCCGGCACGGGAGGTCGTCTCGTCGGCCCGTCAAGAGGCTCATGGGCTGAGACATCATTACGTCGGGACGGAACACTTGCTCCTAGGACTGTTGGCGCAGCCGACTGGCGTTGCGACCGAAGTGCTTCGCGCGGCCGGGCTTGAGCACTCCGCCGTACGGGCTCAGGTGGTCTGCCTTGTTGGCGCCGGCACTGACGGCCTGGGGACGGATGAAGCCGAAGCGTTGTCAGCGATCGGCATCGATCTTCAGGAAGTTCGAGCGCGAATGGAGGACTCGTTCGGTCCAGGAATCCTGGATTCCGCCGGCGCACCCTCCGCTGTAGGCAGGACGCCAGGAACCCGCTGGACTCGGAGGGCCAAGAAGTCGCTCGAGTTAGCCCTGCGCGAGGCAAGGCATCTGCATCATGACTCCCTAGGTCCCGAGCACATCCTTCTGGGTCTCATACACGAAGCTCATGGCGTAGCTGGACGGGTTCTCGCGGCTCACCAACCACTCCCCACGCTTCGACAACGCCTTCTGGACGAGCTCGATCAGGCTGCTTGAGCGCCGCGGGCATCGCTGAGCGGGCATGCCTGTCGACCTGTCGGTGGTGCATGCCATGATCAGAGACAACCGAAAAGCCGGGTGAGAGGGGTTCAGAGATGACTGGCGTTCGCGTCCTGGTCGGCACGCGCAAGGGAGCGTTCGTGCTCACCTCTGACGGTCAGCGCAAAAACTGGAAGGTCGATGGCCCGCACTTTGCCGGTTGGGAGATCTACCACGTGGCCGGCTCTCCAGCAGACCCCGACCGGCTCTATGCCTCCCAGTGCAGTGGCTGGTTCGGCCAGGTGATTCAGCGTTCCGACAACGGCGGGCAAAGTTGGCAGCCGGTCGGCAACCGCTTCGAGTACGACGGCGTTCCCGGAACGCACCAGTGGTATGACGGCACACCGCACCCGTGGGAGTTCGCGCGCGTGTGGCACCTCGAGCCCGCGCTCACCGACCCCGACACCGTATACGCCGGCGTGGAGGACGCCGCGCTCTTCCGTTCCACCGACGGCGGCCAGGAGTGGCAGGAACTCCCGGGTCTACGCGGCCACGACTCTGGATCGTCTTGGCAGCCGGGGGCCGGCGGCATGTGCCTGCACACCATCATGCAAGACCCCGACAACGCCGAGCGGCTGTACGCCGCCATTTCTGCGGCCGGCGTCTTCCGCACCGACGACTCAGGGGCGTCGTGGAAGCCGATCAACAAGGGCTTGCGATCTGAGGGCATTCCCGACGAAGACGCCGAAGTCGGTCACTGCGTGCATCGGGTGGCCATGCACCCGTCC
This sequence comes from Propionibacteriales bacterium, assembly GCA_038252945.1. Taxonomy (GTDB): domain Bacteria; phylum Actinomycetota; class Actinomycetes; order Propionibacteriales; family Nocardioidaceae; genus JAUJOE01. The sequence goes on along the minus strand of JBBSHN010000017.1, from coordinate 22,039 downwards.
CGACCCAACGTGCTCTTCATGCAGAAGCACTGGGACGTCATGCGCAGCGACGATGCCGGAGAGTCGTGGCGAGAGATCAGCGGCGACCTGCCAACAGACTTCGGCTTTCCGATCACCGTGCACGCGCATGAGCCCGAGACGGTCTACGTCGTACCGATCACCAGTGACTCCCACCACTTCCCGCCTGAAGGCAAGCTTCGGGTCTACCGCAGCCGCGCCGGCGGCGGCGAGTGGCAGCCGCTGACCAAAGGACTGCCTCAAGAGAACTGCTACGTCAACGTGCTGCGAGACGCCATGGCCGTCGACCACCTCGACTCATGCGGCGTCTACTTCGGTACGACGGGGGGGCAGGTCTACGCGTCCGCCGACAGCGGAGACACCTGGTCGGCGGTCGTCCGAGATCTGCCACCAGTGCTTTCAGTCGAGGTGCAGACCCTCTCATGACGAGCGAGGTGGAGTCCGCGCTACCGTCCACGCAGGCAGGCCCAGCCTCCTGCAGTGGTCCTGCCCCTGTGGGAGCCAACGCGGAGCCAGTGGCTATTCGCGTCGTGCTACCGGCGCACCTGCGCAATCTCGCCGGCATCAACGGCGAGTTGCAGGTCGATGTGAACAACCCACCGACAATGCGATCAGCACTTGACGCGCTGGAGGCGGCGTACCCGGTGCTACGTGGCACCGTCCGCGATCAGACCACGCAGCGGCGCCGAGCGTTCGTGCGGTTCTTCGCCTGCGAGCAAGACCTTTCCCACAGCCCCCCCGACGAGCCACTCCCACCAGCGGTCGTAGCGGGCAAGGAGCCGTTGCTCATCGTCGGGGCGATGGCCGGGGGTTGAAGCGGAGCCGTGGCAGCCGTCGAAGTCGTCGTGCATGGCCGCGTGCAGGATGTCTTCTTCCGCGACACCTGCTCTAGGCAGGCGGACGCCGCCGGTGTGACCGGATGGGTACGCAACGATTCAGCGGGCACGGTGACCGCCCGGTTCGAAGGGGCACCGGAAGCGGTCGACCGGTTGGTGCAGTGGTGCCGATTGGGGCCGCCGGACGCTCGAGTCGACGACGTTCAAGCCACTTCGTGCGACGAGGCCGGCTTCGACCGCTTCGTCGTTCGTTCTTGACTGACCCGGACCGGACAACCGACCGAAGGGTTAGCGACTGACCGACAAGCGCGAGCACAAGGCAGCAACCGAGCGACACAAGACCGAGGGGCCAGCCGCTGAGCGGACTGGCCCCTCGAAAGGTGGGAGGCGGTGCTGACTACGCGTCAGCGCGAAGCCGAACCGTCTCCGGGTCGCTCGTGTCTCGCCGCGGCCACATCTTGGAGCCGATCAGGCCTCCGAGCATCGAGCTCGCGAGAGGCAGGAACAGCCCCCAGAACGCGGGACCAGAAGCGTCCTTCGCGGTCTGAGCTGCCTGATTCGCCTCGGAGTTCGTCACCTTCGTGGCGGACTGCACCTGCTGCTGGCCCACGCCCAACTGGTGCGTCAGGTTGCCGAAGCTGCCGAGCAGCGCGCTGCCGCCGAAGAACGTCAAGGCGATGAAGGCAACGACACCGAGCGCCCACACCAAAAAGCCGTGCAGGAGACCGCTGAACAATCCCTTCCAGATCGCTGTAGCGCCAGCCACCAGGCCGCCGAGGAAGAACGCCACCAGCGCCAAAATGCCCGTGACCCAGCCCGCATTGCTGCCTGGCGTTGTCGGTCCTGGGTCGAGCGTCAGCCAGCCGAGCCAATAAAAAAGCAGCTCGAGCAACAGGAACGACGTGAGCGCGGTTAAGAGTCCGGCCCAGATCGGACCCCACCGGACGCCGTCTTGCCGCTCCGCCCCTACGGCGACATTGACTGGTGACGTGTCGTGGTCCTGGTACACCGGCTGAGGCTGCTGCCGCTGCGCGACAGTTTGTTCGCGCACCTCAGTACGGCGCGGCTCGACGTACTCCTCACGCACCGGTATGGAACGGTCTCGGCGCCCATAATCAGTCGTTTCGTAATTGGTGCTCTCGGAGTCAGTGGTCTCGTCATAGTCAGTGGTTTCGCGACGGGGGCCGGTTGCACTGCTACCGGACAGGTGCGCGCCGCCAGACTGTGATGTCATTTCCCCTCCTGAGGTGATTCTTGAACTACCGCAGAACATATTTACCCGCTCTGGCGCGGGGTTATGCCTCGATTCAGGGTTTCAGTTTACAACGTATACTACGCATTTTGAGTGACCAAAATCCCCAATCCCGGCTACCGCGTGGCACTCGACGCTGCACGCGAAGCCGCTCTTTCGACGCTCGCACTAGATTTTCGCGTATGACCGAGTCCGCGCATCCCGACCGTGACCTTGCGTCCTGGCGCCGCGAGTACGAGGACCGAGGACTGACCGAGGCTGACCTCGGTCGTGCTCCGATTCCTGCGTTCTTGAACTGGCTTGCGGATGCTGGCAGAGCCGGGCTGCACGAGCCCAACGCGGTGGTAGTAGCCACAACCGACTCAGCCGGCGCGCCGTCAACGCGGTACGTCTTGCTGAAGGGGGTGGATGAACGCGGATTTGTGTTCTACACCAACTACGAGTCACGCAAGGCGACGGAGTTGCACAACAATCCAGCATGTGCGCTGTTGTTTCCCTGGCATCCACTTGAACGGCAGGTACGAGTGGAGGGCGTAGCAAGCAAGGTGAGCGCAGCGGAGTCCGACGACTACTTCGCGACACGACCGCGACCCTCGCAGCTGGGTGCCTGGGCGTCGCCGCAGTCCGGGCCGGTGCCTGATCGCTCCTTCTTGCAGGATCGCTACACGATGGTCAGCGACAGATTCGCCGACAGTGCGCAAGTACCGCGACCGCCGTACTGGGGAGGATATCGTGTCCGCCCGCAGCGGATTGAGTTCTGGCAGGGACGCCCTGGGCGTTTGCACGACCGAATTCGGTTCGACCGCATCGACCAGGACAACTGGGTCGTCGAACGGCTCGCTCCCTGACGATGACACTCAGCGTCGACCCGACTGCTGGCAACTGAAGCATCAGAGACTCAACACGCTGTGCTATCCGTGCGTGCCCTCCCGGTAAGAATGAGGCGTCTCACAACTCCGTCAGGCGAGGAGCCAGCATGGCAGAAGACCCTCGAGCCAGGGTGCCTCGTCGCACGACGAAGGAGTTCGACGCCCTGACGACGCAGCTGACCGCAGAAGGACTTTGATGGCAGACCTTCGGATACCGAAGCACCTTCTCCCCGGAGACGGCCGTTTCGGCTCTGGACCGAGCAAAGTGCGGAACGATGCCGTGACCGCGTTGGCGACCGAGGGTTCGACATACCTGGGCACCTCACACCGGAAGGCTCCGGTGCGCAGGGTGGTTCGACACATCCGCGAAGGGCTGGCTGAGCTCTTCGCCCTGCCCGGTGACTATCAGGTGGTGCTCGGCAACGGCGGTACGACGGCCTTCTGGGACGCGGCGACGTTCTGCCTCATTCGTGAGCGAAGCCAGCACCTGGCGTTCGGGGAATTCTCCGCGAGATTCGCGGCAACCGTGTCGGCAGTTCCGTTCCTCGACCAGCCGCACGTGATTCCGGCGCCTCCCGGCTCGCGCTCCACACCTGTGGCCACCACTGGTGTCGACGCCTACGCCTGGCCGCACAACGAGACATCCACGGGAGTGATGGCACCCGTACGTCGAGTGCAGGGCGCTGCTCCGGACGCGTTGGTGCTCATTGACGCGACGTCGGGAGCCGGCGGTTTGCCCGTCGACGTCCGGGAGGTCGACGCCTACTACTTCGCTCCGCAGAAGTGCTTCGCGAGCGACGGCGGCCTTTGGCTCGCGCTTATGTCTCCTCAGGCCATCCAGCGCGTCGGCCAGATTCGCGCCGGCGGCCGCTGGACACCGGCGTTTCTCGACCTGCAGATAGCGATCGACAACAGCGCGCTCGACCAGACCTACAACACCCCAGCGTTGGCGACGCTGTACCTGCTGGCCGCACAACTGGACTGGCTACGCGAGCTTGGCGGGTTGTTGGGTGCGGTGAAGCGGACTGCGGACTCGTCCTCTCGGCTGTACAGCTGGGCAGAGAAGTCGGCGTTCGCGACCCCGTTCGTTGCCGATCCGGGTGACCGTTCACTTGTGGTCGGCACCGTCGACTTCGACGCTTCGATCGACGCAGCCGAGATCGCCGCAGTTCTGCGTTCCAACGGCGTGGTGGACGTCGAGCCCTACCGCAAGCTGGGTCGCAACCAGCTCCGTGTGGCCATGTTTCCAGCCATTGACCCTGCTGACGTCGATGCGCTGACCCGATGCGTCGACTGGGTGGTCGAACGTCTCTGAGTCACCGAACCCCCCCAAGCGGTCTAGAGGTCACCTGGCCCCTGCCGTGTGGGGTCAAGCAGCGGATGCTCCGCGGACAGGCGCGCAGCCAGAGCCGGTCGGATTCCCCAGTCGGAGATCAGCCGCTGATATGCCGCGACTTGCGACGGCGTCGGAGCCGCCTTTGTCAGTGTGGCCCGAATCAGCACATTGCGAGGGGTGTGCTCAGCGTCGACGAACTCGATCACGTCGGTCCGGTAGCCCACCAGTCGCAGTATTGCCGCTCGCAGCGCGTCGGTGAGCACGTCGGCGAAGTGCTCCCGCAGAATCGGCTGCTTCGTCACCAGCTCGTACGGCTCCGGAGGCACGCAACCGCTCAACTGCCGCTGCACGTCGTGATGACAGCACGGCGCCGCCAAGATGACGGGCGCCTGCCAGCGCACGGCTTGCGCCAAGGCGTCATCAGTGGCGGTGTCGCACGCGTGCAGAGCGAGCACCACGTCCGGAGCCTCCTCCAGCGACGCTTCGGTGATCGTGCTGTCGATGAATGCGACCGAGGCATCGGAGCCCAACCGCTTCGCGATCTGCTCGTTGTGGCGGCGGGCGGCGGACTTCACGTCGACGCCGACCGCCTGCACCGCGACCTCCCGGACCGAGGTCAGGTATCGGTGGGCGGCGAAAGTCAGATAGGCATTGCCGCAACCGAGGTCGACCAGCCGCAGCGCCCGCGCGTGATCGGAGGAGGCAGAACTGACCTTCAGCTCGGCAAGCAGCTGGTCGGTCACCACACTGTCGAGCGCTGAGAGGAAGTCTTGAACCTGCCGGTACTTGGCCCGACGGCTCGGTTTGATCCGCCCGTCAGGGGTCGAGAGGCGCAATGCCGCGAACAATTCGTCGCTCTCGCTGAGCCGCCGACGTTTCGTCCGGTCGTGACCGTGCCCAGGTTCACGAGCCTCCGCGCGAGCCCCCCGATGCAGCATCATCTTGCCGCGCTTAGTGACTCGCAGCTGGATGACGTCGGTGCGGGTCTCGACGTGCCAGTTCCCGAATGGCTGACGCAACAGGTCGTCGACTGCCTCGGCCGCCGAGGTGCCGAGGTCTGAGTTGCGGACGTGAGCCTGCGTGTCGTCGTACGCTGTGATCTGCAGCCGACGGCGAGAACGCACGTCGACGTATCGCAGCTCCACCCGGCGGTACTGCACCCTCGCGTTGACGCGATGCCCCGACGCCACGGCCCGCACAAGTTCGGCAGGATTGAGCAGGAGCGCTCGGATCTCCTCCAACTCAGGCTCAAGTTGCAGGGCCGCGAGCCCGCCGCTTGCGTTCACGACCTACCACCCGCGACTGACGCGATGACCACGATAACGAGAAGCAAGACCAATGCTCCAGGAATGATCATGCGCCGAAAACGGGGGTGCAACGATTCACGCCGCCATGCTGAGGGGGCGCTGCGCCACAGCGCGAACGTCGACATCCTCGGCGCGGACGAGCCAAAGGGTCGCAAGGAGTACGGCGATGAGAGTGGCGAGACCACCACCGATGAGCGTCCAGCGAGCACCGAACGTCTGACCGATCCATCCGATCACCGGAGCCCCGAAGGGAGTGCCCCCCATGAAGATCATCATGTACAAGGCCATAACTCGACCGCGGATCTCCTCGTCCACCGACATCTGCACAACGGTCTGCAGCGAGTTCAACATCGTCAGCGCCGTCACCCCTACGACGGGCAGCCAGGCAGCGAAGGTCCAGTACGTCGGCATCAGCCCAGCCGCGATCTCAGCAGCCGCAAAAGCTACCGCGCCTAAGACCAAGACCAGCCGACGAGGGCTGCCGCGGCGGGCCGCCAGCAAGGCGCCGACGAGCGATCCGATCGCCATGACGGAGCCGAGAAGACCGAACTCTCCGGCGCCCTTGTGGAACTCGCCTGTCGCCATCAGCGCCGTGGTCATCTGAAAGTTGAGCCCGAAGGTCCCGGCCGCAAATGCCACCACGAAGATGAAGACGAGCAGCGGCCGGGAGACGACGTACCGGACGGCGTCCTGGAGGGCGCCCTTCGACCGCGAGATCCGTTCGGCGGGGTGTAGCTCACTCGTGCGCATCACGCGCAAGGAGTTGATCACCGCCAAATAGCTCGCGGCGTTGAGCAGAATCACCCACCCGGTGGCCGAGGCGCCAGACCCGAGCGCGGCAATGAACAAGCCGGCGATGCCGGGGCCCACGATCCGGCCGACGTTGAACGACGCAGAGTTGAGGCCAACGGCGTTCGGCAGAAACTCCCTGCCGACCATCTCCACAACGAAGGACTGGCGGGTGGGCGCGTCGAACGCCGCCCCGCTGCCGAAGAGAAACGCGAGCACGAAGACGTGCCACGGCTGTACGACGCCGGTCACAGCCAGCAACCCCAGGACTCCGGCGGCCACGGCCATCGCGGCCTGGGTGCAGACCAACAACCGACGTTTGGAATACCGGTCGGCGACGACTCCGGCGAAGGGGGTGACGAGAAGAAAGGGAAGGAACTGAAGGCCCGTCGTGATGCCAAGGGCACTTCCGGAGTGCGTGAGCTGCAGGACCAGCCAGTCCTGAGCGACGCGCTGCATCCAGGTGCCGGTGTTGCTGATGACACCACCCATCGAGTACAACCGGAAATTTCGAACACTGAGCGCTCGGAACGTTGGGCTCATGCCTGTGACAGCCGTTCGAGAATCGGTGCCGCCTCTCGAAGAGTTCGCCGCTCAGCAGGTGTGAGCTCCCGAAGTCTGTGGTTGAGCCAGGCCTCCTTGCGGCGACGTGATTCGGCGACCACCTGATGAGCGGCTTCGGTCAGGGAGACCATCACCACCCGGCGATCAGAGCCGTGCGGGCTTCGCTGCACCAGCCCGCGCCTCCCAAGCGCGGCGACGGTGCGCGTCATGGAGGGCGGCTGCACCTTCTCCGCGGCTGCGAGCTCACCGATCGTCATGGCTCCGTGCCGGAACAATGTGCCCAAGACGGCAAGTGCGTTCGCGCTCAGGTCGTCAACGGCCTCACGCTCATTGCGGAGCCGGCGGGAGAGCCGCATGATCGAGATGCGCAGGGCACTCGACAGGCCCGCTTCGGTACGCGCAAGCTGGGCGACTTGTTCGGGCATCTCGTTAGCATAACTCATTAGTTTGGCTAAACAAGCTGAGAACCGACCGGCTCTCGGCTTCAGGTGGCTGCCGCTCCCCCAGGCCCTACCCAGCGCCCAGCAGGCTGCGAACGGGATTGAGCGCGAAGTACACAACGAACAGAACGCCGATGATCCAGAGCAGAGGATGCACAGCAGCCGCCCTGCCCCGGGCGATCTTCAAGACGATGTACACGACGAAGCCCGCGCCGATCCCCACAGTGATGGAGTAGGTGAACGGCATCAATACGATGGTAAGGAACGCTGGGATCGCGATCTCGAAGTCGTTCCAGTCGATGTTCTTGACCTGCATCATCATGAGGAAGCCGACGAGGACCAAAGCGGGCGTCGCGGCCTCGTTCGGGATGATTTGCACGACGGGGGCGAAGACCGTCGCCAGCAAAAAGAGCACACCGGTGACCACACTCGCGAGCCCGGTGCGAGCTCCCTCACCGACGCCGGACGCCGACTCGATGTACGACGTGTTGCTGGACACCGCTGCCGCGCCGCCGGCCGCCGCCGCCAGCGAGTCGACAACAAGGATGCGTTGAGCGTTCGGTGGCGTCCCTTCGGCGTCGAGCAGTCCAGCCTCGGCACCGATCGCCGTCATCGTGCCCATGGTGTCGAAGAAGTCAGCGAGCATCAGGGTGAACACGAACAGCGCCGCGGTGACGAAACCGACGCGCTGGAAGGATCCGAGCAACGAAAAGTGGCCAAGCAACGAGAAGTCGGGAAGGTCCACCAGTGACCCGTGCCATGCCGGCACGTTGAGGTTCCATCCCGTGGGGTTGTAGCCCTTGTCGGTGACGCTCGGACCGATCTTGGCGATCGCCTCGATGATCACCGCCAGCACGGTGGTCGCCAGAATCGAGATCAGAATTGCCCCTCTCACCTGCCGCATGAACAGCACGACCATCAGCAGTAGCCCGAGCGCGAAGACCAGTACCGGCCAGCCCTGGAGCGTGCCCCCAACCCCAAGCTCGACCGGGACAGGCCCGGTACCCGTACGCCGTACGAAGCCGGCGTCGACGAGCCCGATAAGGGCGATGAACAAGCCGATGCCCACGCTGATCGCGATCTTGAGCTCCGCCGGAACAGCAATGAAGACTGCACGCCGAAATCCGGTGAGCACCAGCACCAAGATGATGAGTCCCTCGAGGACTATTAGCCCCATGGCGTCGGCCCAGGACATGCCCGAGGCGATGGAGTAGGCAACGAACGCGTTGAGCCCGAGCCCTGTCGCCAGCGCCAGCGGATAATTGGCGAAGATCCCCATGAGGATTGTCATGACGCCGGCCACCAGGGCCGTGGCGGCGGCGATCAACGGCAGGTTCGGAGCGCTGCCACCCCCCAGATATCCCCCGTCGGCGTCTTTGACGTAACCCAAAATGATGGGGTTCAGCACGATGATGTAGGCCATCGTGAAGAAGGTGACGACTCCACCGCGGATCTCCTGGCCGACCGTGGAACCGCGTTCTGAGATCTTGAAGAACTTGTCCAGGCCAGTCGTGGCCGTCGGTGTGCGAGTTGCTCCGGTGGTGGTCACGCGCGACACCCTATTGGAGCCTCATAGGCGGTCAGCCGCTGGACATCCCCGGTTCGAAAGTACTTTCCGGGTCGTACAGTGGGTCACCGTGACGGGCGAGTCCGGAGCCGCTGCAGAGATCGAGCCACTCGACGTCACGGGTTCGCGCACCGTGGCCGTCGGCGCGGCTCTGTGGTTCGCCGCTTTTTGTCTGCTGCTGCTGTTTCGCGACTCGTTGAGCGACTCCGGTCGGGAGTGGTGGTTGTGGACGTGTGTCGCCGGCTTCACCATTGGCGTCATCGGCACTGAATACTGTCGGCGCCGACAGCGTCGGTTGGAGCAACGACCCGACCTCCGCCCCGAGACAAGTCCGCTCGGAGCTGCTGGTCCCTAGCGGCTGAGCGGTTCTACGTCGGCGTCTCCGAACGAGTCCCAGGTCAGGGTGTCAAAGACCGGCGACGTCGGGGTCGCCTGCAGCATGGGCTGTTCGACGCGTACGTCGGAGTGGGCACCGCAGCCGTGGTCGAGCGACACGACCTGGCCATCGCTTGGAGATGACGCGTTGCTGCAGGCGCCGAACATTCCCTTCAGCGGTCCCGACAGGCGGACGAGAAAGCCGCAAGTGCCACAGTGAGCCGGTGCAGCGACTGCCATAGCGGATGTGGGGCCGGAGTCGCCGCGATACCACCTGTCAGCCGCCGCGTCGCGACCGTCCACGGACAGCACCCGCTCGCGACCCAAGCCGACTTCAATGACCACCTCACGCAGTTCGCGTGCAGACGTGCCCTCAAGCGCCGCGTCACCGATGAGGTAACCCGGCACAAGTCGAGGATCGCTGTCGTCGGTCGGCACGATATCGCCCGGCTTGAGGTCGGACTTGTCGAGTCGGTCTTTCCACGGCACCCACGGAGGAGCCAGCAAAGCTCCATCCCCGGGGAGCAACACGACTTCGTCGACCGTCGCAGTGCGCTGCCGAGGCGCCCGAGCGAGCGTCACAGCCCACCGCCACCCGACGTACCCCGAATGAGTCGCCGCGAAGTAATGCGTGACTACCCGCTGGCCCTCCGCGACGGCTCCCAGATGCTCACCGACCGTGTCAGCCCTGGTCAAGTCCAGCAAAGCCGTACGCGCGGCATCAACGGCGGCGGCCAGGGAGTCGTCTGGCTTCGGCGTCTGAGAAATAGTGGTCACCCGACCATTCTCCCGGATCCTGGGTGATGGTGCGAATCCGAATGACCGGTTCGCCTGCTCTTTGGCGTCGGCGGCGCAGGGCAGGATAGGGCCGTGAGCGAGAGCGACCGCACGACGGCGCGGGGGCGACGTCGACTGACCGGCGCTACGGCCGCCACGTCGGCCCGCCGTGTGGGCGCTGGAGCCGGCCGAGTCGCAGCATTCGGCGGACGAGCGGCTGGCGGAGCCCTCCGCGTGGCACGACGCGCCTCACACGCTCATGGTGCCGGCGAGTCGGGGCTTTTCAGGCTCATTGAGCTGCACGCCTTCAACGCGGCCGGTGACGCCGCCTTGACCGTGGCTCTCGCTGGCACATTGTTCTTCCAGGTGCCGAGCGACAAAGCCCGCGGGCAAATTCTGTTGTTTCTCGGTATCACCATGCTGCCCTTCGCGATCGTTGCACCGCTGATCGGACCGTTCCTCGATCGCTATCAACGCGGTCGAAGGTGGGCGATAGGCGCAACGATGGCTGTGCGCGCGTTCGGCTGCTGGACTCTGGCCGGTGCCATAGCGAGCCAGTCGCGGTGGATGTTCCCCACAGCGCTCGCCTGTCTGGTGGCGTCCAAGGCGTACGGCGTCACTCGCGCAGCCGCAGTCCCCCGGGTTATTCCGCACGGGCTCACACTGGTGCGGGCCAATTCGCGCATCTCGCTGGCCGGTATCGCCGGCGCAGCGATCTCTGCCCCGATCGCGACGCTGGCCGCCATGTTGGGGTCCGACTGGTCGCTGCGCTACGCGGCTTTGGTGTTCATCGCCGGCACCGTCTTGGCGATTCTGCTTCCGGCCCGAGTGGACTCCTCCGTCGGCGAGGAGAACGCGCAGATAGGGCTAAGCACAGTGGCTGGCCCAAGCGCGCAGGGCCGGCGGACAGGCATCGCACCTGTGGTCATCACTGGGCTTCGCTGCAACGCGGGACTTCGCATGCTGTCGGGTTTCCTCACCATGTTCATGGCGTTCCTGCTGAGAGAGGAGCCCATCACTGGCTGGGAGGACCGCCGTACTTTGCTGTTGGCCCTGGTGATCGGATCCGCCGGGCTGGGCAGCACGCTGGGCACCTTCATCGGCTCGCTGCTGCGCGAGCGAAAGCCGGAGTCCATCGTCTTGGTGACGCTCGTCTTCGACGCCGTCGCTGCGGTGTATGCCGCTTTGTTCTTCGGCTTGATCCCCGCCATGGTGCTCGGGCTCGTCGCCGGCACCAGTCAGTCACTCGGCAAGCTGTCGCTGGACGCGTTGATTCAGCGAGAGGTCCCAGAGTCGGTCCGCACGAGCGTCTTCGCACGGTCGGAGACCCTACTGCAGCTGTCGTGGGTGCTCGGCGGAGTGCTCGGTGTGATCATGCCGTTGATCGCACGGCTAGGCCTGTGCATCGTGGCCGCGGTGCTCATTGCCTGGCTGGTCGTTGTGCTGCGCGGAAGAGTGGGCAGCCGCGGAACCGTGCGACGTGCGCCGGCATGATGCGCTCTTCTGACCGCTCGGCCAGCTGCGACGGCCAGACGGTTCAGACGTCCAGCTCGGCGGCCAACGCACGCAGCAGGCTCGCCGTCTGCTTGGCCGGGCGTGACTCCGGATGACGCCCACGCCGGTAGGTGCGCTCGAGGTTCTCGAGCAACCGGATCAGGTCCTCGACGATACTTACCATCTCTTCCGGCCCCTTACGCAACGCCCGAGCCACCGATGGAGTGGGCTCTAGGACGCTGAGCTGGATGGCCTGGTCGCCCCTCCGGCCCTGCACGAGCCCGAACTCGACGCGGGCGCCTGACTTCAGTGTCGTCACGCCGGCCGGCAGGGAGTCCGAGCGCACGAACACGTCGTTACCGTCGTCGGTGGTAAGAAAGCCAAAACCCTTCTCGGCGTCGTACCACTTCACCTGCCCCGTTGGCACCTGAAACCTCGCGAACTCGTGCTGACAGGAAGTGGCCTGCGACCGCTGTCGGAGGCGGCGCTCATACTACAGCCTTAGCGGCCACTTGCGGGTCCGCAAGCAGCTCGTTCATCGAGCCGGACCGAAAGCCCCGCTCGTCGATGCCGGCGTCAGCGAAGCCCGCGGCGGCAACCTCAGCTGTGAGGGCAGCGGCGAGCCAACGGTCCCGCTGCAGCCGCCGCAGCAGGTCGGGGTCGAGTTCGATGCGTGCCCGGTCGTTGCCGAGGTCACGGACTCGCAAATTCACCAGCGGTGTGTCGTGGGCCGCGAGGAGGCTCCGGACAGCGACTTCGGCGCGTTCTACCCGAGCCAGCCGCGCGGAGGTCACCTCCACGCCATATGCGATGCGCGACGACAAGCAGGCGGCTGCCGGCTTGTCCCACGTCGGCAGTTCCCAACGTCTCGACGCTTCGCGAACCTGCGCTTTGGTGAAGCCGGCATCCAGCAACGGTGTCACAGCCTGGCGCTCCGCGGCGGCTCGAATGCCAGGACGGAATCCAGCAGTCGCATCATCGGCGTTCGTTCCGGTCACCACGGCGCCGAAGCTCCGCTCAGCCGCGAACTGGTTCAGCACGTCCATGAGCTCGGACTTGCAGAAGTAGCAGCGGTCACCGGCGTTGGCCCGGTAGCCGGGTCGTTGCATCTCAGCGGTCGATACCGTGAAGTGCTGCACACCGAGGTCACGGCAGAAGTGCCTGGCCGACTGCAGCTCGGCGGCAGGCAGGGAGTCCGAAACCGCGGTTGCCGCGGCGACCCGGTCGGCTCCGAGTGCACGCGCCGCGGCGGCGAGGAGAAACGCCGAGTCTGCGCCCCCGCTGAAGGCGACCAGTACAGTGCCGAGCTGTTCCAGCCTCTCGTTCAGACCGGCGAGACGCGTCGCTAGCAGGTGGTCGGCGAACCAGTCCGGAAACTCCGTCAGGTCACTTAGTACGACGTCCGCCCCAGCGGCTGTGAGCTCGGCGGCGGTGCAGGGCCCAGTGGCAACGCCGACGGCGGTCGCCACCGCCGCTGTGGCGCCGGTCATGTCTTGCACGTGATCACCGACGTACACAGTCGCGCCGTACTGTCGCAGCGCAGTCGACTTGCCCGCTCCCCAGAGGTCGCCGACGAGGACGTCGACCGGCAGATCGAGGTGATCGAGGTGAAGAGTGGCGTGCGGGGCGTTCTTTGCGGTGACGACGAGTGTCTGGCCTCCCGCTGCTCGAACGGCGTCCAGCGATTGCCGGGCGCCTGGCAGCAGTAGCGCAGTTTCCACGGCGTACGAGGGATACAGCGCGCGGTAGCGGGCGACCTGCTCGTCGACGGCCTCTGCCGGAACCCAGTGCGTCATCTCGCTCGCGAGCGGTAGGCCGAGCCGGGAGATGGCGAGGTCACTGTCGACGGAGACGCCTGTGGACGCGGAGAACTCCTCCCACACCCGCTTGATCCCGGAGCGGCTGTCGATCAGCGTCATGTCGAGGTCGAAGCCCACAACCAGTCTCTCAGCCACGCGACAACTGTAACTTCGCCGACGACCCTCAGGCGTCCCGTCGCAGAAAGGAGACCACTCCTCCAGCCACGACCAGCAGCACACCGATCCAGAAGACAAGCGTGCTAGCGCCGACACCCCAGGTGTCGACCACCCCACCGAAGCCTGCCATCAGCTCGTAGGGGTCATAGATCGACCGCCTGCCTGCGGAGAACGGCAACAGATTGGTCCAGAGGCTGAGATTGGCGTGCGACGCCTGCCCGAGCAAGGTCAAGACGCCGTACAGGATCGGTTCCACGACGTAGGGCCACACCAGCACGGCGACGATGGCCCCAGTTTGGTTGCGGAAGATCGCCGACAGGCTGAGCCCGGCAAGCGACAACCCGACGCAATAGCCCCAGAAGTTGACCAGTGGGCGGACCGCGTCGACTGAGAAGCGCGGGTGAGTCATCAGCACCGCCGCCACAGCGGCGTCCAGCACTAGGAGGATTGCCACCGACACGGTTACCCAGGCCACGAGAACGAGGCTCTTGGCGACGAAGACAACCACGCGATCAGGCAGGGCGGTCAAGGTCGCCTTGTTGGTGCCGTAGCGATACTCGTGACCCATTGCCATGGCGCCCATCACGGCGAAGAAGGCGGCGGCAAGCACCGGAATGCCGGAAAATGACGCTCCTGCGGTCAGCACCCACGACGTGAACTGGGCGATGTTGATCTGCTGCACTTCTGATGTGCTGGAGAACATCGCGATGAGGACGGCGATCGACGCGCTGAGCACTATCGCAAATGCAGACATCCAGTAACTGGACGCGATGGTGCGGATGCGCACCCATTCATACTTCAGAGCTCCTGTCACAGCACATCGCCTGACATCCCGAAGCCCATGGAGGCGCGAAACTCCTCGGAGGCGCCGGTCGCCTCAAGGAAGGCCTCCTCGAGCGTGGCTGACCGGTGGGTCAGCTCGAACACGCGGATGCCGAGCTCGTGTGCCAGATTGCCCACCGCCTCCGACGTGAGCCCGGCCACCACCATGCGACCGTCCGTTTCAGGGGAAATGGAGGCGCCACCCGCCTGCAGTTCCCGCGCCATCAGGTCCGCATTGTCGACCCGCAAGATCACTGCGTTTCGCCGACTTGTCGAGACGAAGTCACTCATTTTGCCGCTGGCGATGAGCGACCCTCTTCCGATGACGACGAGGTGGTCGGCCATCAACGCCATCTCAGACAACAGGTGACTGGACACAAAGATCGACCGCCCTTCAGCGGCGAGCGTCTTCAGCAGGTTTCGCAGCCAGTGCACGCCCTGTGGGTCCAGACCGTTGGCAGGCTCGTCGAGAATCAGCGTGCCAGGGTCGCCGAGCAACGCTGTGGCCAGTCCCAGCCGCTGTCCCATGCCCAAGGAGAACGTCTTTGGCTTGGCGCTTGCCACCTCACCAAGGCCCACAACAGTGAGCACTTCGGTGACCCGACTGTCGGGGATGTCGTTGGAGACCGCCAGCATGCGCAGGTGATTGGCAGCCCGGCGGGTGGGATGGAACGGCTTGGCGTCCAACACCGTCCCGACGGCGCGCAGTGGATGCTCGAGGTCGCGATACCGCACTCCGTCGTACGTTGTCACCCCCTCGCCGTTGTCGAGCCCGAGCATGAGCCGCATCGTCGTGGACTTGCCGGCGCCGTTGGGGCCAAGGAAGCCAGTGACCGAGCCTGGCTCAACGTCGAAGGACAGCGTGCGAACGGCCGCCTTCTTGCCGAATGTCTTGCCAAGATCCCGCGCTTGGATCAGCGCCACCGAGACGACCCCTTCCTCTGCTGACCGAGCAGCATCCTGCCACGCGGTGTGAACGCTACGGTGGCACTGATGTCGCCTTCCGGTAGCCCTAGCACGCTGACCGACATGTTGCGGAGCTTCTCCAATAATGAGCTCGTCGACCTTCTCCTGGCGCGGCCAGATCTTGCCTCACCGACCCTTCGCAGCCTGAGTGATCTGGCTGCCCGTGCCACGACACGGCACTCCGTGGCCAGCGCCGTCGACTCCCTGAACGCCTTCGAGTTGGAGGTGGCGCGAGAAATCGCCACTTCACCGGGCCCACTTCCGCTCGCGAACGCTGCCGACGTGCTCTCGGCAGTGGGTCAGCGTCCGCCTTCCACTGAGACCCTCCAGGCGGTTGAACGGCTGCGCGGGCTCGCGCTCATCTGGGTTGGCGACAGCGCGCTGAGGCCTGTTCGAGCTCTTCCTACAGTGCTTGTCGACACCTCCGCGGGCGAGCCGCGTGCCGCTCCGGCAGTTTCGCCTTGGCCCCAAGAGCCAGCAGATGTGACGCATCAGCCTCATGCGCTCGTGGCGAAGGTTGCCGCGGGATCCGCCTTCGAGTCGGTGCGTCGCATGGACGTTCTCCTCGAACACTGTGCCGCTCAACCTGTGCAGCTTCGGCGTGACGGAGCGGTCGCCGTCCGAGAGCTGACGGTGGTGGCGGAACTGCTCGACGTACCAACTAAATCAGCGCAGTGGTATCTACACCTTGCCGAGGCCGCCGGCCTGTTAGGGGTTAGCTGGCCTGACGGTGCGGAAGTCTTGTCGCCCTCGACGGAGTTTCCGGGCTGGGCACAACGGTCACTGGCGGAGCAATGGCGAGTCCTTGCCTGTACCTGGCGAGACGAGCAGGAGGCCAGCGCGCCTCGATGGCTGAAGCAGCTCTGCCTTGCGGCATTCGGCGATCCACTTGATGGCCGAGTGGTGCCGAACACCGGCATTCGCGACTGGATCGTCTGGCACCGCCCCAGGTCAGCGCCGATAGTCCGCCGGCTTACCGACTCTGTGCTGCATCAGGCAGCGGAACTCGGGCTGCTGGGTCTCGGCGCGCTTGCCTGCTACGCCGCGCCGATCGAAACGACATCCCTGGAGGCTCTCTTGCCGAGCCGCACGGAGGAGGTGCTCCTGCAAGCGGACCTGACAGCCGTCGCGCCTGGCCCGTTGACCCCAGAGGCTGCGCGCGAGCTCGGAGCAATCGCTGACATCGAGTCGCGCGGGGGGGCCACCGTCTACCGCTTCAGCTCAGCCACTGTGCGACGAGGACTCTCCCGGGGTTGGAATGCCGAGCGCATAGTGGCTCTGCTGACCAAGCGGTCCCGCACAGCGGTGCCGCAGCCGCTCGCCTATCTGGTGCATGACGCTGCTCGTGTCGCTTCGAGCTCGGACTCCCCAACATCGAGCCCAGTAGAGGCGTTGCAGCAGCGCCCGCACAGCGAGCCGGGAAGACCGCGTAGCTCGGTGCGCGAAAGGTCCGCATTCCCCCTCGACCGACCAGCGGCTGAGGCTGTCATCAAGGTGCTCCGATCCGCTGATAGCGAGCTCGCTCAGCGCCTAGACGGCTCTCCAGTTAGCGACCCCGTTCCGCAGCTCACGCCCGTCGAGGCTCTTCGCGAAGCCGCAGAGACCGGGGAGACGCTATGGCTCAGCGCTACCGACTCTGAGGGCCGCATCGTCGAAAGACTGGTCACCGTTGAAGACGTGGACGCAGGGACGCTGCACAGCGTTGACGCCCGCTCCGGGCAAGCGTGCCGGCTGCCGGTACGACGAATTCTGGCCGCGCACATCCTGCGTGGCTCACGTAAGGCACACTGACCACTTTTGAACCTTACGTCAGCCCCGGCCCGCCTATGATGTCGGCGTGGACTTCGTGCGGTATGCCGACTTCGCCGCAGCGCTCGTCAACGCTCCACTCGACGCCCGGGATGACGTAGCAGCATATCTGAGCAACCGACCGTGGCTGCACTCTCGGATCGATGAACGTGACGTCACTCCACTCCGACGCCTGCGGCGCGACCTCCGGGCGATTTTCGCTGCGTCAGACGCCGGCGACGAGGACCTCGTGGTGGAACTGGTCAACGCACTGCTCACGCGGCACCCGGCTTCTCCCTACATCGCCGGACACGACAGCCAAACCTGGCACCTGCATGTTGCCGAGCGAGGTTCGAGCGTTGCGGGGCTCGTCACCGCCGAGTGTGCGATGGGTCTTGCGATGCTCGTCGTCGACTACGGCGCCACCCGGCTTGGTGTCTGCTCGTCAGACAAATGCGACAGCGTCTTCATCGACACCTCCCCGAACTCGTCCCGGCGCTACTGCTCCGACCGGTGCTCCTCCCGGGCCAACGTGGCGGCTTACCGCGCCCGCCGCAAAGCGGAGACGGTGTCGTGACCAACGGTCCACTGATCGTTCAATCCGACAAGTCCCTTCTGCTGGAGGTCGATCATCCCGCGGCCACGGAGTGTCGGCGAGCCATCGCTGCCTTCGCTGAGCTCGAGCGCTCGCCTGAGCATATCCACACCTACCGGCTCACTCCGCTGGGCCTCTGGAACGCCAGAGCAGCCGGCCACGACGCCGAGGAGGTCATCGATGCGCTGCTGACCTTCTCGCGCTACCCGGTGCCGCACTCGCTGCTCGTCGACGTCGCCGAGGTCATGGGCAGGTACGGCCGGCTCCGCCTTGAGCAACACCCGACTGCCGGGCTCGTGATGTCCGGAACTGATCCCGCAGTGTTCACGGAGGTGCTGCGCAGCAAACGCATCGGCCCCATGCTCGGAGACCAGCTCGGGATCGACGTCGTCGCCGTGCATCCATCCGAGAGGGGCAACCTCAAACAGGCGCTTCTTAAACTCGGCTGGCCGGTGGAGGACCTCGCGGGATACGTCGACGGGGAGGCACACCCGATCGCCCTGGTCGAGAACGGCTGGGCGCTACGGCCTTATCAGCTGCACGCCGTCGAGGCTCTCGAGCACGGCGGCTCAGGAGTCGCCGTTCTGCCCTGCGGCGCGGGCAAGACGATCGTCGGGGCCGCTGCGATGGCGCGAGCGCAAGCGACGACCCTGATCTTGGTGACGAGCACCGTGGCCGCTCGGCAATGGCGAGACGAGCTACTACGTCGTACGAGCCTCACGTCGGAGGAGATCGGTGAGTACTCGGGATCGAGGAAGGAGATCCGGCCGGTCACAATTGCGACGTACCAGGTCATGACGGCGCGACGAAAAGGCGTCTACTCTCACATGGAGCTGTTTGAAGCCCGCGACTGGGGGCTCGTCATTTACGACGAGGTGCATCTGCTGCCTGCCCCCATCTTCCGCATGACCGCTGACTTGCAAGCGCGGCGTCGATACGGTCTGACCGCCACGCTCATCCGGGAAGACGGCCGAGAGAGCGATGTCTTCTCCTTGATCGGGCCTAAGCGGTACGACGCGCCGTGGAAAGACATCGAGGCTCAGGGCTACATCGCTACCGCGGAATGCGTCGAGGTTCGCGTGACATTGACCGACGGAGAGCGCTTCGCTTACGCGTCCGCCGAGCCGGAGGACCGTTACCGACTCGCCGCCTCATGTGACAGCAAGCTGGCTGTAGTTGACAGCCTGGTGCGGCGACACGTCGGTGAGCCGACTCTTCTCATCGGCCAATACCTCGACCAGCTCGGCGAGCTCGCCGAGCGGCTGGACGCCCCGCTGATCACGGGTGCCACCTCAGTCAAGGAGCGTGAACGGCTCTTCCAAGCCTTCCGGTCCGGTGATCTGCCTCTTCTCGTGGTGAGCAAGGTCGCCAACTTCTCGGTCGATCTGCCTGAGGCGTCGGTGGCCGTACAAGTGTCGGGCACGTTCGGCTCCCGCCAAGAAGAAGCGCAGCGGCTGGGGCGGTTGCTGCGTCCGAAAGCCGACCGCCGCACCGCGCGGTTCTACGCCGTGGTCGCCCGCGACACGGTCGACGCGGAGTACGCCGCGCACCGGCAGCGCTTCCTGGCGGAGCAGGGGTACGGCTACACCATCGTGGACGCGGACTCCGTCATAGCCGACGATCGCTAACCTCACCCCCCCTCGCCGCCCCCTTCCCGCGGCGCCCGCTCTCCGGTCTGCCATGCGGACGTGGCTCATACACCGTCTGCGTGGCAGATGCTCGGTGTCAACGGTGGAATTGCGGTGTCCACCTGCCTTGGCCGCCGCCCCGGCATTCCAGCCGGTACCGGAGGCGGTTTCTCGGGTTGGTGGGACTACAGACGCGGCAGATACACCGTCCGCATAGCAAATCTTCGGTGCGGACGTGGCAAAGGCAACGTCTGCATGGCAAGCGCGCTCAGCGAACTCCCCGCGCGCGGGTCGGGCGGCCGGGGTTAGGTGAACAGGTCGGCGGCGTTGAGACCACGCGCGTCCTGCTTGAGCGCTGTGTCGATGGTGAGCGCCGAAGCGACCACCAGACTGCGCAGCGGCTGCGGAAGCTCCTGGTGGATCTGCACGACGTAGTTGTCAGCCGTCGTGAACATCGTTTTGGCTAGGCCTTCCCACGTCTTCGTAAGCCTGGCTACCTCGCGGCCGGCTGCATCTTGGATGTTGAAGTTCCAAGCCCGCCAGTTCTCACCGTTCACCGAGCCGATCTGCTGGCCTCCTGACTCCAGGGAGAAGCGAATCTTGCCGATGACGTTCTGCTGAACGATCCGACCCAGCTCCTGGCCGTTCCCACCTTCAACGATCATCCGTGACTTCATGAACTTGCGCGGTCTAGTCAGAGCGAGAACGACCTGGCCGTTGCTGTCGACAACCTGAAATTTGTGAGTCATGAACTGGTCAACGTCAGCGACTAAGCGCATGACTTTCTTCGCTGCGCTCTGCCCCACCTGGCGCACAGCGCCGATCTGCTGACCGTGCTGGTCGTAGACGGCAAACTCTTGATTGATCTCGATCAGCTTCGCCTTCTGATTCACGACGAGCACCGGTTCGGTGAACAGCGACCCACCACCAGGGACCGCTCCAGCCTGGACGCCAGCTTTGGAGACATCGCGCTGGATTTTTTCAGTCGACCGGTTGACGGTCGGAAGATGTGCGTCGCCACCCGGTGGGTCGACGCTTTGCCGACCATGGTCCGCCACGTGCTCAGTCCAGTTCTGGCCGTCGAAATAGCGGTGCTCGTGTCGACCCCAAGGGTCGGGGTACCAGTTCGCCGGGTTGGCCGTCGTCTCCGTCATAGGATCACGATATTCCGCGGTGACCGTGTCCGCAGCCAAGTTCAGAGCTGCCCGGAGCGCTCTGGAGAGTCAGCACTAGCGACCGCACGGTCAAGGAGAAGCCGCCAGGACCGCACGAACCCAGGATCCACGTACGACTTGGACCACGAAGCTCCCGGGCGCACCTCAAGCCCGAGATGGAGTTTTCTTACGCCGGCCTGCGCCAGCCATGGGACGTTGTCAGGCCGTACGCCGACCGATGCTTCGGCAACGGCCGCGAACGTCGGGTCGTCCGAAGCCAGTGCGAGTAGGTCATCGAGCCCCACTTGCATGCCCACGGCGGCACCAGACGTATGGACCGAGTCAAGGCCGGGCAGGTCCCGGATCGAACGCCATGCTCGGCGGGTCTCCAGCGCGCTGTCGAATGTCCGGTCGAACGTCCACGGTGCACCGGCGAGCGCCTCGACGAGGGCCGCGCACACCTCGGTGTCGACGTCGAGATCAGCAGTGAGGAATCCGAATATGAAACCCTCCACGCCTACCGACAGGTAGTCAGTCACCAAGCCACAGAGTCGGGTGAACTCCCCACCCATCGTGGAGAATCCCGGCGAGAGTCGAAGAGTCACCCGTACCGGCAGCTGGGTCGACCGGACGATGACACTGGCAGCTCGAGGCTCAACGGAGCGGGCCTGTTCGTCCGGCATCGCGCAGACGTGAAGCCGACTGGCTCCGCCCTCTTCCGCCCGCTCCGCGTCGGCCGCATGCAACGCCACGACCTCCACGGTCGCGGTCCCTGAGGCTCCGCCCGTCACTTGCCCAGACTGCCAGGATGGGAATCATGACGTCGAGAGACCCGCTGCTTGCGGCACGAGCTCGGGTGCTGCGCGATCTCTCGGCACGCGGGCTGACCGATCCGCGCACGGTGTCGATCGTCGAGGACTCCATCGCCGAGCGACGCTGGTGGCTCTCTCAGTGGCAAGAAGGCGCCAACTTCATCAGCGGCTTGGTCGCTCAGGACGTCCAAGATGCTCTGCTCGATCAGTCGAACCGGTGGCCGGCGTGTGTGGGCTGTAGCGACGACGTGCAGCACAGCTTGGAGATCGAGCCGGAGCTGGGGCCGGATCCGCACTGGGTGTGCTCGCGAGCAGGTCGCGTGATAGCGCCACTTGGTGAGCTGGCTATCGCCGACTTGCCAACCTCTTGACAACAAGCGCGACCGCGAATCCCCCCGCCAGCCAGGGGCCGTAGCGCTTGAGCACAGCTGGGAGAACTGCAGCGCCGAGGTCCAGCACCGCGACCGGTTCCCCCTCAGGTGTGCTCTCGGGCGCCTCCGACGCCGATGGTCTCGCGTCGTCGGAAGCATCCGCTTGCGGCTCGTCCGCAACGGGGGAACCGTCCTCGGAGAGCTCTCGCTCGATGCACGCGGTAAACTGTGCCAGCAGGCGGTCGCTCACATCTTGCATCACTCCGCGCCCGAACTGGGCAGGCCGACCTGTGATCGTCAGGT
>JBBSHN010000016.1:0-31904 GCA_038252945.1 Propionibacteriales bacterium | reverse complement strand
GTTAAAGAAGGCACCTCCGACTGACATCGCGAACGCCACCGCGTACACGCCAGCCGGGGCGTCGTGCCAGACCGCCAACACGACCGCCAGGACCACGCGGAACGCATCGGAAGCGATCATCACGCGAACCTTGGAGATCCGGTCCACTAGCGGTCCCGCGACCGGAGCCAACAGCAGCACAGGAACGGTCTCGGCAACGATCACGCCGCTTACTCCGAGACCGGATCCGGTCAAGTCGAAGATCAGCAGCGCGAGGGCAACAACGTTGAACGTGTCACCCCACTGCGAGATCGTCCGAGCAGCCCACAACCGTCGGTAGTCGGATTGGGCGAACACAGCACGCAGTCCCGGGCTTGTTACTCGTTCGCCTTCCACCCGCCAAGTGTGTGGCACTCAACGGACGGCTGTGACGTACAGCGACCACTCGCCGAGGTCCACCGACTTGCATCCGCGCCAGCCGTCCTCGTCGGCGTCCCAAGTGTGGTCGTCACACCAGGCGGGGTGCGTCATGGACGATGCGTTCTGAGCTGAGTGTCGGGGTTGCGGTGGTCATGCTTTCGCCACCACTGTCGACCCATGCCGCGGCTTCGAGGATCTGACGAGCGAGCTCGCGCGCAATGTCGACGCTGACTGCTCCGATTGGCTCGACGGCAATAAGCACGCCGTTGACGGTGGCGGACACGGCGATGCTGACCCGGTTGGCGCGGTCACGCACAGTCGGAAATTGCAACTCGTACTCCGGTTCGTCGTCTGGGGGTGTGTGCATGAGGACTGGAGCGATGGTCATGGTGCCGCCTTCCGTTTGCCCCGCTGAGTGCGGGCCGGCGGGCGATTCATCGGACACGTAGCGGACACGCGAACCAATGAAGAAGCCCCTTGACAGTGCGTTTCCGCAGGTCAAGGGGCTGTGTTGCTGGTGGGCGATACTGGGTTTGAACCAGTGACCTCTTCCGTGTCAGGGAAGCGCGCTACCGCTGCGCCAATCGCCCGTGCTGCGTCTTCGAGGTGGAGAAGGGATTTGAACCCTCGTAGACGGATTTGCAGTCCGTTGCCTCGCCTCTCGGCCACTCCACCACTGGATGAGTAAGCCAGCGACCCTCTCCGAGCGGACGACGGGATTCGAACCCGCGACCCTCACCTTGGCAAGGTGATGCTCTACCAGCTGAGCCACGTCCGCGTGCCCCACCATCGAGACGGTGCGAGCAACGAGACTAGCCGATGCGCCCATAGAGACCAACGTGGAACGCCGACCGCAAGGATCACGGGCCGGTGCAACCTCCTGGCTGTTGAAGGCCAGGTGCCCGACTTCCGGTGCCGTGGTCTCCAGGCCGCGGTCGTCAACTCAGGAGCCGGTTGAGCAGACGTCCAAACAAGGCACGGCCAAAGGGATAACCCAGGTGGGACAGGAGACGTCCCTCAAAGGGCAGCGTCGCTTCCTCGTGCCAATGCACGAGGGAACCGCCGCCAGGAGTAGCCGTCACCGTGATTTGTGCCCATCCGGTGACGACGTTGCCTCGCTTGACAAGCCGGCAGTGGCCAAGATCGCCATCAGACGGCGGATGCCAGACGATTATTTCCATCGGATCATCGAAGCTCAAGCGGCCGATCCCCGTGTGCGCCACGACGCGGGTCCCCACAGCCGTCTCAGGCTCACTGACGGTCACCGTCGTGAGCGGCATGTACTGGCCGTGGCGCTTCCATGTTGTCAACCGCGCCCACGCTTCGGCGACGGGCATCTGGCGCTGTCGCACGAGGTCAACGATCACCCGGTCAGCCTACGAGCCCTTCGCGGCTCGGGATCGCTAGGGCAGCAGCTTGGTGATGGTCTCGTCGAGGTCGAGGTATGTCGCCTCCGCGCCGTTCGCCACCAAACTTTCAGTCTCACGGAGAAACCCGCAGACCTCACTGGAGAGCGCTTGCATCAGCGCTTCGCCGTCCGGTGACGACAGCTCGATGACCGTAACCGCCTCGCCGCGGGCATTCAGGCACGGCCAGATGTGAACGTCGCCGTCACCAACCGGTTCGTACATTCCAACCGCAAGCAGAGTACGCGCAAAGACCCAACAGACCGAGTCCTCGGCCCGGGCGTCCTGTTGCACGCAGAACTGCGCTGAAACCGCGTAGGGATCCATTACGTCGTACGTGAGCTCGGCGCTCACTGCGGTGGTGGCGCCACTGGCATCGATCAGTTCCAGCGTCAATGGATGAGTGATGCTCAGTGGTTGGGTCTGCACCAGCCGCTCTCTTTCTCGCGATGACGCCTTGCCTAACGAGCGGGAAGGGCCGACGTAACGCGAGTTCTCCGGCCGGTGGCCGTAACGGCAAGCCCGGGTTCCTTTGCGAGACATCAGGCGGACCCGGACGTCGCCTCTTGTCGTCGCGGTGCCTGGCCGTCCGCGAACGGGTTCCAACCGCCGGCGAGGCGCCGAACTTCAAGCGCTGCTATGACAGCCGCGCCGATCTCAGTCGCGACACACAGAACCCCCATCGGCTCCCACCAGGCTCCGACGTCTTCGCTCAGCATGGGGAAGGCGACCAGCCGGGTCGCGGCATACACACAGACGGCGCTGAGGCACAGCCCTCCAACGAGCGCGTACCGGATCGCGGAACGTTTAAAGGCCAGCGCTCCGGCGGATGCGAGGGCAAAGACCGTAAAGAGGATGAAGAGGACGCCCATGTACGGCGCTTCATCAAGATGCGGTGCGATCACCGGAACATGGCCGAGCCCCGCGATCACCAGCAGGCCGACAGTCACCCATCGGCGCCACTCCTCGCCGGCCGTGAGTTGAGTTCGCGATTCCGATGCGTCGTCCCGAGAACCGAACTTGTCGATAAGCTGTGATTGAGACTGCGGCACGTTCGTGTCCCTCCCTCGTACGTGACCATGCGATACATCATCTACTTTGCGTAGTCAAATGGTGACACAAAGTAAGATTCACACTACCCCAGTGCGCCGATTCATGCATCCCGGGCCGAGCAGATCGGCTTCCTCGCTCTGACTCGGGGTCTTGTTCTCCCACTACCCAGGGGGGTCAGTCCTTGGCGCTTCGCTGATGATCTCGCAGTCTTTCCTCAGGCCGGCGACGAGCGCGTGCAGGCGTCGCCTGCCTAGGTCTCGGAGCGGAATGCCGTCACTCGGCTGCCAGCTCGGCCAGCCGGGTGACGGTTCGCCAGTTCCGCGCGGTCCCAGGCGTCGTGATGGCGGCCTTGTTGAGCGCCTTCAACATGGGGCTGTCCTGCTGCCCTCCTGGGCACCACTGATAGACCTCGCGGCCATGAACCGCGAACCTCTCGTCGCCGAAGTCCTCCCCCTCGACGGCAACCAAGGCGGACGGTTTCGGCTGTACCGGGAGGAACGTGACCACGTAGCGGGCCGGATCAGTGGCCGACTCCCCGAAGGGGTCTCGAGCGATCACGGCGTCCATCTCTTCAGCGGTGCGCACTAGGACGGGCACCTCGAACCCGAAGCGCGATGACAGCTGCCGCCCGACTGTGCGGACCACGCGATCAGGAGCCTGGGAACTGCGCAGTAGAACGTTGCCGCTCTGCAGATGGGTTCGGGCGTCGGCATACCCCATTTCGGTGAGCATCGAGCGCAACTCCCCCATAGCGACCCGGTGCCGGCCTGCCAGATTGATGCCGCGCAGGAGCAAGATGATCCATCGGTCGCCGCTCCCGGCACTCGCCATGTAGGGAGTATGTCCCAAGGCCGCCTCGTTGCCCGAGGAATCTGGGCTTACAGCGTTACGTCCCTCAAGAGCTGGGTACGACGATTTCCGGCAGCAAAAAATCCGTCCCATCTATGCAGAGGAGACAACACATGCTGGGCCAGGACCAGATCAATGAGGTACAGGGCTCTACCGCCTATGGATCTGACGGGGCAAAGATCGGTGCCGTCGGTCAGATTTATCTTGACGACCAGACCGGACAGCCGGCCTGGGTCACCGTGAACACAGGTCTCTTCGGCTCGAACGAGAGCTTCGTTCCGCTGACCGAGGCGTCCTACACCGGCGACCGCCTGACAGTCCCCTACGACCAGGACACCATCAAGAGCGCTCCGAATGTGAGCGAGGACGGCCACCTCTCCCCCGAGGATGAGCAGCGCCTCTACGAGTACTACAACCTGAGCTACGCGAACGTCGGATCCGACACCTCGACCACTGAGACTCGCGATGTCGTGGGCAACGACGTGTCCGGCCCTGAGACCGACAACGCGATGACCCGGTCGGAGGAACAGTTGCGCGTCGGCAAGATGCAGGAGACTGCCGGCTCGGCTCGACTCCGCAAGTACGTCGTGAGTCAGCCGGTCGAAGAGAACGTCTCCCTCACGCAGGAGCGTGCGGTGCTAGAGCGAGAGCCGATTACCGACGCCAACATGGACAACGCCATGGAGGGTCCCGCGATCTCGGAGGAAGAGCACGAGGTGACGCTCACCCAGGAGCGCGCGGTGGTGGAGAAGACCGCCACCCCAGTCGAGCGCGTCCGCCTCGACAAGGAGGCAGTCACCACGCAGGAGACTGTGACCGACGAGGTCCGTTCGGAGCAGATCGAGGTCGAAGGCGATGTGGCCGACCACAGCGGTGGCAACTCCGCTCGCTAAGCCCTGAAGTCAAAGGTCCCGCCGCCCACTAGGGTGGCGGGACCTTTGATTGTCCGGACGACCAGCTGACGGAGACGACCGATGGAGGTGTGGCCGGGAGCGCCGTACCCGCTGGGGGCGACGTATGACGGGGCCGGAACCAATTTCGCCGTCTTCTCGGAGGTGGCAAGCGCGGTGGAGCTGTGCCTCCTCGACGAGGCTGGCGACGAGACCCGCATCTCCATGAGTGAGCGCGACGCATTGGTTTGGCACGCGTACCTCCCTCGAGTCATCCCGGGACAGCGGTATGGCTACCGTGTGCACGGACCCTACGATCCGGCCTTGGGGCAACGCTGCGACGACAGCAAGCTGCTCGTCGACCCGTATGCGAAAGCAATCGAGGGTGCCATCGACTGGGCTCCCGCCTGCTTCTCGTACGACCTGGCTGACCCCCGACAGCGCAACACCGAGGACTCAGCCCGACACACTCTCAAGTCCGTGGTGATCAATCCGTTCTTCGACTGGCAGGAGGACCGGTCACCACGTCGCCCTTACCACGAGACCGTCGTCTACGAGGCCCACGTCAAGGGCATGACGATGACGCATCCGGGCGTCCCCGAGGAGATCCGCGGCACCTACGCAGCAACGGCTCATCCCACCATGATCGAACACCTGCTCTCCGTTGGCGTCACCGCGGTCGAGCTCATGCCGGTGCACCAGTTCGTCCATGACTACCGACTGGTGCAACAGGGGTTGTCGAACTACTGGGGCTACAACACCATCGGGTTCTTCGCGCCGCACAACACCTACAGCTCAGCCGGCCAGCGTGGCGAGCAGGTGCTGGAGTTCAAGGCCATGGTGCGCGAGCTGCATCGCGCCGGCATCGAGGTGATCCTGGACGTCGTCTACAACCACACCGCAGAAGGCAACGAGCGTGGGCCAACCCTGAGCTTTCGAGGCATCGACAACACCGCCTACTACCGGTTGTCCGATGACAATGCCGCGCACTACTACGACACGACCGGCACCGGCAACACGCTGCTCATGCGCAATCCGCAAGTGCTTCAGCTGGTGATGGACTCACTGCGGTACTGGATCCTCGAGATGCACGTCGACGGCTTCCGATTCGATCTGGCGGCGAGCCTCGCCCGACAGTTCCATGAGGTCGACCGGTTGAGCGCCTTCTTCGACCTCGTGCACCAAGATCCCGTCGTGTCGCAGGCCAAGCTCATCGCGGAGCCCTGGGACGTCGGGCCGGGCGGTTACCAGGTCGGCAACTTCCCGCCGCGCTGGACTGAATGGAACGGCCGCTACCGCGACACCGTGCGCGACTACTGGCGCGGTGTGCCGAGCTCCCTCGGCGAGTTCGCCGCCCGCCTTTCGGGGTCAAGCGACCTGTATGAGAGCGACGGGCGCTCGCCGTACGCGTCGGTGAACTTCGTGACCGCGCACGACGGCTTCACGCTGCGGGACCTGGTGTCGTATGAGGAGAAGCACAATCTCGCCAACGGCGAGAACAGCGCGGACGGCGAGACGTACAACCGGTCGTGGAACTGCGGCGTCGAAGGGCCGACAGACGACCCGGCCGTGCTGGCGCTCCGGCGGCGACAGCAGCGAAACTTCGTCGCCACCCTCGCGCTGAGCCAGGGCGTCCCCATGGTGTTGCACGGAGACGAAATCGGGCGCAGCCAGGGCGGCAACAACAACGCCTACTGCCAGGACAACGAGGTCTCGTGGATCGACTGGAAGTCTCTCGACGAGTCGTTGCTGCACTTCACGCGTGGGGTGTTCGCGTTACGGGCCCGGCATCCGGTCTTCCGGCGGCGACGGTTCTTCACCGGCGCAGAGGCGCCGGACGGGATGCCCGACATCGCCTGGCTGCGACCTGACGGCGCATCGATGGATGCGGCGGGGTGGTCGCAGGACTCGGTGCGACCGCTTGCTGTGTTCTTCAACGGGACGGGCATCACCGAGCCGGGCCTGCGGGGGGAGCACATCGTCGACGACAGCTTCCTGCTGCTCCTCAACCCGGGACACGACGATCTGGAGATGGCGCTGCCGGATGGTCGGTACGGCGCACGGTGGCAGCTCCAGTTCGACACCGCAGAGCCTGAGGCCCGGTTCGAAGACGGGGAAGAGGTGCGGGCTGGCGCCTCGCGCCGAATCACGTCGCGCTCGGTTGTGCTGCTGCGCCGGGCGTAAGCGTCGCGTTCGGTCATCCTGCTGCGCCGGGTTTCGCGTCGGGTTCGGTTGTGCTGCGCCGGCGGCGCAAGCGTCAGCGGGCGCCCCGGCCGCTGTGGCGATTTGCCATAGTGATGCGCTTCCACTTCTTCCGCTGCTCTGCGCGAAGCCTGGAGTCTGAACGCGACGCCATCCACGCCACTTCGCGCTGCAGCTTGCGCCAGCTGTCCAAGCGTCGTACCGCTAGTGCTCCTTCGGCGATGGCCGCCTGCACTGCGCAGCCAGGCTCTGCGTCGTGAAGGCAGTCTGAAAAGCGGCATTCACTGGCGAACCTGGTGATGTCGGGGAACGTCGACGCCATCCCGTCGCCCCCTTCTTGCAGTCCGACTCCACGCAGACCCGGCGTGTCGATCACTGCCCCACCCGCGGGCATCACGATCAGCTCGCGACGTACCGAGGTGTGCCGACCCTTGCCGTCGCTGCGGATCGCGCGCACGGTCAGGGCATCGGCACCCAACAGCGCATTGGTGAGCGAGGACTTGCCGTGGCCTGAGATGCCAAGCATGACCATCGTCGCCGTACCGGCAAGCCGCTCGCGCACTAAGTCAATGCCCTCCCCCGTCACGGTGCTGCAGCAGATGACGTCCACGCCGGGCGCCGCTGCCTCCACGTCGTCCGCGATGAGTTCGGCCTCGGCCACCAAGTCCGCCTTCGTGAGCAGCACCAACGGCTGAGCTCCGCTCTCCCAGGCCAGCGCCAACATCCGCTCGAGCCGCCCGAGATTCGGTTCCGGGTGCAACGCCACCACGATCGCGACCACGCCGACGTTGGCCGCCAGCACCTGTCCGGTCGACGTACCGGAGGCCTCTGCCCGCACGATCGCCGTACGACGTGGAAGCAGCGCCTCGACCGTCGCGCGACCATCGGGCCACTCCCGGATCAGCGCCCAGTCGCCGGTGCAGGGCGACGCCTGCGGATCGGCCGCCACGCCTTCGAGCACGTCGCTCCCCCAGGTCACCCGCGCCACTCCGTCTTCGGTGATGACTGTGCAGAGCCCACGGTCGACTCGAGCCACCCGGCCGGGACGGCAGTCGTCGCCATACGACGACGCAAGGGACTCCCACGCCGGGTCCCAACCCAGCGCGCGGAGATCGGTTCCTGGATGCTGCACTGCACCGAGGCTAGGCGTCCCTGCAACCGTCCGCACCCGGTTTTCCCCTGGAGCACGAGGTTCCCGCCCGCGACGAGACGCCAGTCGGTGGCCGACACGCCGGCGAAACCGGGCCCTCAGCGGCGTGTCGGCGGAGGTTTAGGCGGCGGGGTCAACGTCCGGGCGGGAACTGCTGCCGGTACGACGCCCGAGCCGCCGCAGCTTCTCCAACCGCGCGCCCGCGGTAGAAGCCTCCGGCCACACGCGGTCGAACGCAGCGTTCAGCGCAGCTCCGATGAGCACCGCCAAGGCGGTCAGGTACAACCACAGCAGCACCGCGATGGGAGCCGCGAGCGGGCCGTAGATCGACGTGGAGGCTGTCTGCAGAATGAGCCGCAGGAGATAGCTGCCCAGCACCCACATCGCGAACGCGAGAGTCGCGCCGGGAACGTCGTACCGCCACGACGACCTCACGGGCACCGACAGATGGAACAGGGTGGTCAGAAATGCGACGCTCAGCACGATCACTGTCGGCCAGTACAGCGTGTTAACGAAGTCCAGGCGCTTGTTGAGCACCTGGTCGACGAGCTGCGGACCAGCCAGTACCAGGGGAAGCACGATCACGCCAACGACCAGACCGACGACGTACAAGCTGAACGACAACATGCGCGTGCGCACGATGCCTCGGCGACCACCCAGGCCGTACATGATCGTGATGGTGTCGACGAACACGTTGAGCGCTCGCGACCCCGACCAGAGCGAAAGAATGAAGCCGACGGAAATGACGTCGAACCGCGAGCCCTCCAGCACCTGGCGCAGAGTCGGCTGCACGATCTCGTGGACGGATTTTTGGGTCAGCACTTTCCCGGAGAGGTCAATGACGGCGGTCTGAAGGTGCTGAATTTGTCCGGGATCGACTTTGGTGACGGCATAGCTGATGCTGCCGGCGAGACCGAAGATGAGGGGAGGCAGCGACAAGATGGCGAAGAAGGCCGCCTCGGCGGCAAGCCCGGTCACACGGTGGCGTAAGCACGCTCCAACCGTTGCGGTGATCAGTCGCCACGACGCTTCGCGGAGTTCCTGGAACCGAGTCACCAACGTCGTCTTCGGCTCCGCGGTCTCCGACGCCATGTCGACTACCGTAACGATCGAACGCCGCTGAGCCGGGCAACCGAGTGCTGCTCCAGGCGATGCGATGCCTATGCGATGGCGGCATAATCGGCGCGCCCCCCTTCCAGCAGTGTCACGCAGGCGCTACACAGTGTGCAGTCGAGCGGTTTGCTCAATAGGCTGAGCTGCACCGACGAAGGAGAGGCAAGCGTGCGCAAGTATCTCGTGGAGTTCATCGGTACCGCGCTTTTCATGACTGCGATCTTCGGTGCGGTGTTGTCCCAGAGCCCGCTGGCGCCACTGGGTATCGGAGCCGCTCTGATGGCCCTGGTGTACGCCGGAGGGCACATCTCCGGCGCTCACTACAACCCCGCAGTCTCGTTGGCGGTCTTCGTACGGGGCAGACTCCCGGCCAGCGACCTCGGGCCGTACGTCGGCGCTCAGCTGCTGGGCGCGCTAGTGGCGTATCTCGTCGCGTTGGGAATCTTCGGCCGCCAGCTCGACGCCGTTACGGGCGGACTCAATCTGACCCCCGTGATGCTTGCTGCACTGCTGGCGGAGCTGGTCTTCACGTTCGCGCTCGCCTGGGTCGTGCTCAACGTCGCCACGAGTGATGACCACCCGGTCAACAGCTTCTACGGGCTTGCGATCGGCTTCACTGTCACCGCCGGCGCCGTCGCGGTGGGCGGAGTGTCCGGAGCTGCCTTCAATCCTGCGGTCGTCTTCGCGCTGAGCCTCTCCGGGGTGTTCGCGTGGAAGTGGATCTGGCTGTATCTGGTTGGGCAGTTGGTGGGCGGAGCACTCGCAGGTCTGGTGTTCCGCTACGTGGAGCCAGACGATCGCGGTCTCGAGGACCAGCCAGAAGACGAACTGCGTCGTGATCCGATGGAGCCGCGTCACTAGGCTGTCGCCATGACGGCTTCGCACACCGACGACTCTCTCCGCCATGTCGATCCGAGAGTCGCGGAGCTGATCGAGGCTGAAGCGACGCGGCAGAAGGACTCCGTCCGGCTGATCGCCAGCGAGAACTACACATCTCGTGCGGTTCTCGAGGCGACAGGAACGCTCCTCACCAACAAGTACTCCGAGGGCTACGCGGGCAAGCGCTACTACGAGGGCCAGCAGATCATCGACCAGGTGGAGACTCTCGCCGTCGAGCGGGCCAGGTCGCTTTTCGGGGTCGAGCACGCCAACGTGCAGCCCTACTCCGGCTCACCGGCGAACCTCGCGATCTACCTCGCGTTCCTCGCACCAGGCGACACCGTGATGGGCATGGGTCTGCCCATGGGGGGTCACCTGACTCACGGGTGGAGCGTGTCCGCGACCGGCAAGTGGTTCAACGCGGTGCACTACGGCGTGCGAAAAGAGACCGGGCGCGTCGACTTCGACGAGGTGCGCGACCTCGCCCGAGCAGAGCGACCGAAGCTGATCTTCTGCGGCGGCACCGCCATCCCCCGCACCATCGAGTACGAGAAGTTCGCCGAGATTGCCCGCGAGGTCGGCGCCGTCCTCGCGGCCGACATCGCTCACATCGCCGGCTTGATCGCAGGTGGCGCGCACCCGAGCCCCGTCGGTCACGCTGAGGTCATCTCCACGACGACGCACAAGACGCTGCGCGGACCCCGTGGCGCCATGCTGATGTGTACCGGGGAGCACGCGAAGGCGATCGACCGGGCCGTGTTCCCCGGACTTCAGGGTGGGCCGCACAACTCCACGACCGCCGCCATCGCGGTCGCCCTGCACGAAGCGGCGACACCGGAATTCGCGGCGTACGCCACACAGGTGGTGACCAATGCGAGGGCTCTTGCGAAAGAGCTGGTCGACCGCGGGTTCGACCTGGTGTCAGGGGGCACGGACAACCACCTGATACTCGCCGACCTCACCAACAAAGCGATCGGCGGCAAGCCGGCGGCGCAGGCGCTCGACCGCGCCGGCATCGAGCTCAACTACAACACCGTGCCGTTCGACCCGCGCAAGCCGTTCGACCCCTCCGGTATCAGGCTTGGCACTCCGTCGGTCACCACCCGCGGGCTCACCGAGGAGCACATGTCCCAGATCGCCGAGTGGATGGACCAGGTGATCACAGCCGAGGTCAACGGCGACGAGACCGTGGCTCCTCTCGTGCGCAACGAAGTGCGGGAGTTCCTGGCGCCGTATCCCGTGCCGGGTTATCCGGTCAGTTAATGCCAGGGTCGATGCTCTGGTCGAGTTCGGCCAGCACGTGCGCATCGCCGGTCCGTGAGACGTCCTGAAGCGGAGGGCGGTTCCAGAGCCAGCAGTCGAGGTCGGCTGCGCTTCCCGTAATCGTGGCAGCCACCTCCTCTCCTGAGTCGACGTCGTCCGGGTGCGGTTCTTGCTCGTCGTAGGACGTGCCCTCGGGGTCTCTGCCCGTGAAGCGCCCGAGGCGGATGAGCCAGGAGTCGCCGGTGTCGAGAGCCTGCATGCGAATCGACTTGGCGTCGTCGGCAGCGAACGCTCCCCACGGCGGCATCCCGCCATACATCACGCGCAGTGCCTCATCGACTCCGTCGGCGGCGAGGTGGGAGTCCACGGTTGACCGCTCCCCGGCCGTGAGCTCGGCGTCGATGCGGTGAATCAGAGCCTCATGTGCCTGTCGTCGCCGGATGAAGCCGACCGAGTGGTCGGCCGACCAGGTCCAAACCTCCGTCTCGGGAGCCGTGTCGCTGAGCACCGTCTGTAGTCGTCGACTTGCACGCTCGAAGAACTCCATGAGGCCGGTGCGGTCGGGCGGGCGCTCTTCTCTCTCAACGCCGTCGGGGTCGAGCAGCCGACTCGCGACGATGGAGCCCCAGAACCACTGCACCTCCCCCAGATGCCAGAGCAGGTCATCGGCGGTCCAATCCGGGCACGAAGGCACGGGTGCGTCAGGCGCTGCATCGGCCAACACCGCCGTGAACCGGGCAGACTCGCGCGCCAGGTGGTCGAGGTAGTTCAAGGCTGAACTCATGACGCGAACGTTATCGCTGTGCGCCGACATCCCGTCCGGGAGACAAGGGCACCCAGCACCATGTGGAGCTGCACCGACACCGTCAGGTGGCAAGATGCACGGCGACAGCCGTCGTATCGGCCCGCTTCTCGGCGAAGGAGTCACGTGTGGAGCTTCCCGTCATGCCGCCGATATCGCCGATGCTCGCCAAGAGCGCTTCGCGGCTGCCAGCACCGGACGCGCTAGAAGGCGGAGCGCTGTACGAACCGAAGTGGGACGGCTTTCGGTGCATCGTGTTCCGCGACGGTGACGAGGTAGAGCTCGGCAGCCGCAATGAGCGCCCTCTGACGCGTTACTTCCCCGAGATCGTCGAGGCCGCTCGACGGGCGTTGCCGTCGCGGTGCGTAGTCGACGGCGAGATCATGGTCGCGCTGCACGGACGCTTGGAGTTCGAGCGGCTGCTCGAGCGCATCCATCCGGCGGAGTCTCGGGTGCGGAAGCTGGCTGACGAGACTCCAGCCACCTTCGTCGCATTCGATCTGCTGGCACTCGACAGCGAGAATCTTCTGCAGACGCCGCTGTGGGAGCGCCGCACCAGTCTGGAGGCGGCTCTCGCGGCGGATAAGTCGGTGTATCTCACCCGGGCGACAGCGGACGTTGACGTGGCCGATCAGTGGTTTTCGACCTTCGAAGGCGCCGGGCTCGACGGCATCGTCGCGAAGCCAAGGAACTCGCCGTACTCTCCTGGTGCTCGAACGATGGTCAAGGTCAAGCACGTCCGTACCGCCGACGTGGTGGTGGCCGGCTATCGGCCACACAAGACGTCGACACCGGAGAAGCCGCTACTGGGTTCGTTACTTCTCGGCTTGTACGACGCCAAGGGCCAGCTCCAGCACGTCGGGGTGTCGGCTGCCTTTCCTGCGGAGCGGCGAGCCGAGCTGATCAGTGAGCTGCAGCCGCTGGTGATCGACCCCGCTTCGCATCCGTGGGCGGGCTGGGCTGCCGCTGAGGCCGAAGGTCGGATGCCCGGTGCGCAGTCGCGGTGGAACGCGGGCAAGGACCTGTCCTGGGTGCCTCTTGATCCGGTGCTGGTCGCCGAGGTCGGATACGACCACATGGAGGGCACCCGCTTCCGTCATACGACGCAGTTCAAGCGCTGGCGTCCCGACCGCACGCCCACCTCGTGCACCTACGACCAGCTCGACGAACCGGTGCGCTACGACCTCGACGACGTGCTCGTCTCCCCCTCCGGCACCCGAGATTGAGATCAGGATCCCCAGCCGAGCACTAGAGTCTCGGCATCCGGAGGCGAACGCTGGCGAACTAGGAGGGCTGGATGTACACGGTTATCGTGCTTGCCGAGCAGGCCTTGAGCCCGGGCGATGCTCAAGAGGTCGTCTCGCTGCATGAAGCGATCGAGGAGCCGCGGCGCTATCACGTCCTCATCCCCTGCGAGGATGCCGCCGCCAGAGTCGAGTCGACGATCGGCACGTTGGGCGCCAGCGACGTCCTTGCGCCGGCGGCGTCGTACGCCATCCCTCCCGAGGTCGACGTCGAGCAGCTGCAGCACGCCATCGACGAGCACGCAGGGCACGAGGTGGAAATCAGCATGGCTGCTCTGCGCGCCTGCGGGCACGCCGCGGACGGGGAGTTCAGCTGCTCAGACCCCGTCGACGCGCTCGAGTCGGCCGTTGGCGAGTTCAACGCCAGCGAGGTGATCGTCATGACGCGTCCGCACGTCGTGACCGAGTTCCTTCACCTGGACTGGTCCTCCCGAGCGCGGCGGCGACTCGGCGTACCGGTTCTCCATCTGATCGAACACGAGCCTCTCGACGCCGAGGCCGGAGCGCCGGAGGGCATCACCGGGGCGTAGCCGAGCCCGTGTAGTGCATGAGGTGCCCGAGCCGCCAAGCGTGACTCCGTGCAACTCCGGGTGCGTGGTGGCTCCCTGCTACAGGTTCAGCTCCTGTCGGCTCTGCTGCAGAACCTCTGACACGGCAGGTGACATGAGCCAGGAGGGGATCGGCTGGTTCGTGGCCAGCATGTGCCGGACAAGCGTGCCCGACACCTCCCAGACCTCTGTCCCGGGTGGGACCTCTTCTTGCGCGACGTAGCTGTCGCTGCGAGGCAGGTAGACCAGCTGATGCGACGGCACCATCGTGATGCCGATCTCGCTCTGGTGACGATTGACCAGGGCTTGAGCGTCGTACGGACCGTAGAACGGGCGACCGGTGGAGTCGTTGCCCGGGCCGGCGTGATCGCGTCCGACAATGAATGCCGAGGCGCCGTAGTTGTGCCGGATGATCGCGTGCCACAAAGCTTCTCGTGGCCCTCCCATGCGCATCGCCAACGGGAGCAGCGACAGCATGGCTTCTCCTGGTGGATAGCGGCGAAGTGTCGCCTGGTAGCACCGGACGCGAACCGGGTACGGGACGTCGCCGGGACGGGTGACGCCAACGATGGGG
This sequence comes from Propionibacteriales bacterium, assembly GCA_038252945.1. GTDB lineage: Bacteria > Actinomycetota > Actinomycetes > Propionibacteriales > Nocardioidaceae > JAUJOE01. The sequence goes on along the minus strand of JBBSHN010000016.1, from coordinate 17,472 downwards.
TGGAGCAGAAGCTTGGCTCCGACCTCCTTAGCCGACCGCGACGTCAGCTCTTCGTGCGCTCGGTGCATCGGATTGCGAGTGTTGAAGGCGACGATCCCGGTCCATCCGCAGCCGGCGAACACCGCCGCCAGCTGATCGGGTGTGTGGCGCAGGTCGGTGAAGTCTGCGTGCGCCGGGAGACCGAGGATCTCCAGCGTCCCACTCAGATACCACGGGTGCGTCGCCGTCATCAGCCACTGAGCACCTGGATGCATGTGATCGGTCGACCCGAACACCGCGTCCGCCTCTGCTGCGACGTCCGGGCGCCATGCATCTGCCACCGTCAGCACGCCGAGTGGTGTTCCGTCGAGGTCCTGCAGAGTCAGCCGACCTGAAGGACCGATCTCCCGCAACGTCGTCTCGGGCACATCGAGCGTGATGGGCATCGGCCACAAACTGTCGTCCTGCAATCGCATCCGGTCACAGACTGCCTCGTAGTCGGCACGGCTCAAATAGCTTCGTAGCGGCGCGAATGCGCCACTGGCAAGCAACTCGAAGTCACAGCGTTGCCGGTGACTCAGCGGCCACGTCGCCGAACCGGAACCCGGGTGCTGAGGGTCTGCTCTCGGCGTCTGGTCGCTCAGCATTGGAAGCGGTGAGGTGCGAACAATTCACGACCAATCGAGACCTTGGGCACGCGTCAATGGTGGCACGAATGCGCTGGAAACATCGGAGGGACGGTAGACCCTCCGCTCGATCATCGGGAGTAATGCCGTCTCTTGCGGCAGAATTGAAAGTATGCGGCTGGGTGCGAGGCGAGCAATTCAATGACATTGGCGGACCACGATCGCCCGAAAACGTCGTCTCGGCCCTCTCGACGCGCGGTTCTCGCAGGCGCACTGGCCGCCGTCGGCGCGGTCGCGCTCAGCCAACGGCTGTCGGCTGGCTCTGATCCTGAACCTCGTGCGACCCCGCACTCGACACCGCCCACCAGTCCCCTCGGCCCCGTCGACCCACCGCAGTGCGGCATCAACGTGCCCGACCCGCACGCATACACGACCCGACTCGCAACATTCAGCCGCATCGGCGTCGCGCGGATTTTCCACGATCAGATGCTGCCCGGGCACTGGTTGCCGTCCGAAGACGGCCTCTCTGACCAAAGAAGAGCGCAGGTCTCCTTCAAGACCGATCCAGCAGCCGTTGCAGCGGGAAATTACGACACCACTATCCGCTCCTGGCTGAGTTCAATTCCGCCCGGATGGAGTGTCTGGCTGACTTTTTGGCATGAGCCCAACGACGAGCTGCGGGCCGGAACTTTCTCGGGCAGCGATTTCCGCGCAGCCTGGCAACGTCTGTCCCGGATTGTGCGAGCGCAGAAATTGCAGACGAATGTCACTGTCTATCTCACTCCGGTATTCGCAAAGTTTCTCGTCGACACCGTTAGCTGGTCCGACTCCTGGGTCCCGCCTCCAAGTGAGGTGGACTTGCTGGCCTGGGATATGTACGGCAACCCCACCGGGGGCGAGGCGCTGAGCAGTCCATATCCCGGCGTGCCTGACATCGCAGACCCTTGCCTGCGGGTCACTGAGAGAGTGGGCTTCAGGCGGTGGGGAGTCAGCGAGTTCAACACGCCGCGCCGCTCCTGGGATCCTCAGGAACAGGCCCGCGTGAAGTGGCTGAGCGATCTCCAGTACTACTGCTGGGGCAACACTCGCAGTGTGGCCCCACAGCTGGGAAGTCCTGAGCTCTTTCTACTGTGGGAAGGTCAGGGGTCACATTGGGATCTCACTTTCCACACACCGGCGACGACGGCCTGGTGGCGGGGTGTTCTGCAGCAGGGCCGCTAGCTCGACGGGCATATCGCAGCGAGGATGCTAGCCCGAAGGCGCAGGGCTCACGCGGCGGCGGCGCATCTGGAGGAAGGCATCGAGTCGCAGCGGACCCCGCATGAACCACAGAATCGCCAGATACGCTGCTCCACCGACCACGAGAGTGCAGATCAGAGCCACCCAAGGCGACCCGAGTACCAGCTGCAACGTGATCCCGACAGCGCCGAAGCACAGGAGGCTGGATCCGCCCGCGATGAATGACGCCCTGCCGAAGGGATGCAGGCCGAGAATGAGGCCAGTCTGAGCGATCGCCAGACTGTTCTGCAGAACGATAGCTACCCCCCAGCCGATAGCCGCTCCAACGAAGCCACCGTACGGACCAGCGGTGCGGATCAGCCACACGTCCAGGCCGATATTGGTGCCCAACGCCACTAGCACGTTGGCGAGATTCCACGACGTCCGGCCTCCCATGTTGAGCACCACGTCGACCATGCCGCACAGCGTGGCGATCAGCATCGAGCAGCACAAGATGACGACCGCAGTGTGTCCGGCGCTGTACTTCGACCCGAATACCGCGAGCAGAGTGCCCGCGAAGACGCTTGCGGTGATGTACATCGGCCAGGTCAGCAGCATCAGCCAACCCGTGGCGGTCTGGTAGAAGTTGTTGGTCGACTCCTTGTCGTTTCGCGAGAGCGTCTGCGCGAGTCGGGGCTGAACGGCGAGAAGAATCGCCCTATTGCCCATCTGCCCAACGACGAGAAAGCGTGACGCCACTGCGTAGATCGCCGCTTGTGTAGGGCCTCTCCAAGCAAGCACCAGGATGATGTCGAGTCGCTGGATGATCAGCTGGGCCAGGCTTGCCAATGCTCGAGGGCCGGTGAAGCCCCAGAACTCTCGACCAATCGACCGCTCCTCCGAGGCAGAAGTGACGGCCGAAATATCACCTTGCGTAACGGCATTTGCGTTGGGACGCCGAAGAACCGCAAGGCTTTGTCGCCGCCACCACAGGAACGCCACCAGCGCCGCAGGTATGTACGGCAGGCCCCAAGCGACGACCAATCCCCAGGATTCGGCCGCGACCACTGCGATCCCGACGAAAAGAATCTGCAGCAAGGACCTCCCGAGCTGCTCCACCATGACGTTCGCCCGCATCGATCCGAGTCCCCGAGACGCGGCGAGGCTGACGTTCTCCAGACCTGCGAACGGAATGAAGACCGCCAATATGCGGATGTACGTCGTCGCTTCGTCTGCATGCCCGCTCGCAATCGTGGTTGCCAACGAGTGCGCCGAGAGGAATAGCAGCACCGACATGGCGCACGCCACGGCCATGACCGGCCAACTGCCCGCTCGAAAGTAAGTAGGAATGTCACTGAAGCGCTGCTGCGCTCGGCCACGCGCGACGAAATACACCATGCCGGTGTTCGTCCCCAGCATGCCCAAAGTCGTTGCGAGGAGGAACAGCGAGGTACAGCCGAAGAAGACTCCTGCAGTCGTGGAATCGACCGTGCGAGTGATCAACAACGTGATCGCCACCTGCGCGCCCGCCATCACCGCGGCACCCATGAGGCTGGCCGTGGTCCCGCGTGCGACACCGCGCATCTGCTTCGGCCCAGTGGGATCCAGAGCGGCACCAACCGAAGCTGCCCCGCTTGTCGTCACGCGGCGGTGCCCTCGGTAGAGCCAAGCCGTTCGAGCAGCACCGGAAGTAGCCATGCCTCGACGGCACCGAGCCGTCCACCCGCGCCGGCCATGTCGTCGAAGAGATACCGAGCGGCAAGCCCCACAAGATAGACCAGTGATGTGAACTCGGCTGCCGCACGGCTCGCACCGAAGGGGGCAAGAAGCCGCGGCGCTTGGGCGAGCAGGTCAACCGCAGATTCCCGCGGGACGCCTTTCCTGCGGATTATCGACCCCTGGAGATGGTGGTGGAGGGCATCAAACCCCCACGGGACATCCGGCTCGAACCGCTCCCAGTCCCACAGCGCGACGGATCTGTCGGTGACTGCCATGTTCCACGGCGTCCAGTCCCCGTGCCAGGCGCCAAGCCGAATCTGCACGGCGGCAGCCGCGCTGGCTAGCAGCTGTAATGCATGCTGGAGGGACGTCGCCGAGCTGCTGGATGGCAGGTGCGTCACTTTGTGCTCCAGACGCCGCCAGTACGACGTACTGGCCGCCACTTGCGGGCTGCTCGCATTTGTCGAGGCGAGCTCTAACATCGCCTGCAGGACAATTTGCGCCTCTTCTGATGCCCGGCCACGCAACGCGGACTGCACGGCGACTGCGTGTCCTTCGAACCGGCCATGGTGCAGCAGTCGGGGCACTACCAGGAATCGAAACGTCGAGCTGTTCAAACGTCGCAAGGTTGATGCTTCTTCGCTCACCAGTTTCTCGGTCAGCGGACTGACGCCGATCTTGGCGAAAGCGAACGTCTGGCCGTCAGCAGAGATCACCTGCAGGACCGGCTTACGGTTGGCCCGAGGTGGGCCGATGAGCAGCGCGAGATGCACCGGCTGACTCAAGGCGGTGCTCAGATAGTCATCGATGCCTTCGCTCTCGGACTCGCCCGCCGGACGAATGATCACCTGATCTGGAAACAAGGTTGCCCCGCCGACCCTGGCGCCCAGCGAGAGCAGCCGCAGTTGTGTTCGGGTCTGCCAAGTGGCTGAAGCTTTGAGGCCCGAGAACGTGGCTGCGGCGGCGGTGTACGGATTGCGAGGGAGCACAACCCGGGGATCGTGGCCGTTTGGCAACAGCACGAACTGGGAAGCTCCGTCCTGTCGTTGACGGCCGCCGAACTGGGCGCGGGCAGTCCCGGGCCAGAGGACCTGCAAGGACCGCTCAAGAAATTCGCGACGCGATTCGCGCAGTGAAGAGGCAGCCCCCGTCGTCTGTTCTGGAGCAGACGGGCTCCCCGTCATCTGCGCTGGTCGGCCAGAGCTGACTCGCGCTCGCCTGACGGAGCTAAGTCGCGGACCGAGGCGGGTGTCATCCGGACATGCTGGTGATGAGGAGCCGGTGCGGGGCCACGCGGGTTGCGCCGCCAGGTGCGGCGCTTCGGCCCCTCCACCACGACGAGACCCAGCAGCGGTACGCCGAGTGCGCCGACACGGCGCCGTGCGTCGTCTACTGACGCGGCAGTGATTTCCCCATGGCTTGCGGTCAAGACAACGCCGTCTGTAGGAAGCGTGACGGGGAGCGCGTCCGCGGCTCCTGCGCGGCCACCCACAACCACGACGTAGTCCGCACTCTTCTTCAGCTCATCGACTGTCTCCGAGTAAAGACGACCGGCCAGCAGATCCGACCAGCGATGAGTTTGTGCGCCGCGCGGCACAACGGTGAGGGCGTTCACCGTGCGCGTGACCTGATCAAGATCCTCGCCGAGCAGAACGTCGGCGAGGCCGGGGGCGGGATCAACGGCCAGGATCTGCTCGACTCTCGAGTCCTCCGCCGCCGACACCAGCACGACGCTGTATCCCGCCGAGGCGAGGCTCTCGGCGAGATTGACCCCGACGAAACTCGCCCAGCTGGCGTCGTCGTTGGCCATGACGGTCACAGCACGAGAGGGCGGGGCGACTGCGAGCAGCCGCGCCCTGACTTCTTGGAACATGCGAGCGACGAGGCTGTCTGGCGGGCTCGTCGCGACCGTGCCGCTACCGCTACCGCCCGCCAGGCGCAGGTTCGCCAGAACTAGTACACCCGCTCCAGTAGCGATGTCATCGTCGGAGGCTCGAGAGTTCATCCGATCACGCCAGAGCGCCAGGGCGAGCCCCACGCCGAGACCAAGCAGCGCGCCCACGATGATCAGCAAGAGCGGGCTCAGACCCGAAGGCGATGTCGGACGCTGAGCGGGCTGAGAGAGAAATCCCGAGTTTGTCTCCCCTGATTGCAGTTTGCCGACCGCCGCACGCAGTTGCGCAAGCTCGCTGGACAATGCTTGCTTTGCCACACCGGTGGCGACTGCTGCCTTCGCTAAGTCGGCGCTTATCTTCCTTTCCAGAAAGGCTTGCTGAAGTTTCTGACTTGTAGCGCTTTCTTGCGACCGGAAACTCAACAGCGAGTTCGCGAATGCCTGCGCTCCTCGTTGAGCTTGCTGAGGAGTGCTCGCCTTGTACTGCACTTGCACGACCTGCGTGTTGGCAGGCACCGTGGCCGTCACCTGCTTCGTCCCCGCTTGAAGATTCGTACCGAGGATGCCGTTGACGCGTTGGACGACCGGCGCGGAGTTCACCAGCGACGCCTCAGTGGTGATACCGACGATCTGTTGCGAGGTCCCCATGATGTCCGGCGTGAGGTCGGTGCCCTCAAGCGGGCGCAGCACCACGCTCGCAGAGGCGGCATAGCTGGGTGCACGCTGAAGTGCGAGCGCTCCCAGTGCGGCCGCGAACACCACCGTCGACGCAAGGACGAGGAACAGGTGCCGGCGTACCGCGTGCCCTAGCGACAGCTGGCTGGCACCGGCTTGTGGCGTTGCAGACAAGTGATTGCTCCTCTCAGCCCTCGCATAGCGTAACCCGACATATCGCTCGACTTAGCGGTTTCCCAGTCCACAAGCGCTCAGCGAGCAAGGTTTGTCGAAAATTAGTGCGCAGCGGCTGAAGTCAGAGCACCGTGCGCAAGCCCCACCGGCTTGCGGTTGGTTGCCCCGACGACCACCACGGCACCGAGCAGGATGCCGAGCAGGAGGCCACTGGTGAGCGACACGTTCCAGTAATCGGGCTGCCGTGACGCCTGAACCGGCTGGACAATTTGTGCTCTGGCGATCGCACTCACTTGTACGCTCACCAAATGCCGCTCAGCCGCGCGAAAGCTTCTGGCCAGTCGCTTGTGCTTGATCTGCAGCAAAGCAGACTTTGTCAAGCTTCTGACGCCGACCGGTGCCCCGATCAGCTGGCTCTGTAACAGCTCGACATGAGTGAGCGCGGCTTCCGCGGCGGCGGCTTGCGACCTCAGACTTGCAACCTCAACAGCACGACGCTTCGCGAAGAGGCGCTTCAGCTCGTCGAGGTATGCAGTCACTGCTGCACGACATGCAGGGGCAGCGTTCTTCGCCCTGTCGGTCGTGTACGCGAGATTCAGAATCATCGTGTTCGGCAGCGCGCGAACCTCAAGGGGCATCATAGAGCCGGCATCGCGGGCCCGGATGGCGGCCTGCACTCGGCCCGAGGTCACCAGCTGTGCCAGCGTGTCGATGGTGACCGGTCCTTGGTCAACGGAAATTGTGGTGCTTTCCTGCGGCAGGTGAACAGTAATCGTCGCCTGCGTTGGGGTACCGGCGTGGGCCTGCCAAAGCCCTCCGCCGAGCATGCCGATGATCGCACAGCAGCTGACGACGGGGAGGGGCCGCTGCAAGAAGGCACGCCTGGCAACGGGTCGGCTGAGCGACGGGAGAGTAATGGTGCGGCTGACGAGGTCAGTGCGTTCTCGCCATAGCAGCCCGATGCCGATCATGATCTCGAAGAGAGCCAGGCCGAGCGAGTTGTACACGGGCATAGTGATGAAGGCGGCAACCAACACGCCGAGTCCCACGCTGGCCGAAGGACTGCGTGAGCGAACACCGCCGGACAAGTTGGTGACGAAGAAGGCCAAGAACAACAGCAGCCCGACGACTCCTTGGCCGTAGACGACGAACCACAGTTGTCCCTGGGTCCCGATAGCGGGAGGGTCGCAATGCGGGCACAGAGCCGTCGCTCCACCGGCAATCGTGTTGAAGTTGCCCTGCACGTAACGGGTCGTCCCGTAGCCGGCGACTGGAGACTTCTGCACGACGCTTTGGACCGCCAACGAGCTGAGATTTGTGCGGCCCTGATTGCTGTTCTCGCCGTTGAGACGCTGCTGCACGATCGTGCCCAGCGGCGTCACGGAGATTGCAACCACGATCGCCACGGCTCCGGCCAGGACGAGGAGCAGCTGGGCGGGGCGTCCGACTAGCGCGGACCGGATCGCGGTGAACAGGGCCATGCCTATCAGTGCCAGCCACAACCCCCGGTTGAGGGAGTAGATGACGGGAATGACCGAGAGCGCGACGATCACAGGGCCGACGAAACGCCGCCAGCCGGCATCGCGACCGAACCAGCCGCGAAGGAAGAAGGGCAGCAGGACGGCATAGTTCAGTCCCCAGATGTTCGCGTATGTGAAAGGTGCGCTGGGACGTGGTGCTTCGTGACCGAGAACGGACTGAATTTCGGAGATATTCGGATGAATGAGGTTGTAGACGAACGTGGAGTTGACCACGCCTTTCGGCAGCACGAGCTCAAGAGCGGAGGGGAAGTCCAGGTTCGGAAGAAACGACCCGGCGAGGCCGCCGACGGTGACGACCACGAACATGAATCCCAGAATTCGGCAGATGCGGGTCGCGGACAGCTTCTCCTTCGTGTTGCCGATGTACAGCAGCACGACCGTACAAGCGAGGTACCACACCAGGCGGTAGGCCCAGGTGAGGTAGCGGGCGTTGCTGTTGCCCGGAATTGCGCCGGGTGCGTCCACCTGAAGCACCAGTAGGCCGCCGGCTACCCACACCAGAAAGAGACCCCAGGCAAGAAATGCCGGAGGCATCGTGATGCTCCGCTGCCTTCGCAGAGCGAGCGCCATTGGAATCGTCAGACCTATCGTGACGAACTCCTCGATGCCGAGCACCCACCACAGTGGGTAGCCGACGAAAAGCCACGCCAACGGCCACCCGGGCTGGAACCAGCGGGACGAGGTCGAAACTGACGCCGACGAGGAAGTACGCTCCTCGGTCGGCGGTGCCGGAGGAACCCCCGCAACGGTCGTCAACGACACGCGTCCTCGTCTCCGTGACCGAGCCGACGACGTCATCAACAGCGCGCCGGCATCCTGCTCGCTTGCGAGTGTAAGCCTGCGGACAAGCCTCAGCACGTCGAAACAGGCTGAACCTGGCACCATTGAGCCTTGGGGGTTTTGACTTTCGGCGAGCGCCGCTTCGAGGAGCAAACGGCGATCACACATCACAGACGGGTGGAGAAGACCAATGGAGGACCTGCTCACCGCTGCGCACACTCGTCGAGAGTCAGCGGGGCAGCCCAGCGTGGTGTACATCGCGGGAACCGGGCGCTCAGGGTCAACTTTGGTCGAACGGACGCTTGGCGGCATTCCAGGCTTTGTGAATGTCGGGGAGCTGATCGACCTGTGCCGCAAGGTGGCGCCTAATAATGAGCGGTGCGGATGCGGTCAGCTGTTCGCGGACTGTCCGTTCTGGGGGTCAATTGGCGCGAGCTCCTTCGGCGACTGGAAGCCGGAGCTGCTCGACGAGATGCACGAGCTGCAGACTCGCGTAGCCCGACAACGTCACCTACCCCGCTTGTTGCGACCCAGCCTCGCCGGTGGGAGCTTCCACAACGCGTTGGCGCGGTACGCGGATCTGTACTCCACGCTGTACGCCGCAATTGCCGCTGAGGCCCAGGAAAGCGTCGTCGTGGACGCCAGTAAGTGGCCCTCGCAGGCACTTGCCCTGGCCAGAGGTGGCTTGGACCTGCGAGTAATCCATCTGGTCCGTGATCCCCGAGGAGTCGCGAACTCACTCGCCAAGTCCGACGTCGAGCGGCCGCATGTCGCCGACGCCACAGAGGTCATGTTCCACGACTCCCCGGCTGAGTCAGCTCTGCGCTGGACACTCACGCAGAGCGAGGTCGACCTCCTGCGCCGTTCCGGTGTGCTCGTGGCCCGCATGCGGTACGAGGCCTTCGTCAGCGCGCCAAGAGAGGCGGTCCACACAGCGCTTCTCGAGCTCGGCCTGCCGGTTAGTGAGGAGGACCTTGGCCACATCGGGGGCCGAAGAGTTCACCTCGCCATGAGTCACGGCCTCTCCGGCAATCCTTCGCGGTTCCAGGCGGGTGCGATCACGCTGCGACCCGACGATCAGTGGAGGACGCAGTTGAGCGGCGCCAACAAGTCTCTGGTGACAGCTCTGGCGCTGCCCGGTCTGCTGCGCTTCCGGAGGGACGTCTCGACACCACACCCGAGTGCCGACGTCGAGAGCAAGAGCCCGGCGCAAGCAGTCGAGCCAACCGACTGGCCGAAGGTGTCGGTGCTCGTGGCGACGCGCGGCCGACCGGAGCTGGTCCGTGAGACCGTTGCCGCCATCACCGCACAGAGCTATCCCGGCGATCTCGAGTGCATTGTCATTCACGACCAGGAGCCGCCAGATCCTTCACTCCAAGAGCTGAGCCGCCCTGACCGGCAGGTGAAGGTGCTGAGCAGCCGCTCATCTGGCCTGGCGGGCGCCCGGAACTCCGGCCTCGACGTGGCAACTGCTGACTTCATCGCCACCTGCGACGATGACGACATCTGGCACCCGACCAAGCTGGAGGTCCAGATCCGTCGCCTGCTCGAGCAACCTGACCTCCTCCTGGTCGGGTCCGGCATCCGGCTCCGTCTCCCGAAGGGCAAGGTCGTCGACTGGCCGGGCCGCGCGGAACGCATTGACCCGCAGCTGCTGCTTCGCAACCGAGTGAAAGAACTGCACTCCTCGACACTCGTGATGAGACGGGACGCTTTCGCCAAGGCGGGCCGCTACGACGAGAACTTGCCCAACGGGTACGCCGAGGACTACGACTGGGTGCTGAGGGCATCCCGCGTCGGCCGAATCGGCATCGTTCGGGAGCCGCTGGCGGACATCCGCAAGGACGTGCAGTCCTACTACGTCGGCCAAAGCGCGAACACCGTGGTCGCCCTACAGCACTTTCTCGACAAGCACCCGGAGATCGAGCAGTCCCGGCGCGGCCATGCCCGCATGCTCGGGCAGCTGGCATTTCATCAGTCAGTGCTGGGGCGTCGCCGGGAAGCGCGCAGCACCATCACCAAGGCGCTGCTGCGGTGGCCGTTGTCTCCCTACGCCTATGTGGCACTCGCTCAGGTCACCACCGGCGCCAAACCGGACGACATACGGCGAGTCGTCCGGATGTTCGGTCGCGGGATGGCCTAGCACATGGCGCATGACCCTCGACTTCCGAACTTTCTCCATATCGGGCCTGGCAAGTCTGGTTCCACCTGGCTTCACGAGGTGCTCATTCGTCACCCTGAGGTGTTCCTCACCCGTGCGAAGGACCTGTACTACTTCAGCCGGTACTACGAACGCGGCACCGCTTGGTACGCCTCCCACTTCCGCGACGCCACGGAAAGCCAGTCTGTGGTGGGCGAGGTGTGCCCGGACTACCTCGTGAGCCCGCTGGCTCCTGAGCGCATCGCCTCTACTCTTGGCCCGCAAGTTCTGCTGATGGTGACTCTTCGGGATCCGGTGGAACGGGCCTTCTCGTCACATCTGTATCTCGCCAAACACGGAATCGCCGCCACGACGTTCCGGGACACGCTCAAGACTCACCCCGAGATCTTGGAGGAAGGCAGGTACGGAACCTTGCTTCAGCGCTACCTGCAGCACTACGACAAGTCACGGCTGCACGTCGCCACGTTCGACGATCTCGAGGCTGAGCCGCAACGGTTCCTCAACGACGTCACAACATGGCTGGGCATCGCGCCCATGGATCTGGACGAGGAGCTGCGGCAGCCGAAGCTTCCGGCCAGCTCAGCGCGATTCCAGCGGCTTGCGTCGATGGCTCAACACACGGCTGACTGGGTGCGCCAACACGACGGCGCCAACCTCGTCGGAGCGGTGAAGCGCTCACCGCTTGTCCAACGCGCCCTCTACCGGCCCCTCGGAGCTCACCGGCCGCATGTGTCCGACGACGACGCAGCGTTCGTCCGCTCAGAGCTCAGCGGCGAAGTCGAGATGGTGGAGCGCCTGTTCGGGTTGGAGCTGCAACAGCTGTGGGGATGGCAGTGAGAGTCACCAAGCAGCTCCCACGCCGATGGAAGGAGCGCAGCCGGGACCTGTACGTCACGCTCGGCCGGACAACTGCTCCCTGGCGGCTACTGCCGTCATTTGTCATGGTGGGCGCGTCCCGAGCCGGTACAACGTCACTGTTTCGGGCTCTGTCCGCACACCCGCAAGTGATCCGACCGACGGTCAACAAAGGGATCCGCTACTTCGACCTTAACTACTACCGTCCGTTCGACTGGTACCGGGCGCATTTTCCGCTTGCTCCCGCAGCACATCGACTGAATTCAGGCGAACAACCCGTGACCTTCGAGGCAAGCGGGTACTACATGTTCCATCCATTCGCGATCCAGCGGCTGGCCAAGCACCTGCCTGACGTAAATATCGTCGTGATGGTGAGAGACCCAGTCGAGAGAGCCTTCTCAGCGTGGAAGCATGAGAGCGGACGTGGGTTCGAGTGGGAAGACTTCGAGAGTGCCCTGCAGCTTGAAGACGAGCGACTGATTGGTGAGGTCGAACGGATGTCGATGGACCCTACGTACGAGAGCTTCTGCCATCGGCACCATTCGCACCGTCACCGCGGCGAATACGCTCAGCAGCTGCAACGAATTCTCGACAACTTCGATCGTTCCCAGGTGCATGTCATGGAAAGCGAGGCGTTCTTCCAGCGGCCGCAGCAAGAGTTCACCGGCCTGCTCGATTTCTTGGGCCTGCACGCATTCGCTCCGGCGGATTTCCAGCAGCACAACGCCCGCCCGAGCGCATCCATGCCCGCAGACGCCCGGGAGCAACTCCGCACACACTTCCGCCAGCACGACGAGCAACTCGCCGACATCCTGGGCCGTCGACCGAACTGGGCTGTCTAGCGTGGCCGTAATGTCGCCACCATTGCACGTTCGATGACGGCCCTAGTTTGGCACTCAGGACTTACCGCAAAAGTGTAAGATATCGCCTCTAATCGGATGCAAAGTTTTCCGCTATCAAAGTGCGCAGACGAAAGGACTCGACATTAAGGGATCGCACGGACGCCCCGTTCTCGTCACCGGAATGCCGCGGGCGGGGACCAGCTGGGTGGGGAAGATCCTCGGAGCATCCGGACAACTGGTGTATGTCAACGAGCCCCTAAATCCTGGCCATCCTCCGGGGCGCTCACCAGGAGTTCTCAATGCGCACGTCACACATCGTTATCAGTACATCAACGGTGATAACGAAGATCAGTGGCTGGGGGCTTTTCGCGACACAATCGCATTGCGATATCGGTTCGTGCCCGAACTGCGTACTAATCACAGCCCCTATGACCTGGCCCGCATGTTGAAGTACGGATTCGCGTTTACCCGGGGCCGATTGACCGGAAAGCGTGCCCTTCTCGACGATCCGTTCGCGCTGATGTCGGTGCCCTGGTTAGTCGACCGTTTGGGTTGCGCGGCGGTCGTGCTGATTCGTAGTCCGGTGGGACTTGTGGGGTCATGGCGAAAGCTCGGCTGGAAAGCCGACGTGAGCGCGCTGCTCGCTCAACCAACTCTGATGCGCGACCATCTCGAACCCTATCGCGAAGACCTTGAGAGCTATGAGCACTCCAGCGACGTCTTGGGCAGAATGTGCGCGCTCTGGCGGGCCTTGTATGGCGCCGTGGCGGAGATGCGTCGCCTCGGCGACGTTCACGTCCATCGCTACGAGGACCTGGTGTCCGATCCACGTTCGGCCTTTTCCAGCATGTACCAAGACAGCGGGCTGACCTGGGCTGAGCGGACCGACGAGGCAATCGAGGAGTCGACCAACGGAGGCGGCTCGACCAAGTCGCACGCATTTCGTGGCCTTTCGAAGACGGCGTACCGGCCGATGAGCGCGGGAACGGCCTTGAACTCCTACCGCTCACGTCTCAGTGACGAGGAAATCGCCCGCGTGAAGAACGCCACAGCGGACGTGAGCGCCCTCTTCTATGACATGGCACAGAACTGATATGAGCTCCTCGACAGCTGAAGGCCGGGTCTTTCTTGGCGGCATGCGCTTCGATCCGCTGAATGAACGCGACGTCCTCTGCGCAGTCCGCTCAGCTCTGACCCAAGGTCGCGGCGGATGGGTCGCTACGCCTAACACCGACATCTTGCGAATCGTGGCGGCAGACACCGAAATTCACGACTTGGTCTCCAGTGCCACGCTCGTGGTACCCGATGGGATGCCAGTGATCTGGGCCGCTCGGCTGGCGAAAGTACCGCTGCATGAGCGTGTGACCGGCTCCTCTCTCATTTTCACGCTGACCGAGGAGCTTGCCCCCGATCACCGGTCGATCTACCTGCTCGGTGGTGAACCGGGCGTCCCGGAGCAGGCCGCAAGCGCGCTGAAGAAGTCCTACCCCGGCATCCAGATCGCCGGCTGCTACTCCCCGCCGTACGGATTCGAACGTCAGGTCGCCACCCTGCAGGACACGATCGACCGCGTCACCACCGCTCGCCCGGATGTCGTCTACGTCGGCTTGGGGTGTCCCAAGCAGGAGCGGCTCATCGTGCAGTTGACTGAGCTGCTGCCGCAGACCTGGTTCGTTGGCTGTGGCGCGGCCATAGCGATGGCGGCAGGGGTCACTCCCAGGGCTCCGCTCATCTTTCAGAAGCTCGGTCTGGAGTGGGTCTACCGTCTAGCGCAGGAGCCCGGTCGGCTGGCGGAGCGCTATCTGCGCCACGACCTTCCGTTCGCTCTTCGACTGCTTGCCACATCAGCCATCAGGCGCAATCGCCAGATGCCGGCGGCCGCCGCGTCTGGACGCGGCGCCGCCGGCACTGACTCCGACTGACTCATCCCTCAGGAGGCAGCTACCGCCTGCCAGCCCGCCTGCGACGTGGCGTCTGTCAACCGCCACTGCCGACCCGAGAACTTGTCGGTGGTGTACCAGTAGGACAACACCCTGAATGCGGGCAGCGTCCGCAGATAGGCATTGTCGGCCTTGAACACCGCTAGGCGCTCTTGAACCATCTGGCTCGTCAGCGGGTTCCCAGACCACACAACTCCGCGCGCGTACTCGGTGAACCCATTGAACTGCTTACCGATGTTCCCCAACAGCGTGATGTAGCGCTGCACCTGGGGATCTTGGGACGCCGGCAGGATTGGTGACCACTTGGCCTCCGTGCCACCGCGCTGATAGGAGTCCATGTAGTAGCGGTCTGCCTGAGGTGGCACGTAGGCACCGGTGTAGCCGTTGTTGCCCGGGCGGTACTGGTAGCCGCCGGCGATGAAGCCGAACGGAATGCTCGGATTCGCTGCCTTCGCTACCTGCTGCTCAGCGTTGAACGCGGACACAAACGCCGCGCCGCTCGAGAAGTCGCCACCCTCTGGCTCGTGGTGGAAGACGAGTTCGACGTCCTCAGTGGCCGGAATGCTCCTGACGTACGAGGCAGTGTTTCCGCCCTGCTTGTACGAGACGATGAGCCTCACGCCCGTGGGCACACCCTGCCGAGTGAACGATGAGGGGAGCTGGCCGGTGTAGAAGAGCCTCGTGACACGAATCGGCCCGATCTGCTGGTCGGCCTGAGCCCAAGTGACGTCGTTGATTCTCGCGCCCACCAACGGTGTTGACGTACTACCGCTCGGCCCTGGGTTACCGCAGCTCGTTGTCGTGGCAACCGTGCCAGCAAGCGCAGATTGCCGAAAGTCGCCCAGCAGCAAACCGATACCGGCCGCCGCACCTGTGAGCATGAAATCTCGTCGATTCAGTGTCGTCATCAGTGCACTCCCGTCAGCTGACTGGCTGCCGTGAGCAACCGTGATTCACAGTCGAAACATTGGGACATCTAACTGACTGTAATCACTTATGTGCATAGCGTAAAGTCGAGCTAGGCCAAATCGGGCGAATCCGGCCACTCGCAGCCGCCTGATTTTCGTCAATTCGGATCGCCGATCTCGGTGCATCTGAGCCGCCTGGCGCCACGTCTTCAACGCCACCATTTCTCAAGGCTCCAGTGGCCATTCCCGCTGTGATCTGTGCAACCTGAAACTCAGTTCAGTGGGGCGCGGACGCCAAGGGGCGTGTAGCAGCCACCACCACCGATGTAGCCGCCGAAAGCCTTACGGTGACCGCTCGGCAGATGTCGTGCAGCACCTTGGAGGGGATCACCGACCTCCTTCATCACCAGCCACATAGACCGTGTTGCCCACCGCCAACACGGGCACAGTCGGTTGCCGGACGGCTCTAACAGCGTGTCGAGCGGCCGCCATGGCGCCATTTGCACGAGTCGACCGGTGAGCCGGCGCGGTTTCGGAGCTTCGCTTGGTCATGGGTGTCGTTCCACACCGGGTGGTTCCGACCCCAGTAGCGGTTGTGGGGGTGCTGCTTGCCATGCCCGGTGTGAACGATGACCGAGCGACCGGGCTGCAGGCTGGTCCGAGGAAAGCGGTACGCATGCCCTGCGCCATCACGGAGCGACCAGCCGTTCAGGTTTCGTGCGTGTCGCCCTTGATTGGTGATGATGACACGTTCGCTGTTAATTCCATGTCGCGCGTTGGCTGGAGGGTTGTAACGAACTCTGCTCAGCGATACTCCGCTCTTGTCGCGGCATTCAATCCGGTGCCGGGGCGCGTCACTGAAGCCGAAAGTTGGAGCCGCCGTTGATGCGATGAACCCGATGACCCCCGCTATGACAATCCGTCGAATCACAGCAATCTCCTCCCTCTCCGTAATTAGACATTAACAGAAAGTAGGGGAAGGTGAAGTTGAGTGACGCAGTTGCCGAGCGACGTTGAGGCGCTGCGCAGAAGAGCGCTACCGTCGCCCAAGAGCGGCCGTCAACATCCTTCGCCGCTGAAACCCCTCGGATTAGGCCGACGACCACAACGGCAAGCAGCAGCAGGTCGGCGGCGGGTCCGTGGTGTGGGTCGACTCTCACCTCGCCCATCAGCTTCTCGCCAGCGGTGCCGCTGAGCCCATGAAGGACAACCGCAAGAAGCGGTGAAGCGTGGGGCGCGGAGTCCGGGGGTCGGCGTTTAGTGATGCTGTCTCCGGCCTGGAATCCCCCCACGGCGGCGGATTCCTGGTCGACCGCCGCCAAAGGGCAGGGCGCCGAGTTGCCCTCGGTGCCCTGCCCGTCCCAACGTTGAGGGGCTAGCCGTTCTCCAGCGCGTCCGCAACCGTGATCCAACGCCTGCCCCTGCTGTCTGGGTAACTGGTGTGCGGGTTGGCTGGGGGGAGACATCCGAGAGTCTCCGCGGCCAGACCGGCACCGAAATACGGCAGCGCTGCGACGCCAAAGCCTTGTGGAGTTCTCGAGGGAAGGGTTTGAGGTTATGCGCCGATTGCTAGCGGCGGGAACGGTCGTGGCAGCGGTGGTGGCGGGGGCGTCACCTGCAGCGGCGATGGTGGTGAAGGGTACCAACGGTCCAGATCAGATCCGCGGCACCGCTCAATCCGACCACATTCTTGGTCGGGCTGGCAACGATCAAATCGCCGGATTACAGAGGCACGATTGGATCCTTGGAGGAAAGGGCCGCGATGTCGTCGTCGGTGGACGAGGCGGGGACTTCGTGGTGGGGTTGTCAGGTAACGACGTCATCGGAGGCGGTGCTGGGCACGACGCCCTATTGGGGCAAGCAGGTTTCGAAGTGCTTCGTGGTGAGGCCGGAACCGAGTTTGAGCTCGCAGGCGGTCGCGGCGACGACGTTGTCATCGGAGGCGGCGACCGGGTCCCACGAGCGGCAAACAAAGGTATCCATACCTTTTACAAGGGCAACACCGGCGATGACATTATCCGCGCAGGTTCCGGAAAAGGTAACTTCTACCCGGCTTGGGCCGAGACCTGGTGTTCGCGGGAGCTGGAAATGACCACATACTCCTGGGACCAGCAGACGGTACCACTGACCGCATACACTGCGGCCCCGGAAGGGACACGG
>JBBSHN010000015.1:0-33540 GCA_038252945.1 Propionibacteriales bacterium | reverse complement strand
GGGCAGCGGTCCGCGCACGGAGGCGCGTGTCATGCTGCGAGGGCTGGAAGGCGGTGCCGCGTCGTGCATCAGAGTCCATTCCGCAAAGAACGTCATCGTACCCAGATGGCTCGGTACATTACTTGGCCCGATGCAGCACTGGAGACGATCGGCCAACAAAGAGTTATTGTCCGTCAAGATTTTTTGGTTCTGCCAGTGACAAAGTCATAGTCTTGGCATAGCCTCAAGAGGCGGCAATCGGCTGCCCTGGCAAGCCGAGCATCGCAGGAGATCAGTGTTCAGGCCATCGGAGGGAGTGCATTCTTAGGTCCCCGCGAAGTCTTGGAGTTCGTCCGATCTCCCCGGCGCATGTCCATGCATGCGTGGGTTAGTGCGGCAGCACCTACCCTTGTGGAGGATCAATGTTCGGCAAGCACGTTGTAGCAGACATGATTGACCGTAGTGCCGAAAACGCTACGGATCGTCGTCGCTTTCTCCAGACCGCTGGACTCGCTGGCCTTGGAGTCGTCGGGGCAACCGCTCTGTCTGGCCTTGACACTGCCGGCGCGGCCACGTCTCGTCCCTCAGCGATCGCCGGAGCAGCCCCGATGGGCACCCCCGGAGCCGTTCTCGCTGACGCGGCGAGCGCAGCACCGGTCAGTGACAGCGCCATCTTGAACTTCGCACTCAACCTCGAGTATCTCGAGGCGGAGTTTTACTCCTACGCGGCGTTCGGCCACGGTCTCGACCACAGCTTGACCACAGGCAAAGGAAATCACGGCGGCGTCACCGGTGGCCGCAAGGTGCACTTCTCCAGCCGCGACATCAGAAACTATGCAACCGAGATCGCTCATGACGAGGTCTCCCACGTCATGTTCCTGCGCCACACCCTTGGCGCAGCCAAGGTGTCGCGGCCGAGCATCAACATCAAGCAGAGCTTCACCGCCGCCGCTCGGGCAGCCGGCCTCATCGGTCCGCACCAGGCCTTCGATCCATACGCGAACGAGAACAATTTTCTGCTCGGCGCCTTCATCTTCGAAGACGTGGGCGTCACCGCATACAAGGGCGCGGCTCCGCTGATCAACAACAAGACGTACCTGGACGCGGCTGCCGGGATTCTCGCGGTCGAGGCCTATCACGCTGGAATCATCCGTACGAGCTTGTACGGCAAGGACCTCTTCGCCGCCGCCCGGGCGATCTCCGACGCGCGTGACAGTCTCGACGGCAAGCGCGACGTCGACCGTGGTATCGGCATGCCTGACCGGTCGAACCTGGTCCCGGCCGACAAACACAGCATCGCCTTCAGCCGACCGGCCGCGAGGGTGCTCAACGTGGTCTACCTGACGCCTAAGAAGGCCACGAAGGGCGGGTTCTTCCCGCACGGTGTCAACGGCCCCATCAACACCAGCGGCGCAAACGGCTAGTTCACTGCTCCGAGATGGGCGTTGTCTCGTTGCGAGGTGACGCCCACACTCGGGCACTTCGGATACTTGAGGAGTGGCCATGTACGAAGCGATGGGTTGGGTCGTCTCGGTGCTCGTGATGACTCGGATGCTTTGGCTGACGGTAAGGCCCCGTCACTACGGTGCTCGGCGGTTGAGTGCGATTGCTGACCTTGAAGTAGGAGCGGTAACGACGGGAGCGGAGAAAGGTCGCGCAATCTAGCGATCCAACTCGCTCACGCACCCGCGGAGCAGGCAGCTAGACACCGCCCTCACCCTGACCTTCAGGGTGGGGGCGGTGTGGCGCCGCGCTAGGTCTCGCCGACATCTCGACATTGGTCGTCTTGCCGTCTTTCCCTCACCGCCGCAGCGTCATCTGAACGCGAACCGGGCAATTCCACCATCCCCGCTTGCCGAGAGAGGGCCATGAACAGCTCGACCCAGCTGGCCATTTCCCCTGTGTCTGCGCGACCGTCCGTAGCCGTCGTGGGCTCCGGGGTCTCGGGCCTCACCGCCGCCTACCTGCTCCGCCGCACGCACGACGTGACGCTGTTCGAGGCCGACGAGCGCCTTGGCGGGCACGCCCACACCCACGACCTCACCGCCTCCGACGGAAGTAAGCACCTTGTCGACACCGGGTTCATCGTCCACAACGACCGGACCTACCCGTGGCTGCGCAAGCTCTTCGCCGAGCTCGAGGTCGAGGTCCGACCGACCGAGATGAGCATGAGCGTGCGGTGCAACGGCTGCGGTCTGGAATACGCCGGCGGCCGAGGCGTACGGGGCGTCCTGGCGCAGCCGCAGCGGCTGCTCGACCCGCAGTTCGTGCGCATGCTGGCGCAGATGAAGCGCTTCCATCGCAGCGCCTCAGCGTTCTTGCGGGGGACCGGCGACGGCGACCTCACGACGTACGGCGAGTTCCTGGTACGCGAGGCGTTCACCGATCACTTCGTGGCGCACTATGCCGTGCCGCTGGTGGCCTGCGTCTGGTCCTCGGGCCGGGAAACAGCCTTGCTCTATCCGGCGCGGCACCTCTTCCGGTTCCTGGACCACCACGGGATGCTGCGCGTCACAGGGTCACCACAGTGGTACACCGTCGTCGGCGGCTCGCGAACCTACGTGGATCGTCTTGCCACCAGACTGCCGAACGTCCGCAGGTCGCACGCCGTCACCGACGTGACGCGGCGACCCGACGGGGTCGAGATCCGTGACGCGACTGGGCAGGTCACGCATGTCGACCGGATAGTGATCGCCACCCACGCCGACCAAGCGCTGAACCTGCTGGCGGACCCCAGCGACCAGGAGGAGCAGACCCTCAAGGCATTCGGCTACTCGTCGAACGAAACCGTCCTGCACACCGATGCCGCGGTGCTGCCCGCGGCCAGTGCGGCACGGGCCAGCTGGAACTACCGGATGTCTTCGTGCACCGCGCCGGACGAGCCCACCGTCGTGACGTACTGGATGAATCGCCTGCAAGGACACACCTCACCCGATGATTACCTCGTCACGCTCAACGCACGGCAGCGGATCAATCCCGACGCAGTGCTCGCGGTGATGAGCTATGAGCACCCCATCTACACACCCGAGGCGGTCGCCGCGCAGTCGCGGCTGGCCACGCTCGCCACGGACCGAACCGTCTACGCCGGCGCCTACCACGGCTGGGGCTTCCACGAGGACGGGTGCCGCTCGGGAGTCGAGGCAGCCCAGCACTTCGGAGTGATCTGGTGACCACCACTTTGTTCCCCACCACCCGGACACTCCCGGCCTTGCCGGCGCTCGTGACCGGACACGTTGCGCACCACCGCACCGGGCCAGTGCGCCACGCCTTCCGCCGCCGCGTGTACCAGTGGCTGGTCGACCTGGACGCGCTGCCCGAACAGCCTTGGTACCTCAAGCCGTTTGCGAGCTTCAGCGCCGCCGACCATCTTGGCAACCCCGGCATGTCCATCAGGGCGAACGTTCAGAGCTACCTGTCCCTGAACGGCATCGGCCTCGGTGAGTCGAGCCGGATCGTCATGCTGGCCAACGCGCGCGTCCTGGGCCACGTGTTCGACCCCTTGTCGGTCTTCTGGTGCTTCGGTGCGGATGACGAGCTGGTCTGCATCGTGGCCGAGGTCCACAACACCCACGGCGAGCGGCACGTCTACCTTCTTCGCCCCGACGCATTCGGGGTCGCCTCAGTGGACAAGGCGTTCCACGTCTCGCCGTTCTTCGACGTGAGTGGCCGCTATGAGCTGCGCTTCGCACTCTCGCCACAGTCCGTGTCGAGCACCGTCATCCTGCGACGGGAGGGGAGTGTGGCCTTCATCGCGACCTTCCGCGGCCGGCCCCTCCGGCCGACCCGCATGGCGGTGTTCGGCCAGTTCATCCGAAAGCCCTTGATGCCGCAACAGGTCTCCGCCCTGATCCGTTTGCACGGCATCCACCTCTGGCTTCGTCGCCTACCTGTCCTGCGTCATCCACACCACCAAGCACAAAAAGGGGTCTGACATGACCATCGCCGCTACCGGCGGGTGGCCCTCCGTCGTCCGCACCCCGAGGGCCCCGTTGGCCGCAACCGTGGCACGGCTGATCTTCGAGCGCGCCGTCCGGATGGCCCCTGTAAACGCGACCTATCCCGGCGGCACGAGCATCGGCGGCGGCTCCGAAGACGCCCCCGCATTCGAGATCGTTCGCCCAGGGGCGTTCTTCGCCCGACTCGGCCGCGACGCCAAGATCGGTTTCGGCGAGGCCTATATGGCCGGCGACTGGCGCGCCGGAGCGGGTACGGACCTGGCCGACCTGCTCACCCCGTTCGCAGCCCGGCTCACCAGCTTGGTTCCGGAGCCTCTGCAGCGGCTCCGGACGATGGCCGACAAGCGCATTCCGACCAGCCAGGAG
This sequence comes from Propionibacteriales bacterium, assembly GCA_038252945.1. Lineage (GTDB taxonomy): Bacteria > Actinomycetota > Actinomycetes > Propionibacteriales > Nocardioidaceae > JAUJOE01. Next base: position 29,239 of record JBBSHN010000015.1, on the reverse strand, counting down.
AATACCCCCGACGGGTCACGCAAGAACGTCCACGCCCACTACGACCTGAGCAACGAGCTGTTCGCGGCCTTTTTGGATCCCACGATGAGCTATTCGGCGGCGTGGTTCGACGAGAGCGAATCCGTCATCACCGCCACCCGGCTTGAGGAGGCGCAGCTTCGCAAGATGGACGGCATCCTGGACCTCGCGGGTGTCACGTCCGGCACGCGTCTGCTGGAGGTCGGCACCGGATGGGGGGCACTGGCGATCCGGGCCGCACAACGCGGGGCTCTGGTTACCACGGTGACGATCTCCGCCGAACAACTCACCCTCGCCACCGAGCGGGTGGCCCGTGCCGGCCTTTCCGAGCGGGTAGACCTGCGGCTGCAGGACTACCGCTACGTCGACGGTGAGTACGACGCGATCGTGAGCGTGGAGATGGTCGAGGCGGTAGGCGAGGCCTACTGGCCCGCCTACTTCGCCGCCCTCGACCGGCTGCTGGCACCGGGGGGGAAGGTCGGCATCCAGGCCATCACCATGGCGCACGAACGGGTCTTGGCGACGAAGCGGTCGTTTGGCTGGATCCAGAAGTACATCTTTCCAGGCGGCATGATCCCCTCACTGCAGTCCATCGACGAGACCCTGGCGGCCCACACCACGCTGCGCGTCACCGAGCGGCGGGAGCTCGGCGCGCACTACGCGCGCACCCTGCACCTCTGGCGCGAACGCTTCGACGAGCAGTGGCCCCGGATCCACCAGCTAGGGTTCGACGAGACCTTCCGCCGAATGTGGGAGTTCTTCCTCGCGTATTGCGAGGCGGGGTTCCGCACGGGCTACCTCGGGGTAAGCCAGCTCCAGATGACGCGGCAGCCGTTATGGAGCTGACCGGCAAGGTCGCGTGGGTGGTCGGCGCGTCCAGTGGGATCGGCGCCGCCGTCGCCCGCGAGCTTCAGTCCCGAGGGGCAATGGTGGCGATCTCCGCCCGACGTGAGGGCCGACTAGCCGAGGTGTCCGCCGGCACCATGCTCGAGGTCGCCGCCGACGTCTCCGACCCCGCGGCGCTGGCTGCCGCCGCGTCAAGAATTCACCACGAGCTCGGACCGATCGACCTCGTCGTTCTGTCCGCCGGCTACTGGAAACAGATGAACGCCAGCGACTGGGACACCGAGACATTCAACCGAATCGTCGCCATCAACCTGATCGGCATGAGCAACGCCATCGCCGCGGTGCTCCCCCAGATGTTGACCCGACGCTCCGGTGTCATCGCAGGCATCGCGTCGGTCGCGGGCTACCGAGGACTGGCGGGATCCGAGGCCTACGGCGCAACTAAAGCCGCTCAGATCAACATGCTCGAATCGCTGCGTATCAGCGTCGCTCGAAGTGGCGTCCACGTCACGACCATCTGCCCAGGCTTCGTACGCACCGACCTCACAGCCGACAACGCCTTCCCGATGCCCTTCATCATCGAGGCCGACGCCGCCGCCCGGTCGATCTGCGACGGAATTGAGCTCGACCGCGTCGAAATCGTGTTTCCCGCCCGAATGGCCGTTCTGATGAAACTCGCCCGCCTAGTACCCGCCCGCGCGTGGGCCGCCCTCTGGAGCATGAAGTCGACGACCTCGGCCCGACCGAAAGGCAATACATGAGACTGCGCAGGAAAGTCACCGTCGAAAAGGCCCCGGACAGGGTCTTCACCTACCTGTCGGACTTCACCACCACGACCGAATGGGACCCGGGCACGGTCAAGACCGTCCGGGTCACCGGCACCGGCGACGTCGGAACCGAGTACCTGAACACCTCGACCTTTGTCGGCCGAGAAACACAGCTGACCTACGTGCTGCTGGAGCTCGTCCCGAACCAGCGCATCGCCCTACGCGGTGAGAACGAGACGGTCGTCGCCCACGACACGATGACCTTCCGGCCTGTGGGCGACGGCACAGAGGTGACCTACACCGCGGACTTTCACTTCAAGGGCATCGCCCGACTCGTTGCACCATTCCTGAGACCGGCCTTCGCTCGGCTCGGTAAAGAGGCCGAGGCCGGCATGGCCCACGCCCTAGGCCGCCTATGAAGGCTTCGCCCCGACCGTGACGTGACCCCGGCTGAGCACGCACTCGCTCAGCCCCGCGGTCCCGGATCCCCGCCGCACGTGCCCGGGGAAGCCTGGCTACACCACCGACCGGGGCGTGCCGGCCGAGGCACGCCCAGACGCGTTAGAGAATGGAGCTGCTCCGGGCACGAGCTGCGTCGGGTACGCGCACAGAGAGCCGTGCTTGTAGGCTGGCTCGTGTCAGCGGCGGGAAGACGCCCGGCGCATGATGCCAGAGGTTGTTTGTGACAAGGCTGACTCGCCTAACGCTGCTCGCTGTGGCGGCGCTCCTTGCAGCCGTTGGAGCGTCGACTCTCGCCCTTGCCGTCGTACACGACCAGACGGGCGCCAGTGCTGATGGTCACCTCGAGGGTGACGCCACCTGGGCACCGGGCGAGCGTCCTGCTCCTCCCATCCGGCTGACAGACCAGACGGGTCGTCCGCTTTCACTCGGTTCGCTGCACGGTGACGTGGTGATGCTGACCTTCTTGGACACACATTGTCGGGAGATCTGTCCCACCATCGGCGCTCAACTCGCCTCGGTGCAACGCGCGTTCCCCAGAGGTCAGCAGCCTGTCATCGTCGTCGTCAGCGTCAACCCGGCGAAAGACAGTCCGTCAAGCGCCCGAACGTTCGCCGCGAACATGGGCTGGTCAGGCCGTTGGCATTGGCTGATGGGGGACCGGCAGCAGCTGAGCCGAGTCTGGCAGTCGTACGGCATCGATGTCCGAAAGCTGAACAACGACATCGCCCACAGCGGAGCCGTCTACCTCGTCGACAAGGCCGGGGATGAGCGCAGTGGCTACCTCTCGCCTATTGCGCCGACCCTGATCGCTCATGACGTCAAAGCGTTGACGGGTCAAGCCGCCTCAACCGGTCTGCCGGTGCTGCCGCTGATCGGCTATCTCTTCGCTGCGAGTGTCGCAGCGGTGCTCGTTATTCGCCTCCGCGCCGATGCGTCTCCTCAGGATCAGGACGATCCGCAGCGCGCGGCACTGCCACAGGGCTTCAGCCAGAGACTCGCGGCGAAGCCAGCGGTCACGGTGCTCTGCACGGCCGGCTTGGCAGTTGTCCTCACACTGGTCATCGCTGAAGTGAGCGGATCCCCAACCGCGGCTGCCTCCTCGGCGGCTACGTCCAGCTCCGCCAGCGGAGCGGTGATCCCTGCCTCAGCACGAAAACCCAGCCCCTCTTTGCAGGGCGCCCAGCCTCTCAGTCCCGGGAGAAAGCCAGCTCACGTCGTGCCCGGGCGCGTCACCTTCATCAACTTTTGGGCCAGCTGGTGTACGCCGTGCCAGCAGGAGGCTCCCGACATCGCCCGCTTCGTTCGAAAGCTGCCTTCCGGCGCTTCGTTCTTGGGCGTTGACGTCAACGATCGCCCGAGCAATGCGCTGGCCTTCATGCGGCGATACGGGCTCCACTACGCGATGCTCAGCGATCCAGACGGAACACTTCTGCGGCGCTTTCATGCAATGGGGCTACCGACGACGGTGGCGATCGATCGGCACGGGCGCATCGCCGTCGCACTCTTCGGCCCACAAACCCAGGCGTCTCTTCAGGAGGTCCTGCACACCCTGCAAGCCGAGAAGTGAATAGCCGGACTCCCAGCAGGGCATCGCAAAAGCCACTAAAAGCTGCGACCAGAGACTCTCTCTCTCAGGTTAGAAAGGCGGTGCTTCGACCAAAATGATGGCTGTGCGACAAGGGAATTCAGGCCTGTCACAAGGGCAGCGGATCTTCGGATCCGGAGCTTTGATCAGTTATGGCCTCGGTTATCCGATGGCACTCTGGCTGCACTCGGCGGTCGGCTGGGCGCTGGTGATGGTGGGCGGATTGTTCCTGCTCGGCTTCGGCGTGGCCACGATCCGCTGGGCTCAGCGACGCTGACCCTGCCTGCGATTCGGCGGGGAATTTCTTTGCCCGCCCGAGGATCCTATCCGCCGACCCCTGGCGTGGAGATGAAGGACAGCGGCACCGCACCGATAACTGCAGAGAGCGCCACCCAACCCCACCAGATGCCCGCGACACGCACCTGCCACTCGTTGCCTTTGCTGTAAAGGCCGACGCGTGTACGGTTCCAGATCCCTACACCGATGAACAGGGTCAGGAGCAAGTGGAACAGGTTGGCACCCGATAGGACGTACACGCTCGAGGAGTACGCGTTGTGTCCTATGCCAAAAGGCAGCGCCACCATCTGCACCACCTGGGCAACGACATCAAGCAGGAGAAGAAGGATCGCGATGCCGACCCCAGTGCCGAGCCGGCCAACGTTCCCGGACTGAACCCCCAGCAGACCCCATCGGTAGGCGGCAGCACTCGCCACCACTACAGCAGCAATGGCCCACGCCACCCAGATCGGGGCAGCGTGTGCATGCGGGCCGAACCAGTGTCCTCCGGTGTTCAAGCCCCGCAGATAGAAGTAACTGAACACCAGGCTGAACAAGAAGGCGGCGTCGGCCACGATGAGGAGCAGGACACCGGTCCTCCATCGGCGGCCGACGGTGTCGGGATGTTCGTGATGGGGGAGCGGTTCTTCGACTGTTACCGCGGTCACGGAGCCACCCCTTCGCCGTCAGCGGAACTTCCGCTCACCGCCGGAACCGGCGCGGCGCGGGCCGGCTGAGGTTCCTCAGCCCAGTGTCGCGTAGTCGGATCGCCCTCGCCGTAGCCGTACGGGTCTGCGATTACTACGGGTGGCACCTCGAAGTTCGCCAGTGGGATGGGGTTGGGAACTGCCCACTCAAGAGTCTTGGCGCCCCAAGGATTGGCCGGCGCCAGCGGACCATGCCGCCAGCCGCTGACAACGACGTACAGCGTCAGCAGCATGCCGATTCCGATTGAGTAGGCACCTATTGTCGAGATGAGGTTTGCCGTGGCAAACGTCGGGGGGTAGGTGTATACGCGGCGCGGCTGGCCAGCCAGACCGGCGGCGAACATGCCCAGGAATACGACGTTGAACCCTACTTGCACGATGAGGAATGCCACCATCCCCAACTTCTGGTTCAGCATTCGCCCAGTCATCTTGGGGAACCAGTAGTACAGCGCCCCGATGGCGCCGGTGAGCCCTGCACCCATGAGGGTGTAGTGGAAGTGGGCGGTGACGAACATCGATCCGTGCAGCGCGACGTCCGCCGGGACGTCGGACAGATAGATTCCGGTGACACCGCCGATGATGAAGTTCCAAAGCATTGCGTAGACGGCGACCATGGGCACCGTTACCCAGATCTTGCCGCGCCAGATGGTGCCGATCACGACAAAGAACAAGATGCCCGTCGGCACGGAGATCAGCTCCGTGGTGAGCATGAACGGTCCGTTAAGGTCCGGCGCCCAGCCGGAGATGTACATGTGGTGTGCCCACACCATGAGGCTCAGGCCGACAATGCCGATCAACCCCACGACCGCGGCGTTGAAGTTGTACAGGGGCTTGCGCGCGAACACCGGAGTGATTTCCATCAGGGCAACGACCGCAGGGAGGACGATGACGTACACCTCAGGGTGTCCGAATAGCCAGAACAGGTGCTCGTACAGCCAGGCGCTCCCACCGCCGGCGGCAACGTAGAACTGACCACCGAGCGCTCGGTCGACGGCGAGGAGTATTTGCGCTGACATGAAAAGCGGCAACGCGGGAATCGCGAGGCCGACGCTCGCCACCGTTCCGTAGGCGAAGATTGGCGTGCGGTTCCAGGTCATACCCCGAGCGCGCATGGTGAGAACAGTCGTGGTGATGTTGGCTCCGGCCACAGCGCTGGAGATGGCGAAAACGATGATTGCCATCAAGAAGCCGTTCATACCCGGACCGGCCTGGTCCGCCAGAGGCGCGTAGGCCGACCAGCCGGTGGGGATACCACCGAGGAATGCGGCCGAGAGCAGCAGCGGAACGGCGCACACCAACAGCCACAAGCTCAACGCGTTAAGTCGCGGAAACGCCATGTCGCGCGCGCCGAGCATGATGGGCAAGATGAAGTTTCCGAAGGGACCTGTCACCGCGATGATGGTCGCCAGAACCATGATGATGCCGTGCAGGCCCACCATGGCGTTATAGGTCTGCGGGCTCACGAACCCGTTATTCGGGTGGCTCAGCTGCGTGCGGATGAGCATCGCCAACGTGCCGCCGACGGCCAGCAGAACCATCGTGACGGCGACGTACTGAATGCCCACCACCTTGTGGTCGGTGGTGAAGCGGAAGTACCGACTGACTCCCTGGTCCTTGCCCGCGAGGAACATCTCGTCCTCGTGCCCAAGATCGCGCCCCATAAGCCACCCGAGGGGGGCGTTGAACGCGCCGATACCGGCCATGAAGCCAATAGACCAGCAGATCATCGTGACGATCACGACCTGATTGGAGGTCGCCGGAACATCGGTCTGCAGGAAGTGGTGTGCCACGAGCCAGCCGACTGCGCCGAAGCCAACACCGCCCGCGACCGCCGTACCCATGTTGAGGCGGCGCATAAGTCCCCCACCATCAGCGACGGGCGTTGCCGCGCCCAACTTGACCATCGCCTCACTCACGACGCTGTCTCCCTTCGTATGCGGCGTCGATCACGGATGCCCTCCATTTGCCGACAGCCACTTGTGGAACTGGGCCATGGGCACCACGTGCGCGCTTGTCTCCATCTGCGCGTGCAGTAGGCCGCACAATTCCGCGCACCGGATGTCGAACGTTCCGCGCTTGTCGGGCACAACGGCGGTACGAGTGATCTCGCCAGGGTTCGCGTCGACCTTGATACCCATCTGGACGATCCAGAAGGAGTGAACCACGTCGACGCTGGTCACATGGAACTCGACCGGCCGATTCACCGGGAGATACAACTGGTCGGACTCGACGCCGCCTTGTTGCGGATAGGCAAATGTCCACAGCCATTGGTTACCCGTCACATTGACGACCATGGGATTGCCCGTGGTTCCTGCTGAAGCCACCGACCCCATCGCGGCAAGTCCCCAGACCAGCAGCAGGACACAGAGGAAGCTGGAGATGAGGATCCACGCTGCCGCCGCTGGCCGACTCGTGCGCAGCGCTGGGCCATCCGTCTCCGGCGGCCCGTCGCCGCGGTGACGCCAGGCGATCAAACTGTAGAGAGCCACCGCCCACACCACGGCCGCCACAGGGCTGGCAGCGATCGAGAAGGCAGTCATCGTCGCCTCTATTTCGCGCATCGTGCCGGACGCAGGCGGACCCATCAGGTGAGCGGGCACATAGATGGAGAACAAGACGCCGGCCACCGTGATCAACGCCCAGAGGCCCACCACGTGCAGGACGTCACGGCGCAGCCAAAAACGGCGCGTGCGTGTGGCCATGTCGTCCATCGACGTCGTGATTGTCATCGAGGCACTCTTCTCAGTCGCCCTTCTCAGTCGTCGAGTCTCGTCACGCTCAGCCGACGTTTACGGTTCCGGACATGTAGCCGCGAGTGGACATCGGCCCACCAAACTTTGCGTAGTAGCCGTCGCCGCAGGGGTATTCGCAGTTCCACACGTAGTGACCCGGGCCACCGGTGATGAAGGAGAAACGGATCACGTTCGGCTTGGGGTAGTCCGACCCCTTCGTGGGCTTAACGCTTTCAGGGACCGCTGGCAGCGGCACGCTCACAAACAGCGGATCTTGGTCACCAGGTGCTGCGTGGAGGGTGAAGGTGTGACCGATGTGGTTGGGGCTGACGTGACTCACGGTCTTGCCGTTGAGCGTCATGGTGCCGCCGACCGTTCCGCGTACCGTCGCAAAGAACGGGTTGTTGAGTCGCTCCCCTGAGTCGTACTGTCGGATGGTCACTGACACCAGCGCGTGAGCCGGCAGATCGTAGGTAGTGGTTGGCCCGTAGCTGACCCAGTCCGGGTGCTTTCCGCCATCCGCCCCGTGCTCACCCGCCATGCTGTCGGGATAGCTCGAAATACTCAGGGTGGCATGTCGAAGCTTTCCGTGCGCGGTGTTCATTGTGCCGTTCGTCTTGGCGGTCAGCGCCGGTGCGGCAGCACTGCTGTGACTGAGAACAGCCCCGGTCACAACCACGACCAGGGCTCCGGCGATCACCGTCATGGCGGCGCCGAGTGCGGTGCTTCGCACCTCCACGCGACGGCCTCCTTCTTTGACCGAAGGGTGGAAGGATATTTCCTTCTCGCTGCGGAGACTGTCACTCCGCAGGCCCGCTGTCAACGACAACAACGGCGGGGCTAACACAGGGGAGACTTTAGGGGCGGCCCGGACTACGATCCGGACGTGGAGCGGGCAGTAACGGTGCTCGGCACCTGGTCATTCGATCCCGTGCCAGCGGCGGCTCTTGTACTGGCCGCCGTGCTGTACCTAGGGGCGGCGCGGAGGGTGAACCAATCCCAGCGGCCGACCTGGCCGTGGTGGAAGACCGCCGGCTTCCTGGCTGGCCTAGCAACTGTCGCTGTCGCGATACTCGGCCCCTTCGGGGTCTATGACGACACCTTCTTCTGGGCGCACATGGTCCAGCACATGCTGCTCATGATGGTCGGCGCTCCGCTCATCATGTTGGGGGCGCCGGTTTTGCTAGTCCTTCGCGTGAGCAGTCGCCAAACCCGTCACAACTGGGTGGTTCCGCTGCTGCACAGTCGGATTGTGTCGGCCCTTACCAATCCGGTGGTCACCGCCCTTTTGCTTGCCGTTGTCATCATGGGCACACACTTCACCGGCTTCTTCGATTACGCGCTGCGGCACCCGTTCTTCCACAACTACGTGGAACACACGTTGTACTTGGGCGCGGCCTTGTTGTACTTCTACCCGGTCATGCCGGGCAACCCCTCCCGGCAGCGGCTCGCGCCGGGATGGCGGGTGCTATCGCTCTTCCTCATCATGGTCCCGGAGGCCATGACCGGGTTCTTCATCTACAGCGCGAGATATTTGCTGTATCCGTACTACGGAGTGGTGAGCCGGCCGTTCGGACCTGGCCCTCTCAGCGACCAGCGGCTCGCCGGTGGGCTGATGTGGTCGATGAGCATGGTCACCGACTTCGTGTGGGTGTCGGTGGCTGTCTTGGAGTGGCTGCGGAGTGAACAGCGCAAGTCCTACCGGCTCGATCTCGACACACTGGCCAAGCAGACTCGACCGGTGGGAGGTTCGCGGTGATGGATCGCGGGCGGGACGTCTCCGTCTAGCCGTGTCTATCCGCAAGTACCTCCCGCTCGTTCTAGGCCTGCCCCTCTGTATCGGAGCCGGATGGATAGAGCTCGGTCGCGCCTTGGATGGGCACGAAGTTGCTTGGGTGTACACGTTTGAGTGGCCGTTCTTTGCTGTTGTCGGAACATATATATGGTGGCGGACCTGGCATCCTCCTTCGGTTGAGAGCCCCGAGTCGGTGCGGCGCTCGCGGACCTCCGCTCGGGCGCTGACTGAAGGGGGAGGAGTTACCGATGCTGCGCTCCTCGTTGACCCTGACCTCGAGGCCTGGGAGCGCTACCTCGCTCGCTTGCAAGCGGCTGACCCGCCGGGGCGACCGCCGGACAGAAGCTGACCCATTACCGCGAATCCCGCAACGCCCGGACCTGACTACCTGCAAGGGGGACGTCGCTCTTTCCCACGGCTGGCGCGCAACCACATGTGACGGGTCAACGCACCACGACCGACGGGTCAACGCACCAGAAGTGACGGGTCAACGGGAGGGCGGCCGGAATGTCGGCGCTGAGGTGAGTGTTGGCTACGATCAAGGTCACGGCTGCCTCGTCCCGAAACGCTGGCGCCAGCCGACGCCTGCCATTATTTCGTGCAAGGAACGAGAAGTCGCATGTCATCGATTGCAGCCCCGGAATACCCAGACAAGATCGACGCCGCTGTGCTCAAGGTCGCCGGCGTCGTCGTACTTGGCGCGATCATGTCGATCCTCGACATCACGGTCGTCAATGTCGCCCTGCCGACGTTTCAGACCGTCTTCGGGTCCGTCGACCAGCCGATCACGTACTCCCACGTCGCCTGGACCGTCACCGGCTACACGCTGGCGCTCGCCACCGTCATTCCGCTGACTGGTTGGGCGGCCGACCGGTTCGGCACCAAGCGCCTGTACCTGAGCGCGATCACGCTCTTCACCGGCGGTTCGGTGCTCTGCGCGGCCGCGAACTCGATCAACATGCTCATCGCCTTCCGCGTGCTGCAAGGGCTTGGCGGCGGAATGCTGATGCCGCTCGGCATGACGATTATGAGCAGGGCGGCAGGTCCTCGCCGCATGGGGCGGCTGATGGCCATTCTCGGTGTGCCGATGCTGCTCGGTCCGATCCTCGGCCCGATCATCGGGGGCTGGTTGATTGCGAATGCGAGCTGGCACTGGATCTTCTTGATCAACGCGCCGATCGGCGTTGTGGCTCTGGTCTACTCAGTTCTCGCGCTTCCTCGCGACGTACCCGAACCCTCTGAGTCTTTCGACTTCGTGGGCATGTTGCTGATGTCTCCGGGGCTGGCGCTGTTCCTCTTCGGTGTCTCGAGCCTTCCTGAGGAGAACGGTGACTTCACCGCTCCTCGGGTGTGGGTGTCAATGTTGTTCGGCGTGGTACTCATGGCCACCTTCGTACGGCATGCCTTCCGCGCCCGACACCCGTTGTTGGACCTTCGGTTGTTCCGCGACCGGAACCTCGCAGTCTCCGTCATGACGATGTTCCTCTTCGCGGCTGCGTTCTTCGGCGGACTGTTGCTGGTCCCGACGTACTTCCAACAGGTAAGGGGGCAGTCGACCCTCGACGCCGGACTTCTCGTTGCGCCTCAGGGACTCGGCGCCATGGTTACCATGCCGATCGCCGGAGCACTCGTCGATCGCATACCGGTAGGTCGGATCGTGCCCGTCGGGCTGTTGCTGATCATCGCAGGAATGTTCGGACTGACGCAGATACAGGCCGACACGTCGTATCCCCTAATCATCGCGTTTCTGTTCGTGATGGGTCTCGGCATGGGTTCGACGATGATGCCGCTGTTCACCACCGCCTTGCGAACCCTGAGCAATTCTCAAGTCGCCCGTGGGTCGACCCTGTTGAACATCACCCAGCAGATCTCCAGCTCGGTAGGAGTCGCTGTGATGTCGGTGCTCCTTACTAACGGACTGCAGTCCTCGGCACTTGCTGGGCCGGCGATCGCGTCGTACCAGGACCCCTCCTTGGTGGCGAAGATCGGAGGTCCGGAAAGGGTGGCGCAGGGATTGGCTGACGCCGCCAGTGCGTTCGCCCACACCTACTGGGTCGCGTGGGCGCTGGTCGTGCTCACCCTGGTCCCGGCTCTGATGCTTCCTCGGCGCGCCCAGTCGGTGCCGACGCAAGCGGACCAGCAGGACGCGACTCCAGTGGCCGTCCACTGATCACACCGCTTTTGTGGGATCCTTGAGGCGATGGCCGGCTGTGAGAAGGGAGCACTGTGATGTCCACCAGCACCATCGTTTGGATCATTGTTGCCGTCGTCGTGGTGATCGCACTGATCGCTCTCGCCGCATGGTTGGCACGAAGAGGGTCCACCACAAGGCGGGTCCAACAGGCCGAAGAGATCCGCCAGCAGGCTCAAGAACGCGAAACCGACGTGCGCCGCCAAGAGGCCGAAGCAGCCGAGAGGGACGCACGGGCACGGCAACTGCAGGCCGAGGCTGATGCCAAGGCAGCAGAGGCAGAACGGCTCGCCGCAACGGCGCAGGACTCCCAAGCCACCGCGACAAGTCAGCGAGAAGAGCTGGACACTCAGTACCGGACAGCCGAGGAGCTAGACCCGCGCACCGACCAGACTTGAGCGCCACGTCTGAACACGCCATGACGTCTGACGTTAAGAACCCGCAGGAGCGCTCGGACCTGTTGGAGGCTCTCGCAACACACAGGCACTTCCTGCGCTATACCACGCGGGATCTCACGAACGACCAGGCGAGGGAGCGCACGACCGCGAGTGAACTGTGCGTGGGCGGCCTCATTAAGCATGTGGCCGCCACCGAGAGGCAGTGGGCGAACTTTATCGTCGGTGGCCCAGAGGCGATGTCCCAGAGTGGGCAGACGGAGTGGGCGAGCCAGTTCGAGATGCTTCCAGACGAAACGCTGGCCGACGTGCTTGAGCAGTATGACGAGGTCACCCGGCGAACCGACGAACTCGTGAGCACACTGCCCGACCTCGGCGCCTCGCATCCGTTGCCGAAGGCTCCATGGTTTGAACCCGGAAAGCAGTGGTCCGCTCGTAGGGTGCTCCTCCACATCATCGCCGAGACCGCTCAGCATGCGGGCCACGCAGATATTCTTCGGGAGTCCCTCGACGGCTCCAAAACGATGGGATAGAGATTCTTCGACATACCAGTTGCTAGCAAGCAAGCTGAGGCGAAAAGCTCAGCCGGCGACGAAAGCGCTGACTAGAGCGCCGAGCGTCGGAAGGTGGTACCCGCCCTCCTGAACGACGACGGAGGGCAGCGCCAGCTGGCCCAGTAGTAGCGTGCCCGCCTCCCGGTAGCCGTCCAGTGTCACCTCGAGGGGGCTCTCCGGATCATCGGAGGCGGCGTCGACTCCGAGCGACACGACTAGCGCCGTCGAGCCTCGTTCGTGCGCTGCTTCTGCCAGTGCCTGTACCCCCTGAAGGAACGGCATGTCGCCACTGCCAGGAGCGAGGGGGACGTTGAGCGTTGTGCCGGTGCCCGCGCCGGCTCCGGTCTCTGTCGCATGGCCCACTACGTGCGGGAACCACCCCGCTCCCGGGTCGACGTGCACCGATCCGTAGAAGACGTCCGGACGCTCATAGAAGATCGCGGCGGTGCCGTTGCCGTGATGGGCGTCGACGTCGATCACCGCCACGCGCTCGTGGCCGCCGGACACCAGCCGTTGCGCCGCGAGCGCGGCGTTGTTGAGGTAACACGATCCGCCGTGGGCGCCTTTCGTGACGTGGTGTCCGGGGGGGCGGCACAAGGCGTACGTCTGGGTCGCTCGTCCGTCGAGCACCAGCTCCGCTGCCGTGAGCGCGCAGTCCGCCGCCGCCCTGATCGCCTCCCAGCTTCCGGGGCCGACAGTGGTCATCGTGTCGTAGCAGAACTCGCCCGCCCTGGCGTGGACAGAGCTGGCACGCGTCGCCGGAATCGGACCAAGCATTGCCGCGGTCGGGAAGAAGTAGGGAACCACTCGGTCTTGTCCGTGTTCGACGAAGCCACCGCCGAGCCAGGCGTCGTACGCCGTCGCTAGATGCCGCACCAGTTCCGGTGCGTGCACCGTCTCCAGCGCCTCCTCCAAGTGCTGCTCCGCCTTGAGGAAGGGATGGTTGGCTGCCCGTAGCGCCTGCTCGATCGCGGTCACGCGTTCGGGAAGCTCTGAGCCGTCCAGCGGCATGCCGATCCAGACCTCGCGCTCCGGTCTGTGCAGTTTTGTGGCCACGGACCACACCACCGGAATCATCGACTGGGCTCCATTCCGCTTGGCAACCTGATGCGGCAGGATCTGATCATGCCACGGCTTACTGACTTGCAAATCAGTATCGGGTCGCTGCCGTCGGGACCCACGAACTCTGTGTTGGATGTCGACGGTGTGGGCGTCGGCCATGCGACGGTCTGGCGCGATGAACCGGACCCTCCTGATGGGCGAGGAGTTGCTCGCACCGGTGTGACCGTCGTTCGGCTGCGGGACGACCCCTTTCACCAGATGCTCCCGGCCGGTGGCGCTGTGCTCAACGGGGCGGGAGAGTGCACCGGATTCATCACCGCGGGCGAATGGGGGACGCTCGAGACACCGGTGTTCCTGACCTCAACCTTGCAGTTGGGCCGTGTGTACGACGCTGCCTGCGAGCTGATGCTCGAGCGGTTCCCGGATGTCGCTGAGGACTTCATCATTCCGGTGGTTGCCGAGTGCGATGACTCGTTCCTGAACGACGCTCGACGCATGCAGGTGAGCCGAGACGACGTCGTGCGAGCGTGGGAGGCCGCCGATGCCTCGGTCGGTACCGATTTCCCGCCGGACGAAGGCGCCGTCGGTTCGGGCAGCGGGATGAGCTGCCTGGGGTTTAAGGGCGGCATCGGTACGGCGTCACGGGTCACACCGGACGGTCACACGGTGGGAGTGCTGCTAATGACCAACTTCGGTAGGCGGCAGCAGCTGACCGTGTCCGGCGTGCCAGTCGGGCGACTGCTGCCCCCCGTCGAGGGAGACCCCGAATCAGCCTCGCCTCCTCCGGCAGGTTCGTGCATCGGACTCGTCGTGACCGACGCGCCGGTCGACGGTGCGGGATGCTCGCGGTTGGCGCGCCGGGTCGGCCTCGGGCTTGCTCGCACCGGTTCAGTCGCCCAGCACGGCAGCGGTGAGATCTTCATGGCAACCTCAACCGGCGTGCGTGTGAGTCGGGAGGGCCGGAGCACGTCGACGGCCCTGGTAGCGGGACGGGCCTTCGACCAGCTGTTCTCTGCGGTGGTGGAGGCGAGCGAAGAGGCCGTGCTCAACTCCATTTTCAACTCCTCGACCGTCGTTGGCCGGTCGGGAAACACGTCGTTGGGGCTGCCGGTCGACGAAGTTCTCGAGCTGCTGCAGCACCACAACGCAGTCGGCACGTGAACCGGCCCGACGTGGATCCTCGCTGCCGCGAGGTGAGGGTCCCCATGGACGACGGCGTCTCGCTCTCGGCGACGCTCTACCTTCCGGAAGGTAGATACAGCGCGGCCCCGCAGCCGTGCATCCTGGAGGCTCTGCCCTACCGCAAGGACGACCTGACGGCGTCGTACCGGCCGGACTACGTCCGACTGCGCGATGACCACGGGTACGCAGTGTGCCGGCTCGATCTTCGCGGAACCGGCTCTTCCGGCGGTGACGCCACCGATGAGTACCCGCCGCGCGAGCAGCGCGATCTCGCTGCTGTGCTGGCTTGGCTCGCAGGTCAGGAGTGGTGCGACGGCAGTCTTGGGATGTACGGCACCTCGTACTCGGCGTTCAACTCCCTCCAGATGGCCTGCGAGCAGCCTGACCAGCTCAAGGCGATCATCGCGATTTACGGAACCGACGACCGCTACACAGACGACGTGCACTACCGCGGCGGTGTCCTCAAGGTGCTCGACCTTGTCGACTACTGCTCCTTCATGACACCGATGAATGCCCTTCCTCCGGTGCCGGCGGTGTGGGGAGAGGCATGGCGCGACGAGTGGGTGCGGCGAATCGACACCGCGGAGCCTTGGCTTTTGACTTGGCTGCACGAGCAGCTCGACGGGCCCTACTGGCGGCACGGGTCCGTGCGCCCGGCGTACGACCGCATCACCTGTCCGACGATGATCATCGCCGGCTGGGCCGACGGCTATCGCAACAACTCGTTCCGCATGATGCAGCAGCTGAGCGCACACGGCGTACCGCATCGGTTGCTGGCGGGGCCTTGGGCGCACGCGGCGACTGACACGTCGCTTCCCGGGCCGCGGATCGATTCGCTGCCGGAAATGGTGGCGTGGTGGGACCGATGGCTACGCGGGATCGACAACGGCGTCGACGACGGGCTCAGCGACCATCGTCCAAGCGTCACCTGCTTCGTGCGCACGTCGACGCGGCCTTCACCAGTCCTCGATGAGTCTGGCGGCGTCTGGATCCGAGAACAGTGGCCGACGCCTCGCGTGCAGATGGTGACCCGCGACCTTGAAGCCAAGCCGACGTACCAGGTCAGGGCGGATGTTGGCGTGGACGCGTGGATCGACTGCGCAGGCCACCTGCCGTGGGGGCAGAGTGCCGATCTGCGGTACGACGACGCTGCATCGCTCACGTGGGAGTGGGACGCGGGCGCGATCACCCTGCTGGGGCATCCCGGCGTGCGGTTGCGCATCAGTGCAGATGCCCCGTCGGCGTATCTGTCGGTCAAGCTCTGCGACGTGTTCGATGACGGAGCTTCGGCACTCGTCAGCCGAGGGGCGCTCAACCTGGGCTGTCGCGCGGGCTACGGCTCGGTGGAGCCGCTCGCCCGGGGGGAGGTGTACGACGTCGAGGTCGAGCTTGACGCCTGCGCGTACGCGTTCGCGCAGGGCCAGCGGCTGCGGCTCTCGGTGGCGGGCGCGGACTGGCCGAACACCGCTGCGCCGCCGAACCCCGTCAGCTTCAAAGTGCACGGTGGGGAGTTGCTCCTGCCCGAGTACACCGGGAGCCCGCCATTCGACCCGCCAGCGCTCACTTCCTTAGGGAGGTCGGGTGAGAAGCCGACCGGGGTGACCTGGCGGCAGGAGCGGGACGTGCTCGCGGGGGTGACGGCGTGCGTCATCGACCACGGATCGACCTACGACGTCCCGTATGACGGCCAGGCAACCGAGCACTACAGCGGACGGGTCACCGTCGACACCACGACTCTCGAACAGAGCGCCGCGGCGGAGGCCACGTTCTGCATCCGTTGGCCCGAGGTTGACGTGTCCACGAAGGGAACCCTCGACGTCGCGATGTCGGCGGATACCTTCGAGATCACGATCGACCTGCTGGCCCAGGAGGCCGGTCCCGACGGTTGGCGCACCGTCGGCACCCGCCACTGGCAGGAGACCATTCCCCGCCTCGACCGGATCAAGCCTTGAGCAGCGGCGGTCACAGCGTGAGAAGACAGAAGGTGGAGGTACGCCGGGAGGAGATCCTGGTTGCCACCATCGCCGAAATCGAGCGAAGCGGCATGGCGTCTTTGCGGGTTGCTGATGTGGCTCGGGCGCTCGGCGTGAGCTCCGGCCTCGTTTTCTATCACTACGCGACCAAGGACGCGCTGCTCGTCCAAGCCCTTGAGTACGCCGTAGTCAGGGATGCAGACCAGCTCGACAAGGCACTCGCCCGCCCGGGTGACCCGGTCGAGCGGCTTCGAGAGGTGTTGAGCCAGTACGGCCCTACCGGTCCGGCGCACGGCTGGACTCTGTGGATCGAAGCCTGGTCGACAGCTCTGCGCGCACCGTCGATCAGCGCTTCACTGCGCATGCTCGACCAACGCTGGCGGGACGCGCTCGAGGAGGTGATCACCGACGGCGTCCGGTCGGGAGACTTCTCGTGTTCGGATCCGGCCAGCGCTGTCACCCGCATCGGCGCACTGCTCGATGGCCTCTCCGTTGCGGCGCTGATCTACGACACGGTCAGCCGCCAGCAGCTGCAGGCGTGGGTGCGCAGCGCGACGGCCGACGAGATCGGCATCGACCGACGCAGACTCGCAGCGTCTCCTCATACCAGCCAGTTGACCGGATAGTCCGAGCATGTGAGGGCCTCGCGGTCGAGCGCAAAGCTGGTGACATCAGCGCTGGTCTCCCCGGTGCACGCCAGCTCACTGAGCAGTCGACCGAAGGTCGGCGCGAACTTGAACCCGTGCCCGGCCCCGAGTCCGACGAGAACGGCTCCCGCTCCCGGCACGGCATCCAGCACGAAGTCGCGGTCGGGCGGAAGCGTGTACAGGCAGGTCTTCGAGCGTACCGCCGGCCCGCTGCCGGGCAGGGTGACGGCCATGAACTCGCTCAGCTCCTTCAACCGTTCCGGGTCGGCGTCGAACGGTCGGTTCTCCGCTGTGACGGTTATGCCGCTGCAGTCGCGAGCGGCCTTCACCGTCGGTTCGCCGTAGCAGGGGAAGCCGTAAAAGGACGGGTCGTCCATCCAGATCCACAGCGGCAGGCGGCCGGGCCGAAACGGGGCGGGATCGGGAGGGGAGAAGTACGTCACCTGCTCCAAGGTCACAA
Source organism: Propionibacteriales bacterium (assembly GCA_038252945.1). Lineage (GTDB taxonomy): Bacteria > Actinomycetota > Actinomycetes > Propionibacteriales > Nocardioidaceae > JAUJOE01. Next base: position 11,587 of record JBBSHN010000015.1, on the reverse strand, counting down.
TGAGCGGCAGATCGACGCCGAGGGGAAGCATCAGGTCGCGAGTCCACGCGTCCGCGCAGACAATGACGCGACGAGCTCGTATCGTTTGTCCAAGGACCCGCACGACCGCTACATCGTCGGCCGCCTCTATGCGCTCCACCGCCGTTCGATCCACCAAGGTCGCTCCGAACCGGCGCGCCTGAGCGCGCAGAGCAGCAGTTCCGCGCGCCGCCGGCACTATCGAGGCGCGCTGCTGGAACAGACCTACTGTGTCGGCGGGAAGGGCGAGCTGCGGCCAACGCCGACGCACATCGCGGGCGTCCAGCTCTTCGTAGTCGACTTCTAGCGCCGCCATCGACGTGGTGTAGTCGGTGATCGGAATAGCGCCGCCGGGCGGAAACAGGTCGAGACCACCCACCTGAGTCACCAGCTGCTCGCCGGAGTCGACTTCAAGCATCGCCCAGTCGTCGTACGCGGCGAACGTCAGCGCGACGTACTCCGGTGTGTGGTAGCTGTGCCGAAGAATGCGGGAGGTGTCATGCGACGCACCGCGGGAGTGTGCGAACTCGAACTGCTCCAGGCCGAGCACAGAGCATCCACGCTTCGCCAGGAAGTACGCTGCTGCGCTGCCGAGCCCGCCGAGCCCTATGACGACGTACTCATAACGGTCCGACAGACGTGTCACGGCGCTGCCTGGAGGCGCGGAAGCAGCCACCGCCGGATGTCAGCGCTCGCGTCCTCCATCGGCGCGAACCATCCTTGGCTGTAGGCGCGGGAATTCATGCCGCGCTGCACCGACTCGCAGATCACCCAGTCCTGGGAGTTCACGAGATCCCACAGGTCACCGGCGTCATGCGGATCGAAACCTGTGCCTGCGGCAGCCTCGGGCTCGAACAACACGTCGCACTGCATGCGGGTGTGGCCTGAGTCAAGCGGCCAGCTAACAAAGGCGGCGACATGATCGGCGGCACACGACAGCCAGAGATTGGGGTAGATCAGCTCACCCTTGTGGCGAGACCGTTCTTCCTCGTTCAGACCCGGGAAGGGACGGCGGTTCGTGGTGCCCGTCAACGTGAAGGTCCAGGCGCCGTCTCGGTGCGGGATACCGTCCTCCCAGTCAAGGCTCTGACCTCCGCTGCCGAAGGACGGAACCAGCCGCGTAAGCTCCGGATGCACAGGCCCGCAGTGATAGCACTCGTTGTAGTTCTCGGCGAGCACCTTGTAGTTGGCCGCGACGTCGTAGCTGAAGCTCAGCCCGGTGACGAGTGTGTCGACGGGATAGCGAGATAGCCGCTCAGCGTACGGCGCGAGTTCGGCGCTCAGCGGGGAGGCATCCGCCGGGGTCAGGTGGACAAAAACGAAGCCACCCCACCTGCTCACCCCGACCGGATGCAACGAAAATCTCGACGAGTCGAAGTCGGTGATGTCCTCTGTGTGAGGCGCCTTGAGCAGGTTGCCGTTGAGGTCGTAGGTCCACGAGTGATACGGGCACCGCAACGCCTTCACGTCGCTGCTTTGGGTCGCTGTGTCGGTGGTTGGCACTATCTGAGAGCCACGGTGACGACACACGTTGTATGCAGCGTGCAGGGTTCCTTTCCGGTCGCTCGTCACGAGGACGGATTCGCCCACCACGTCGACAACTGCCAGCCGACTCTGTTGATCGAGGCAAAGGTCAGTGGTCCGACCAACACAGAACCAACTGCGGTACAGAACGTTCTCGCGTTCCTGCTCGAAGTGAGCCTGGTCGACGTACATGTACTTCGGAAGGGCGGGTTGCAGAGTGCCCATCAGGCCTCTCTCACCTTGTGGCGACCTCTGACGCTTCCTGCGGCTGGGGAAACGTCGCGGATTCCTGCATGGCTGGTAGCCGACCGGGCAGCCAGCATGCGGCCGGGTGGCCTCCAGCGGACAAGAGAACCGGCAAGGTCTTGGCGTAGCAGTCGTTCTCGATCCCGGCTGCCGCTGCTTCACCGCTCGCCAGGGCGGGGCACCGCGGGTGAAAGCGACAGCCCGAGGGGATGCGTGCCGGGTCCGGCGTCTCGCCGTGCAGCACGATGGGCTCGATCTCGTCGATCTCTGGGACCACGGAGAGCAGCGCCCGTGTATAAGGATGCTTCGGCGAGCCCAGCACCTCCTCGGTGCTGCCCACCTCGACGATCCGCCCGAGGTACATGACCGCGATGCGGTCGGCGATGTTCCAGGCAAGGCCCAGGTCGTGGGTCACCACCAGCACCGAAAGGCGAAGCTCCTCCCGCAGTCGCAGCAACAACGCCAAGATCTCGCCGCGGATGGACGCGTCCAGGCTTGACACCGGCTCGTCGGCGACCAAGACGTCCGGCTCCAAGGCCAGCGCACCGGCGATGACCACTCGTTGCCGCTGCCCGCCGGACAGCTGGTGCGGATAGTTGAGATAGAACCGCTCCGGTGGGCGCATACCTGCGCGAGACATTGCTCGGGCGACGAGATCGACCTCGGTTACCTGCTCACCCGAGCCGCGTTGGGCGGCAACGAGCTTGTGAATCCGAATGCCTTCGGCCACCGACTCGTACACACTCTGCCGAGGATTGAGAGCGCCGGTGGGGTCTTGGAGGATCAGCTGGACGCGACGTCGGTATTTCCGCAGTGCTCGGCTCGTGTAGGACAACGGCTGACCGGCGTACGAGACGGTCCCCACACGCGGTGTCTCAAGACCCAACAGCGTTCGCGCGAGGGTTGTTTTGCCGCAACCCGACTCGCCGACCAGCGCGAGAATCTCGCCCTGAGCCAGATCAAGGTCCAGGCCGTCAACGGCTCGGGCATCCGGTCTGCCACTTCGACCCGGGAAGGTCACGGTGAGCTGGCGCGCCGACAGGACCTCGCTGCTCACGAGGCCACTCTTGCAGCAGCGACCCGGGACGCGAGCAGCAGCTTCATGTCCCGTTCGGGGTCAGCGTGGTGACAGGCCACGAGGCGGTTCGGCCCCTTCGGCTCCAACGGGGGGTCTACCGACGTGCACACGTCTGTCGCAAGCGCGCAGCGCGGATGAAACGGACACCCGCTCGGTACGTTTCGTGGGTCCGGTGGGTCGCCGGGGAGTCCGACGGGGGCGAAGCGGGCGCGCACATCACCTATCCGGGGGAAGGCCGCCGCCAAAGCACCGCCGTAGGGGTGTAGTGGGTGATCGAAGAGTCCGACTCCTGGGCCTTCCTCGACCACTCGCCCGGCGTACATGACGAAGACCCGGTCACACGTCGTACCGAGGACTGACAAGTCATGGCTGATCAGCAGCAGACCGAGCCCAAGCTCGCGAACGAGCCCGGTAAGCACACCAAGTACCTGCGCCTGGACCATGACGTCGAGGGCTGTGGTCGGCTCGTCGGCAACGATCAGCTTGGGCCGACAGGCCAGTGCCATGGCGATCATGACGCGCTGCCGCTGCCCCCCTGACAGCTGATGCGGATATGCGCGTGCGCGCGAGGTCGCTAACCCCACCTGTTCGAGCAGCTCGCCTACGCGACGGCGGCCCTCAGCCTTGTCGATCGAGGAGTCGTGTAGGCGGATCGGCTCAGCGATCTGGTCGTCGATGCGCTGGACGGGGTTGAGGGAGTGCGAAGCGCCCTGAAACACCATGGCAGCCTCCGCCCAGCGGAGTGCGCGCAGCTGCCCCCACGGCACGGTCTGAACGTTCTGGTCCTCGAGCAGGACCGCCCCTTCGACCAAGGCTGTCGTCGGTTGCAACCGAAGCACCGTGGACGCCAGCGTCGACTTTCCGCACCCGGACTCACCGGCGAGGCCCACGCTCTCTCCGGTCGATACCGAGAACGTGACACCGCGCACAGCCGGTAGGTCGCCTCCGGCGCTGCGGTAGGTAACCGAGACGTCCTGCATCTCCAACAAGGCGGCCATTCAGCGACCTCGGAGGCGCGGATTGAAGATCTCCTCCAGTGCTTGTCCGACCAGCGTGAATGAAAGCACCACCAGCACGACACAGATCCCGGGCGGAAACAGAAACCACCAGGCGCCGAGCGATAAGGCGCCGTTGCTGAACGCCGAGTCCAGCATCGTTCCCCACGACACTCGAGTCGGGTCCCCGAACCCGAGGAATGACAGGGTTGTCTCAGCCAGAATCGCCCCGGCAACGGTGAGAGTGGTGTTCGCGAACACCATCGGCATGACGTTGGGAAGAATGTGTCTGGCCATCTGATGCCAACCGCCTGCGCCAAGCGCCCGCGCCCGTTCCATGTAGGGCCTTTCCTTGATCGACAACGTCTGAGAGCGGATCAGCAAAGCGGTGCCTGGCCAACTCGTCACGCCGATCACGAAGGCCACGGTGAGCAGAGAGCTTCCGAGCAGTGTCGCCAGGACCAAGGCAAGCGGAAGGAAAGGTATGACGAGAAACCATTCGGTGAGTCGGAAGAGCACGCCTCCTATGGGTCCTGCGACGAATCCGGACGCAATGCCGATCAGCGTTCCGAGCACCATGGAAATTACTGTTGCGAGCAGGCCGACGAGTAGCGAGATTCGCGCGCCATAGATCAGCAGCGTTAACACCGAGCGCCCGTACTCGTCGGTCCCCAGCCAGTACGACGAATTCGGCGGTGCCAGCACCCCACCGAGGGCCGAGATGCGGGACAGTCCTGACGAGTCGACGATCAGCGGTGCGCAGACCGCTACCAGGGCGAACAGGATCAGGACGCAGAGGCCGGCGACGCCCGGTTTATGGCGTCGGAACTCCTGCCAGGTCCGCCCGGCGGCCGCCTTTCGGCGCCGCCACGTCACCTGACGCGCGGTGAGCGGCCGGACGGCAACGGGACTGTCTGCAGCCGTCATAGCCGAACCCGGGGGTCAAGCAGGCCGTAGAGCAGGTTGGACACAAGATTTGCCACCACAACCGCGGCTGAGAAGACAAAAAACGTGCCTTGCAGAACCGGTATGTCGGGTATTCGCAAGGCTTCGGTGGTCAGCAGACCGAGACCAGGAATGGAGAACACGGTCTCCACGGTGATCGCGCCGGAGACGATAAAGCCCAAGTTGAGCGACACAAGAGTCACGACGGGAAGCAGTGCGTTCCGGACGGCGTGACGGCGGCGTACCAGGAGGTCCTGCAGACCCTTGGCACGCGCGGTCATGAGGTAGTCCTCGGCCATCTCGTCGAGCAGCGACGACCGCATGATCAGGGAGTACTCGGCGAGGTAGGCGAGCGCAAGCGTTACTACGGGAAGCACGAGGTGCCAGGCGATGTCGACGATGCCTGACCATGACCAGGCGTTCAAGCCTGGGGTCTGCAGCTGGCCGATGGGGAACAGCCTCGGCATGAACCAGATACCGGTGGCGAACAACAGAAACAGGATCAGGCCGAGCCACCACTCCGGCATCGAATACAAGGTGACAGTAATGGTGCTGGAAACATTGTCGAATCCGCCTCCTCGGTTCCATGCCGCGATGGTGCCGATCCACAGGCCGAAGACGATGGACAGGATCGTTGAGGTGCCGACGAGGAGCAGTGTGGGCCACAACCGGTCGAGCATGAGGGTGCGCACTGGTTGGCTGAACTGGTACGACGTGCCAAAGTCCAGCGTCGCGATGTTCTTCAGATAGGTGAGGAACTGCTGTGGTAGCGGCTGATTGAGGCCATATTTTTCGATGATGGCCTGAAGTTGCGCCGGCGTCGTCGCTCGCCCGCGGGCGAGGGTCAGCTCGGGGTGGGGGTTGATCACCCGGAACAAGAAGAAGTTCACCACGACGATGAACGCCAATGTGCCAATCGACCCAACGATGCGACCAGCGAACCACTTCACGCTCGCCGATCGACGGGGCTTGACCTCCTCCACTTCGGACAATGGCGCCGGCTCTGGCCCGGACGCCGCTACCTTTAGGGCAGCGCTCACTCGCGCTGGTCCGCATGCGCCCGCCGGTAGGCGAAGGCTCCCGCCGCCAGTGCCACCACCGCAGCCAGTGCTGCCAGCACGATGATCATGGTCTGACCGGAGCTCGAGGAGGAGTCGCTGGAACTAGTGGCGGCGTTCGGGTTGCTTGAGTCTTGGCTGACGGGCCGCATGTTCAGGTAGTTCGCATGCCCATACTGGTACAGCAAGACACCTCCGCGACTCGGCTGCGGTACGAAGCCGGTCCAGCGGTCACTGCGGTAGGCCTCGCCGATCTGGCTGTAGACCGTGTTCAGGTACGGCGCGTCGTTGTACAGCATGGTCTGCATCCGCTGAACGATCGCCGCTCGCTTGGCCAAGTTCATCTCGGCGTGCTGCTGGGTGTAGAGGCGGTCGTACTTGGGATTGCAGTACCACGAGTCTGACCACACCCCACGCTGACCACAAGTGAAGTAGCTGAGTATCGAGTCTGGGTCGGGTTCGACGTACCAACCCCACTGAAAGATGTCGTAGTTCCCTTGCAGAATGATGTTCGTCAGCTTGTTGCTCTGCACGGAGATGACTGTGGAGTCGATCCCCACGTTCGACAGCCATTCCTTCAAGAGAGCGATCGTATTCTGCGACGTGGGCGAGTCTGAGCGAGCATAGAGCTGCAACTGTCCGATCGGTTGGCCGTTGGGAAGCGTGCGGAACCCGTCGGAGCCCATCGTGTAGCCAGCGGCGTTGAGTAGCCGTTTGGCCTTGGCCGGATCATATGCGTAGGCATCGGAAGCCGGCGATTTCCAGTAGTACGTCGGATACGCCGGCGGAATGATGTTGTAGGCAGGTTGGCCTGCTCCTTGGTACACCCGCGAGACGATGGTCTTGCGGTCGATCGCGAAGTTGAGCGCAAACCGGAACTTCGGATCGAGCACCGCAGGATTGGGGTTTCCCATAGGTTTCCCGGTCTTGAGGTTCACCGAGCCGGTGTTGAAGGCGATCTCATCGAAGCCGGGAGAGTTGCCGTTCTGCGCTGTTATGCCGGGCTGACCTTGCAAGGCTGTCACCTGCAGCGCGTTGATCCCTTCGGCGAAGTCGATGTCGCCAGCTTTCAGGGCCTGAATGAGTGTGTCTTCGGATTGGAACACCTGCATCGTTACATCGCCGACATGCGGCTCGCCGCCCCAGTAGTTTGGATTGCGTATGAAGCGGTACGTCGACCCGTCCGACTTGCCCTCGACGAGCTCGAACGGCCCCGAGCCCACCACCGGCTTCCCGTTGACCGGCTCGTTGGGATAAGTCTTCACCTGACCTTCACTGACGTGCTTCCAGACATGTTGGGGAATGATCGGCATCGGGAGCAGCGGAAGGACAGCGTTCGGTTTTGAAAGCTGTAGTACCACGGTGGTGGCGTCTGGCGCAGTCACGGACTTGACCGACTTCAAGTACGAGCCCCAGGTGCCCGACTCCACGCTGCCGTGAAGAATGCGGTTGTAGGTATAGGCAATGTCGCGGGCTGTCAAGGGAACACCGTCGCTCCACTGCACGCCCGACCGGATGTGAAACGTCCAGGTCAATCCGTCCTTGCTGGTATCCCAGGACGTTGCAAGTCCGGGTTGCGGACTCATGTCCTTGGGAGCCCAGCTGATCATGTAGTCGTACATCAAAGACCAGGCTTCGAACGATGACGCGACGATGCCGTTGAACGGATTGAACGAGTCGACCGCGTCGGTGATCCCCATGGTGAATGTTGGAGCCTTGCTCTCGCTCGCGGCCGACGCGGTGGTGGCTGACGTGCTCCCGAGCAGGGCGGTGGTGAACAGGAGCGCGCTGGCGACTACTCCTGCGGCTGCCTTGGCCGTCGTGAATTTCGGTCTCATGTGGCTCTCCTTCGACGGCCGGGTCGGCCTGCGGGCGGGGTAGGTTGCCGGACATGGTGCGATCTCCTGACCCGGCAGCCAGTATTCGCGAAGCTGCCCGGCGGGAGATAGTGCGGGAGTTGCACGGTGATCGCCGAGTGGACGGCTATGCGTGGCTTTGTGACACCGACAGCCCGGAGGTGGTGGCGCACCTGGCCGCCGAGCGCTCGTTCTACGAGTCTTCGACGGCTCATTTGCTTCCTTTGGTGGACGCCCTGACCGGTCGCATGAGGTCGCGCGTGGCCGATACTGATTCGTCGGTCAGTTACCGGCGTGCAAGGTTTTCTTACTACAACCTGACGCCAACCGGAAGTGAGTACCCGCAATTGTGGCGAGGTCGTGATGGCCTTGCTGATGAAGAGCTTGAGCCTGCGGACACCGACACTTTGCTTCTCGACCCCCAGTCTCTGCTCGGAAACTCGACGTACGTCGAGATCGGAGCGTGCGAAGTCAGCCCGGACGAGCAGCTGCTCGCCTACTCGTTCGACACCACCGGCAACGAGGTATACGTGCTGCGCTTTCGGGACCTTGAAGCTGCCGACAGTCCGACCGACCTTGCTGATGTCATTGAGAGGTCGTATTACGGCGGCGCTTGGAGCGCCGACTCGGCTACCTATTTCTACACCGTCCACGACGACGCCTACCGGCCCTATCAGGTCTGGCGGCACCGGCTCGGCACGCCGGCCGCCGATGACGTCTTGGTGTTCACCGAAGCCGACGAGCAGTACGAGGTCGACGTCCGAGGCACCCGGTCCGGCGATCTCATCGTTCTTCGAACGGCGAACCGTGACACCAGCGAGGTGTGGCTCATCGATGCGCATTCGCCGGACCAGTCCGCGCGCTGTGTGCAGCCTCGGGAGAAGGGAGTGGAGTACTCCTGCGAGCACGCTCGGACGGCCAGCGGCGATCGGCTGCTCATCGTTACGAACCTCTGGGCTCAAGAGTTTCAGATGATGAGCGCTCCTCTGGAAGATCCGGGCCACCACAACTGGGAGCAGCTGCTGCCGGAAGATCCGGCCGAGCGCCTGTATGACGTCACGGCCTTCGCCGGTCACGTCGTCACGACACTTCGCCGCGACGCAGTGCTGCGCGCTCGCAGCTATCGGCTGAGCGGTGACGGACATCTGAGCGACCCCGTCGACATTCTCCCCTCGTATCCCTATGGCACGCTGGCCCTTGCCCACAACGAACTGTTCGATACCGACGAAGTCCAGATCGTCGAACAGTCCTGGATCCATCCCAAGAGCTGGTATGCCGTCGACCTCAACTCCGGAACGCGGCGGCACCTTTGGGATCAGGCCGCTCCGTCATATCACCCCCAGCGGTATGTGACCGAGCGGCACTGGGTGCCATCTGCTGGAGCAGAGATACCCGTGACGGTGGTGCGCTCTGTGGATACGCCGCTGGACGGTCGAGCCCCGTGCCTGCTCTACGGGTACGGCGCTTATGAAGCTTGTTTTGACCCGGAGTTCGACCCGACACTCAGCGTGCTGCTCGACGAGGGAGTTGTGTGGGCACACGCCGGCATTCGTGGAGGAGGCGAAGGTGGCCGCCGGTGGTGGTTGAACGGGCGACTTGGCGCGAAGCAGAACACGTTCACCGATCACGTTGCCGTTGCGGATCACCTGGCCGAGAGTGCTGTTGACGGAAGCCGAATCGTGACACGAGGTCTTTCAGCCGGCGGGCTGCTGCAAGGCGCGGTGTTCTCTCAGGCACCGCAGCGCTGGGTGGGCGTGATCGCGGAGGTGCCGTTCGTTGACGTCATCACCACGATGCTGGATCGATCAATTCCGCTGACGGCCAGTGAGTGGGACGAGTGGGGAGATCCGCGCAAGCCGGAGGAGTACGCCTGGATGCGCAGCTACTCGCCCTACGACAATCTTCCGTCGGCGGCCGTGCGCCCGGATCTGTTGGTGACGGGGACACTGCACGACGCTCGGGTAATGGTGTGGGAACCTGCCAAGTGGGTCGCGGAACTGCGCTCCACCGCCCCCGGGTGGTCACCGCACTGTCTGTTCCGAGCCGAGATCGGCGAGGGCGCCCACGTCGGCCCGTCGGGTCGCTACGCCCACCTGCGTTACGAGGCTGAGATCTACGCGTGGGCTCTCGAGCGTTGTGGGCTCGCGAAATCAACGATGTGCGAGTGAAGGGTCACACTGCGTGTTCTTTTCCCTGCTTTCTTATTTGCTCGTTGGGCACGGCACCTAACTACGCAGCATCATTGTCGTTGACAATACGGATTCCACGTTTTCACACTGGGGGGACCGCAATGCTGGGACGTGCTGGGCGCTTCACGGCACTAGCGGTATGCAGCACCGTTGCACTGTTGACACCGCCTCTTACTGCTGACGCCGCATTGAGGCAACCTGTCGTGGTCAGCCAAAAGCCCTCTGGCAAGACACCCCAGGTCATTGACAGCAGAGGCATCAACGCAGCTGTCGACTCCTTTACGCAGCTCGGCCCAAAGATGTACGCCGGCGGCACCTTCTACAAGGTTCAGGACCACAATCAGAACGCCTTCGCTCGGCGAAACCTGTTCTCTTTCAACGCGCACACCGGGGACGTCAAGAACTTCGCACCCCGCGTGAACGGCTCGGTCGAAGCTCTTGCAACCGACGGCACCTCCCTGTACGTCGGCGGAAACTTTACCCGCATCAATGGCGTACGCCGGCAGGGGCTCGCGAAGCTGAACCCGGTCACCGGAGCCGTGCGTCGGCATTTCAGGCCGGGCTTTCAAACCGGTCAAGTGAGCGACATCCAACTGTTCCACGGCAGACTGATCGTCGCGGGGAGCTTCGGCAAGCAGCTGGTAGCGCTGAACCCAAGAACTGGCGCCAACACCGGATACGTCCGTATGCACATCAGCGGACGAGTGACGAATCGCTTTGGCAATGCGAACTCTGGCCCGACAGAGGTGTCCAGGTTCGCGATTTCGCCCGGTGGCTACCGAATGGTTGCCATCGGGAACTTCACGTCCGTCAATGGACACACGAGGTACCGGGCCTTCATTGTGGATCTCCCAGAGCGTGGCGCAAAGCTGGACCCGTGGTACTACCCGGCGCTGCGGCACGCCTGCGCGGGCGTCAGAATCCCTGACCAACTTCGAGATGTCGACTTCTCTCCGCAAGGTGGGTACTTCGTTGTGGTGGCGACCGGCTTCGTGCCACAGCGGAAGTATCGCCTCACCAGCAGTGGGGCGCCGCGCAACACCGACATCTGTGACGCGGCGGCACGTTTCAACACCATGGTGGCGTCCCCGAAGAAGCCTGTCTGGGTGAACTACACCGGCGGAGACTCTCTGTACTCCGTTTCTGCGACTGGCCCGGCGGTGTACGTTCAAGGCCACGAGCGGTGGCTGAACAACCCCAAGGGTGTCAACAGCTGGGGCGGACCGGGGCCTGTGGTGTACCGGCCCGGCATAGGAGCGATCAACCCAACCACCGGGCGCGCGTTGGCCTGGAACCCGACCAAGAGCCGCGGAATCGGCGGCAAAGTCCTTTACGCCACAACGACAGGTCTGTGGGTGGGCAGCGACGGCAGATACTTCGGGAAGGACAGCTCCGGCCAGTTCCTCGTCCACGACGGCATCGCGTTCTGCCCGGTCAACTGATCGGCCCTGCCTGCCCTGTCAGCGGCGCAAGCCGGCAGATCGGGCCTCATCCTGTGGCGTTAGCGATGCAACGCAGCTCAGGACGAGGTCGGCATTCCGTTGCTCGGCGAGATGCTGGTGGCGCCTCCGCCAGTAGGCAGCTCGTGGTCGGCGTACGGCAGCAGGTTGATCGTCAGCACGAGACCGGCGTCATTCGCCTGCACCGTGACATGCTTGCCAACGAGCGCCGTGAGCTC
>JBBSHN010000014.1:0-34849 GCA_038252945.1 Propionibacteriales bacterium | reverse complement strand
GCTGGAGAGGGCTCAGCCCGGCAACGGACGACTCGTCGATGTGCGAGACACTCGACGCGCCGGCCACGGAGCCTGGAACGGCCGGGTACGCCGGATGGTGCTTGAAGGCACCAAGGGCAAGACGTCCATCAGCGGCGACGACTTCCGCTGGACCTACGGGTTGCGGTCGAGCTGGTTCAGGATTGCGCCCACGCCGATCATGCATCGCTGGCACCGGGTTGGCGGGCGCAAGTCGGCGCTGGGGCGGCCCATCTCCGGCGAGTTCCCGGTGTCCACTGGTTCAGCGCAGAAGTTCAGCTCTGGGCGCATCTACTGGAGCCCGCGTCATGGCGCCAGGGAGCTGGTAGGGGCTTGTCTGCGTGCCTACCGAAAGTGGGGCGGACCGACGTCCAATCTCGGCTGGCCGGCGACAGGAATGATGAAGGCTCCTCACCGCGGCCACAAGGTGCGCTTCGCCAGCGGCAGCATCTACAGTCACCGCCACGTCGGGGCGCACGTCGTGAACGGCCGCATTCTCACGCGCTGGAGCAGAGCCGGGGCGGTCGGCTCGTGGCTTGGCTATCCCACCAGCGACGTGCACCGGGTCAAAGGCGGGCAGCGTGCCACCTTCCAGCACGGGGTCATCACTTGGCATCGCCGGTCGAACAGATTCACCCTGCGGCGCTCCTGAGGTGGTCGCCTAGTCCTTGATCTCGCAGAGCACAGTTCCGCTGGTCACTGTGGCGCCGACGGTGGCGTTGAGACCGGTGATCGTCCCCGCCTTGTGGGCGTTGATCGGCTGCTCCATCTTCATCGCCTCCAAGACCAGCACGAGATCGCCGGCACCCAGCGTGTCGCCCTCCTCGACCGCCAGCTTGACGATCGTGCCCTGCATGGGAGCGGCCAGCACGTCTCCGCTAGCGGCGGACTGCTTGACGGAGCGCTTGCTTGCTTGCCGACCGGTGCTCGGCCCGGCATCGGTGCGACGACCGCCGCTGGTCAAGCCTGTGGAGACACCGACAGGCAGCGACACAGCCAGTCGTCGACCATCGACCTCGACGGTCACAACGTCTCGCTCCGCCGGGGCCATTTCAGTGGCATCCCCCTCATACGGCACAAGGGTGTTGTCGAACTCCGTCTCGATCCAACTGGTGTGAACCCCGAAGCTGTCGGCTTCCCCTGCGAAGGCAGCGTCGTCAACGATGCGGCGGTGGAACGGCACAACGGTGGGCATGCCGTCGACGACGAACTCTGCAAGCGCGCGGCGAGACCGCGCGAGAGCTTGCTCACGGTCAGCACCGGTGACGATCAGCTTCGCGATCAGCGAGTCGAACGCGCCGGGAACGGTTTCGCCGACGTCATAGCCGCTGTCCAGTCGTACGCCCGGCCCCGAAGGTGGCAGCCACCGGGTCAAGGTGCCAGGCGCCGGCAAGAAGTTGCGGCCAGCGTCTTCGGCGTTGATCCGGAACTCGATCGAGTGTCCGATGACTGGCGGGTCGTCATACCCCAGAGGTTCACCGGCCGCTATCCGGAACATCTCGCGCACCAGGTCCAACCCGGTGACCTCCTCGGTGACCGGATGCTCCACCTGCAGTCTGGTGTTGACTTCCAAGAACGAGATCGTGCCGTCTTGCCCGACGAGGAACTCACATGTCCCTGCGCCGACGTATCCGGCGGCCTTGAGGATCGCCTTGCTCGAGTCGTACAGCGTATGGACTTGCCGTTCGGTCAAATACGGCGCTGGCGCCTCCTCCACGAGCTTTTGATGGCGGCGCTGCAGTGAGCAGTCACGCGTGGATGCCACGACGACATTGCCATGCGTGTCTGCAAGACACTGCGTCTCGACGTGTCGAGGCCGGTCGAGGTAACGCTCGACGAAGCATTCGCCCCGACCGAAGGCCGCGACTGCCTCTCGGACGGCGGAATCGTAAAGCTCTGGTACCTCCTCCAGGCGACGCGCCACCTTGAGCCCCCGCCCGCCACCTCCGAACGCTGCCTTGATCGCGATCGGGAGCCCGCACTCCTCAGCAAAGGCAAGCACCTCGTCAGCGCCGCTGACGGGCTCGCGCGTGCCGGCGACGAGTGGAGCTCCTACTCGTGCGGCGATGTGCCGGGCAGAGACCTTGTCACCCAGCGCGTCGATGGCCGACGGTGGGGGTCCGATCCAGACCAGTCCAGCCTCGATCACGGCTGACGCGAACGCGGCGTTCTCCGCCAAGAAGCCGTACCCGGGATGTACGGCGTCGGCACCAGATCGCTTCGCCGCCTCGACGAGCTTGATGATCGACAGGTAGGAGTCGGCAGGGGTTGCGCCGTCGAGAGAGTACGCCTCGTCAGCGAGGCGCACGAAGAGAGCGTCGCGGTCGGGGTCCGCGTACACCGCGACGCTGCGGATCTTGGCGTCCCGGCACGCACGCACGACCCGTACGGCGATCTCACCGCGATTGGCGATGAGCACCTTCGTCAGCTTCGCCACGTTCGATCCCTCCGGCAACGTTGTCGCGGAGGAGTCTAGAACTCGTACGCCCTCAGTTGCCCGTCACCGAGCGCTACCGTGACGTCAGAACAGCATTGAACGCATAACGCCCGCCGAGATGTGAAGGATGACGGCAGATGACCTTCCAACTTTCGCGCGAGCATGCGGACTTCCGGTCCAGTGTCCGAGAGTTCGCCGAGGCGGAGATCGCTCCGCATGCCGCTCGCTGGGACAAGGACCATGTGTTTCCGGTCGAGGTTGTGCAGAAGATGGGAAAGCTGGGGCTCTTCGGTCTGACGGCTCCTGAGGAGTACGGCGGCGCGGGTGAGGATGGAGACTTCACCAGCTTGTGCGTCGCCATCGAGGAGATCGGCCGCATGGACCAGTCTTTGGGTATCACGCTAGAGGCGGCGGTAGGCCTCGGTATCAATCCGATCCTTACGTTCGGCACGGCGGAGCAGAAGGACAAGTGGCTGTACGATCTCGTCGCCGGTGAGGCACTGGCGGGCTTTGGCCTGACCGAAGCAGGAGGCGGCTCAGACGCCGGAGCAACGAAGACCCGTGCCGTTCTCGACGACGGCCACTGGGTGGTCAACGGTTCGAAGCAGTTCATCACAAACTCCGGGTCGGAGATCACCTCGGTGGTCGCGGTCACCGCGCGAACAGGGGAGCGTGACGACGGAAGAGCGGAGGTCTCCGCGATTCTCCTCCCTTCCGGTACGCCGGGATTCACGGTGGAGCCGGCGTACGACAAGCTCGGCTGGCACGCCAGCGACACTCACCCGCTCACGTTCACGAACGTGCGAGTGCCTGACAATTGCCTGTTGGGGGAGCGCGGCAAGGGGTTCGCGCAGTTTCTTGCCACCCTCGACGACGGGCGCGTCGCTATCGCGGCGTTGGCGGTGGGCTGCATTTCGGCGTGCTTGGACATGGCGGTGCAGTACGCCGGTGAACGGACGACCTTCAACGTTCCCATTGGAAGCAAGCAGGGCGTGGCGTTCCAGATCGCCGATCTGAAGGTCATGGCCGAGGCCGCCTCCGTGCTCACCTACAAGGCAGCGGCGCTCAAGGACGCCGGACGGCCGATGGCGGAGTTCAAGCAGGCGGCCGCGATCGCGAAGCTGTACGCGACTGAGGCAGCCGTGACCGCGACGCGGATCGCCACCCAGGTGTTCGGCGGCTACGGGTTCATGGAGGAGTATCCGGTCGCGCGGTTCTACCGCGACGCCAAGGTGCTCGAGATCGGCGAGGGTACGTCGGAGGTGCAGCGCATCCTCATCGCCCGCAGCCTCGGCCTCCCCGTCGAATAGCCTCCAGGCTCTCAGGCCGCTCCATCCGCTGGAGGTCTGCCATGCTGACGTAGCGGACACCACGTCCGCTGGGGAAGTCTGCGGTGCTGAGGGGCCACTTGCCGTGCTGACGAGGGGCGGGGTGCTCCGAAACGGCCCCGACGATCGAGGACCTCAGCGGTCCCAGAGGTCTGTCCAGGCGATGCCGAGTTCGGCGGTCATCGTGCGCAGCAGCGGCAATGAGATGCCCAAGACGTTGGAGTGGTCACCTTCGATGGCGGTGACGAACGCTCCGCCGTACCGCTCGATCGTGAATGCCCCGGCCACCTGGAGTGGCTCGCCAGTCGCCACGTAGGCCTCGATCTCGGCGTCGGAAACGTTTGCAAAGTGAACGGTCGTTCTCGCTGCGGCGCTGACCCGTCGGCCAGCCGCCGCGTCGATAACGCAATGGCCCGTGACGAGTACGCCGGACCTGCCCCGCATGCTGCGCCAGCGGGCCGTCGCGCGGGCGGCCGTTCCTGGCTTTCCCAGCGCCGTGCCGTCCAGGACCAGCAGCGAGTCGCATCCGATCACCAGCGCGTTTCGGCAGTCGTCACGGGCGGCGACTGCAGTGGCTTTCGCTGAGGCAAGCGCCGTCACGAGGTCGTCCGGGGACTTCTCTGAGTAGGCCGACTCGTCGACGCCGGACACAACCACCTCCGGCCGAAGTCCGGCTCCCTCCAGCAACGTGCGCCGAATGCCCGAGGCGGACGCCAGCACCACTCTCACAGCTCTGCCAGCGCCTCCCGGAGTGGGTCGAGGCCGAGGGCACCGAGGTCAAGAGCGCTGCGGTGAAACGACTTCAGGTCGAACGCGGCCCCTTTACGCCGACGCACCTCCTCTCGTGCTTCCAGCCAGATGCGTTCGCCGACCTTGTACGCAGGCGCCTGTCCCGGCCAGCCCAGGTAGCGGTTCACCTCGAAGCGGATGAGCGCGTCGTCGAGCCTGCAGTGCTGGCGCATGAACTCAAGCCCGAGTTCAGCCGTCCAAGTTTCGCCCGGATGGAACCCGAACGGATTGTCCTGAGGAATCGTCAGCTCGAGGTGCATCCCGATGTCGATGATCACTCGGACCGCCCGCATCGCCTGTGCGTCGAGCATTCCGAGCTGATTGCCCGGATCATCGAGGTAGCCGAGGTCGTCCATCAGGCGTTCGGCGTACAGCGCCCAGCCTTCACCGTGCCCGGGAACCCAGCACATCGTGCGCTGCCAACGGTTGAGCAGCCCACTTCGGTATGCGGTTTGCGCGACCTGAAGGTGATGACCCGGGACGCCTTCGTGATAGACGGTGGTCACCTCCCGCCAGGTCGAGAACGACGTGATGCCGTCGGGCACCGCCCACCACATGCGGCCGGGACGGGAGAAGTCCTCGCTAGGGCCGGTGTAGTAGATGCCGCCGTCGCTCGTGGGCGCTATCCGGCACTCAATGCGCCGGATCGGCTCAGGAATGTCGAAGTGCACGTCCGCCAGCTCGGTGATCGTTCGGTCGGCGAGCGCCTGCATCCAGGTTCGGAAGTGCTCTTTCCCGATGACCGTACGGTCCGGGTCCGCATCCAGCGTGGCAACGGCATCGGAGACGGCTCCGCCGGCGACGATCTGACCTGCGGTTTTCAGCATCTCCTGCTCTAGGCGGTGGAGCTCTTGCCAACCCCACGCGTACGTCTCGTCCAGATCGATTTCCGCACCGAGAAAGACCCGGGACTCCAGAGCGTACGGATCTCGCCCCACGGCATCGCGGTCTCGACCGCGCGGAAGCAGGTCGGTCTCGAGGAAGCGTCCGAAGTCAGCGAACGCTTCGCGGGCTCGGGCCGCGTTTCGCGACAGCTCCGCTGCGAGCGCGTCGGATACGTCGGCGGTCGCCACCAGCGAGGCGAAGAAGTCCCCGCTCCCACCCTCCTGACCGGTCCACGAGCGGGTCTGTTTGGCCACCGCGCGGTACTGACGTTTCGCGGAGACTCTTCCGGCGTCGGCACTCCTGGTGAGCGACTGGCGATACCCTTCCAGCGCCCTGGGTACGGCGGCCAGGCGCGCGTTGACGTCGGACCAGCCCTGCACAGTTGTGGTGTCCATCAAGTCGAAGGCGCCCCGAATCTCGTGGAGCCGGCTGACGATGACGCTGACCTGAGACTGTGGTGTTCCCGCGTCGTACTGATCGATGCTCACCGTGAGGCGCTCAAGGAAGGCACTCCTGACCGTGGTGGTGCGATTGTCGGGTGCCTCCGTCCCTTCCATCTGCCTACGTGCGCTTCGCGCAAGCTCATACCGGGCCTCGAAGCCGGCCGGAGACAAGTCCGTCATCTCGTGTTCATGACCGCCGACGCCCATCAGCGTCGCGGTCAGCGGGTCGAGCGCCGTGTAGGCCTCCACGAATGCGTCAGCGACCCGGTCGATCGGCGTGCTGGGATTCGGGGGAGTCGCCTCGGTCATAGCGGTCGACCGTAGTCAGCGAGAAGGGCGCTCGCTCGCCAGCCGCCGGGGAACGGGTGCACCGGCCGACGGAGCCGCTGCTCCGGCGCCGCCCAAGGGGACGTTACAACCGGCCCGGGAGGTGCGGCGCCCCGCGCACGGGCAGTCAGCACGACAAGCAATGCGGCGAGTTCCTCGTCCGTTGGCGAGCCGGCGAGCACACGCAGGACCGGCGTGCCATCAGGTGCGTCGTTTTTGGAGGAGCCCTCGCTCACAGCGGGATGTTCCCGTGCTTCTTCGGCGGCAGCGTCTCGCGCTTGTTGCGCAGCAGCCGTAGTGACCGCACAATCTCCGAGCGCGTCTCGTGCGGCGCAATCACCGCATCGATGTATCCGCGCTCAGTGGCGACGTACGGATTGGCGAGTGTGTCCTCGTACTCGGTGATGAGTTCTCGCCGCTGTGCTTCGACGTCGGCGGCGCCCGCAAGCTCCGAGCGGTACAAGATGTTGACGGCTCCCGGCGCTCCCATCACTGCGATCTGGGCCGTCGGCCAGGCCACGTTCATGTCGGCTCCGAGGTGCTTGGAGCCCATGACGTCGTAGGCGCCCCCGTACGCCTTGCGGGTAATCACCGTGATCAGCGGCACCGTCGCTTCGGCGTACGCGTAGATCAGCTTGGCGCCGCGTCGGATAATTCCGTTCCACTCCTGGCTCGTGCCCGGCAGAAATCCCGGTACGTCGACGAAAGTCAGTACGGGGACGTTGAAGGCGTCACAGGTCCGCACGAACCGGGCAGCCTTTTCGGACGCATCGATGTCGAGGGTTCCGGCGAAGTGCAGAGGCTGGTTCGCCACCACGCCGACCGAGTGCCCCTCGACCCGACCGAAGCCGACGAGGATGTTGGGTGCGAACAGCTCATGCACCTCGAGGAAGTCACCGTCGTCCAGCACCGCCGCGATGACCTCGTGCATGTCGTAGGGCTGGTTCGGGGAGTCGGGCACCAGGCTGTCCAGAGCCAGGTCGACGTCGGTCTCCTCGAGATCGGCCGGGTCGGCGTACGACGGCGGGTCCTCGAGGTTGTTCTGCGGCAGGTACGACAGCAGCGCCTTCACGTAATCGATGGCGTCGTCCTCGTCCGCGCCGAGATGGTGGGCGTTGCCGCTCTTGGTGTTGTGGCTGTGCGCCCCGCCCAGGTCCTCCATCGTCACGTCTTCGCCGGTGACGGTCTTGATCACGTCGGGCCCGGTGATAAACATGTGCGACGTCTGATCAACCATGACGGTGAAGTCGGTGACGGCAGGGGAATATACCGCTCCTCCGGCGCACGGACCCATGATCAGCGAGATCTGTGGGATGACGCCAGAGGCATGGACATTGCGACGGAAGATCTCTCCGTACAGCCCGAGCGACACGACACCTTCTTGGATGCGGGCGCCGCCGGAGTCGTTGATGCCGACGACCGGGCAGCCGGTCTTCATCGCCAGGTCCATGACCTTGACGATCTTCTCGCCGAAGACCTGCCCGAGGCTGCCACCGAACACTGTGAAGTCCTGCGCGAACACGCACACGGGCCGATTGTCGATTGTGCCGTAGCCGGTGACGACGCCGTCGCCGTACGGGCGGTTCTGCTCCATGTCGAAGTTGGTGGAGCGATGCCGGGCGAGCTCGTCGAGCTCGACGAAGGAGCCCTCATCGAGTAACCGCTCGACTCTCTCGCGGGCGGTCAGCTTTCCCTTGGCGTGCTGCTTATCGATCGCTCGGTCAGGTCCGGCGTGGACCGCCTCTTCAAGCCGGTTCTGCAGATCGGCCAACTTGCCGGCCGTGGTGTGGATGTCGACGTCGGTCCTCACCACCTGGTCGGTCACGCACTGCAGCGTAGCGTGACGACTGATGCCCTCGACCTACGACGACCTCGCACGGCCACCGCTGCATTCGTCGGCGTTGCGACGGGCTCTGCTCCGGCCGGGATCCCTGTGGACAGCGCTGGACGTCGTCTCCGAGACCCCGTCGACGAACGCAGACCTGGCCGCCCGCGCCGTGGCGGGAGCGCCCTCCGGACGAGTTCTCATCGCGGAGCACCAGACGGCCGGTCGGGGACGGCTGGACCGCAGCTGGACGACTCCGGCTCGCTCCGGCCTCACGATGTCGGTGCTGGTGCGGCCCGCTGACGTGCCAGTCGCTCGCTGGTCGTGGCTTCCACTCCTGACCGGGCTTGCCGTCGCGGCGGCTGTACGCCATGAAGCACGGCTGCTCGTCGGCGTGAAGTGGCCCAACGACGTCGTCATCGCAGACCGCAAGCTCGCCGGAGTGCTGGCCGAGCGTGTAGAGGCTCGCGAGGCGGCTGCTGCGGCGATTCTCGGCATGGGCATCAACGTCTCACTCCGTCCGGCCGAGATCGCAGTGCCGTCGGTCACCTCGGTCGCTGCCGAAGGCGGCGCCACAACGGACCGGACAGTGCTCGCCCTGACTGTGCTTCGCAATCTCGAGGGGCTACTTCGCGACTGGATGCGGCAGCGGGGCGACCCGGCGACGGGTCTGCGCGACGCCTACGTCGCAGCGTGTACGACGATCGGCCGGCGCGTCCGAGTGACGTTTCCCAGCGGCTCGACGCTTGAAGGGCAGGCGATCGGTGTCGACGACGATGGCCGGCTGCTCGTGAGCGCCGGAGGCCATACGACGTCGGTGGCCGCCGGAGACGTGGTCCACGTGCGCGCATTTGCGTGAGCCTCATGGCACCATCGAGGTCGTAGGCAGCCTTGTGTCAGGGCTGTCGGCGAGCGACCGCGGAGGGAGGGTGCATGGCCATCTCAGCGAGAACTCTCGCCGCGGACGAACATGTCGTTGCCTCCATCCGCATGCATGCCAAGGCACTGATCGGTCCAACTGTCGTGCTCCTCGCCACCTGCTGGATTGCGGGATTTCTGTTGGCAGCCGCAGTGTCCAAAGGGGGCAGGCCGGCCGCCGAGGTGCTGATCGCTCTCGCGCTGTTGGTCGTCGGCTGGTTCGCGGTCCGACCATTCCTGCGCTGGCTCTCTACGACCTACACGATCACGAACCGGCGGGTCCTTCTCCGATCAGGTGTGCTCCGCCGAGCCGGACGCGATGTGTGGTTGCAAGCCGTCGCAGACGTCTGGTACGAGCGCAACATCCCCGACCGGCTCCTCGGCTCGGGCACGCTCGTTGTCGCGGACGCGAGCGGTTTCCGACGTGCGGTTCTCCGCGACGTGCCAGGCGTCCGCGCCCTCCAGAGAATCCTCGCCGATCTCATCCGAGACGACATCGCACCCCGACTGGGCAGCCCGTCCCATGCCGCGAGCGTGGTCCCTAATGGGCAACACCCTGGTACGGCTCCGTACCAGGAGGCGCTGCGGCGTCACTGACCGCCTGCGGTTGGCGTTTCCGGAACACGAACGTGCGATAGCTCCAGAACCGGAACGCCATTCCCAGCACGAGCCCGAAGCCGTTGGCAGAGACGTTGTCGGCGAGCGGGCTGTGCTTGTCGAGCATGTAGTGGGAGAAAGCCAGGCACGCCAGTGCGATCGCCATGCCGACCGCGTTGAAGAAGAAGAACAAGGTGACCTCACGGCGGCTACCGGAGCGCTCACGCGCCGCCCACGTCCAGTGCCGGTTGCCCACATAAGTGACGACCGTCGCGACCAGCACGGAGATTGCCTTAGCAGTCAGGGGCTTGTGCTGAAGGGGACCTGGGTCGCCGAAGTACCGCAACGCATTGAACACCGTGACGTCGACGACGAAGCCGAACGCCCCAACGATGCCGAATCGCGCCATCTCGGCAGCGAGCCGGAGCCATCGCTGCAGCACCATCTGGCCTTCCGGTCGATGACTGGGCTGAGTCAGCGTACGACGCCTCGCCTCCACAGTCAGGGCCCGCCACCTGTGCCCGGCTCGCAGGTCGTTCGCTGGACGAAATCCTGACCCCCCGTCGACACTTGGGACGGCTCTCCGGTTTGCAGCACAACTCCGGAATAGTCTGTGCGCCGTGAGCAGCCCGACGGTCGGCGTCGTCGGCGCCGGTCAGCTGGCCCGGATGATGCAAGAAGCGGCCATCAGGCTAGGCGTCCCGCTGAGGCTCCTCGCCGAGGCGCCTGATTGTTCAGCCGCTCAGGTCATTCCCGACTCGACAGTGGGGGACTACACCGACCTGCCGACGCTGCGGTCATGGGCGGCCGGTTGTGGGGCAGTCACGTTCGATCACGAGCATGTGCCGACCGGACATCTCGACGAGTTGGTGAGCGACGGCGTGGTGTGCCGTCCCAGCCCGGAGGCAATGGTGCACGCCCAGGACAAGGCGGTGCTGCGCGACCGCCTAGAACAACTACGCGTCGGTCAGCCCCGGTTTGGAGTGATTGAGACCGCGGCTGAACTGGCTCGGCTGGCGCCGAGGCTTGGGGGCTGGCCGCTTGTCGTCAAGACGGCTCGAGGAGGGTACGACGGCAAGGGCGTGTGGGTGGTGAACGACCAGGCGGCCGCTGAGCGCGTCATCTTTGCGGCACCGCGAGGAGTGCAGCTGATCACTGAGGAGTACGTCGACTTCGCTCGTGAGTTATCGGCATTAGTGGTGCGAGGCCCCAGTGGACAGGTGGCAGCGTACCCAGTGGTAGAGAGTGTCCAGCGCGACGGCGTCTGCGCCGAAGTGACCGCGCCAGCACCTGGCCTTGACCAGGACCTCGCCATCACCGCGCAGCGAACGGCGATGGAAATCGCATACCGGCTCGATGTCACAGGCGTGCTCGCGGTCGAGCTGTTCGAGACGCGAGACGGGCGGATCCTCGTCAACGAGCTGGCCATGCGTCCACACAACACCGGCCACTGGTCGATCGACGGTGCCGTCACCAGCCAGTTCGAGAACCACCTGCGCGCTGTGCTCGATCTCCCGCTCGGTTCCCCGCTCGCTCGCAACCGGTGGACGGTGATGGTGAACATCCTGGGTGGTGTCGGCGAGCTCTTCGACGGCTACCCGCACGTGCTGGCACGTGACCCTGCCGCACGGGTACACCTGTACGGCAAGTCGGTCCGACCGGGACGCAAGGTGGGACACGTGACGGCGTACGGCGACGACCTCGCCGATGTACAAGAACGTGCCCGGCATGCGGCTGGCTGGTTCGCCGGTACTGTCAGATGATGGCCGACTCCGCCGCTCCTCTGGTGGGGATCGTCATGGGGTCCGACTCCGACTGGAAGACCATGGCGGCTGCTGCGGAGGCGCTCACCGAGTTCAGTGTCCCGTTCGAAGCGGACGTCGTCTCAGCGCACCGCATGCCGGCTGACATGCTTGAGTACGGACGATCTGCGGCCGAGCGTGGGCTGCAAGTGCTTGTCGCGGGGGCCGGAGGCGCGGCGCACCTTCCTGGCATGCTCGCCTCCATAACCCCACTGCCGGTGATCGGCGTACCCGTCCCGCTTCGCACCCTTGACGGGCTGGATTCCCTGCTGTCGATCGTGCAGATGCCGGCGGGAGTCCCGGTGGCGACCGTGGCGATCGGCAACGCGCGCAACGCCGCCTTGCTTGCTGTACGCATTCTCGGCGTGGCTGACCTGGAGCTGCGCAGCCAGATGCGCAGCTATCAGGAGTCGCTGCGCGAGACAGCGCAAGCCAAAGGCGAAGCGGTGCGGTCTGCCGCCTCTGCACTACGCGGCCGCGTCGGGACTGGAGACCCTCCCGGATGAGTGCTGGCCCGGCCTCCATCTTCTTGCACATCGGCTTGCACAAGACCGGTACGACGTACCTTCAGAATCTGCTCAAAGCCAACCGTGAGGCGCTGCGTCGGCAATCGATCTACTACCCAGGCGGGCCGGGGGAGGTGCCTCAAGCTTTTGCCGTGTGGGACCTGCAGGGAAGGCGCCCCCGCGGCGTGCACGACACCCGGATCGGCGGATCGTGGGACCGACTGGTGAAGGCAATCTCCAACAGCGGGTGTCCGACGACGCTCGTGTCGGAGGAGCATCTGAGCGTCTCGACGCTGAAACAGGTCAAAGCGGCGGCGCGCTCGTTTCCGGGCACACGCGTGCGCGTCCTCGTGACCGCGCGCGATCTCGCCAGAATCGCCGTGTCAGCGTGGCAGGAGGAGGTCAAGAACGACCAGACCTGGACGTGGGAGGAGTTCGTCGCAGCCATCCGTGATCCGAACGCGGTCACTCGCAGCCCCGCACGTGGCTTCTGGCTGCGTCAGGACCTGCCGATGATCGGTGAGCTGTGGGAGGCAGCCGTACCCGCGGACGACATCACTATCATCACGGTGCCGCCACCGGGTGCGCCCGCGAACTCACTCCTCGACCGCTTCGCCGGTGCCGTTGGTTTCGACCCGCGCTCGCTCACCGAAGCGCCGGAGTGGACCAACGAAACCGTGGGGGTCGCAGCGACTGAGGTCATTCGGCGCCTGAACGAACGGCTGGACCACCGACTCAACCAGCGCCAGCACGACAAGGTCGTCAAACGCATTTTGGTACGGCAGCTCGCTCGGAACTCCGAAGCAGCGCGCTTCACTGTCCCCGAAGCGGAGCTGCCCTGGATCACCGACCGCGCCGAGCACATGATCTCCGCCGTTCAGGGCCGCGGCTACGCGGTTATCGGCGACCTTCACGAGCTGCGCCCTCAGCTCCGGTCTGGCGGTCGCCGTCCAGACGACGCTGCACCGGAGGAGCTGTTGGAAGCAGCGCTGGACGGCCTCGCGACCGTCACCGAGGAGTGCGCGACCCTGTGGTGGCAGCGCAAGCGCTCCCGTGTCGAAGAGGGCGAGGACGAAGGCGACCTGGCGAGCCGAACTCGTGGTGCCGTCTTCCGTGTTCAGCGACGAGTGGCGCAGCTCGCCGACAGCAATCCTGTGGCCGGTCGGCTGCTCGGCGTTGTGCTGACCACCCGTGAGCGCGCCCGACAACGCACCCCCCGGCGGTCCGCCGACCAGTAGTCGGCGGGTCCTTCGTCAGCCGGTGCCGAGCGGTGAGCGAACCTAGACTGCGGATGTGGCTGATGAGTTCCGGCTTTTCGACCTGTCCGAAGATCATCGAACCATCCGAGCGACGGTGCGAGAGATCTGCGAGGCGAAGATCGCGCCTCACGCCGCGGAAGTCGACGAGACCGGGGAGTTCCCCAGCGCGGCGTACGACGCGCTGACCGCCGCCGACCTGCATGCGCCGCACATCCCTGAAGAGTACGGCGGTGCAGGGGCCGACGCTCTTGCGACCTGTCTGGTCATTGAGGAGATCGCCCGGACCGACACTGCGGCATCGCTGATCCCTGCCGTCAATCTGCTCGGCAGTCTGCCGCTGCTGCTCAGCGGGAACGACGCGCTGAAGTCCACATACCTTCCGCCGGTCGCGAAAGGCGATGCCCTCTTCAGCTACTGTCTGTCGGAGCCTGAAGCGGGGTCTGACTCGGCGTCGCTGCAGACCCGGGCAGTCCGCGAAGACGGGCACTACGTGCTCAGTGGAGTCAAGCGGTGGATCACCAACGCCGGCGTCGCCGAATACTACACAGTCTTCGCCGTCACAGACCCGGAATCGCCAAAGCGGCGTATCTCTGCGTTCGTCGTGGAGAAGAGCGACGCGGGAGTGTCTTTCGGGGCGCCGGAGAAGAAGTTAGGAATCCGCGGCTCACCGACGCGGGAGGTCTACCTCGACTCTGTCCGTATCCCCTCGTCGCGGCTCATCGGTGAGGAGGGCAGCGGCTTCGCGACGGCTATGCGGACCCTTGAGCACACACGCATCACGATCGCTGCTCAAGCGGTGGGCATTGCTCAGGGCGCGCTCGACTACGCGCTCGGGTACACGAAGGAACGCGAGCAGTTCGGGCAGCCGATCGCGGACTTCCAGGGCCTGCAGTTCTTGATCGCCGACATGGGAATGCGCATCGAAGCAGCGCGTCAGTTGACGTACGCTGCTGCGAGCCGATCCCAGCGCAACGACCCTGACCTGGCCTTCTTCGGTGCGGCGGCGAAGTGTTTCGCCTCCGACATGGCCATGCAGGTGACGACGGACGCTGTACAGCTGCTCGGTGGCTACGGCTACACCCGCGACTATCCCGTCGAGCGGATGATGCGCGACGCAAAGATCACCCAGATCTACGAGGGCACCAACCAGGTGCAGCGCACCATCGTGGCCCGCCAGCTGCTTGCTGGCGTACAGAGTTGGCTGTGAAGGCCGGGGAGCGTTGAGTCACTGAGGCGAGCAGTGAGCCTTCGTCGTATCGCCGGACCGGATCGCCGCGAACACGGCGTTCGCGCGTTGCTGGTCCCAGATGACCGAAGACCCGGCCGCCGTCCAGGCGGCGAGATTCGAATATGGCACCACGCACTTTTTTGTGTCTTTGCCACCGGCGTGTGCCATCGCCCATGCGAACCGAGCGACCGCGTAGGGGCTGACGTTGCGGCCGACGCGCACCGCCTTGGCTGCTGCCATGTTGAGCCCGTAATACCGCCATGGCAGCAGGAACGTCTGCCATGACGTGGCTTGGTGGCCGATCGAGCTGATGACCTCACGCTGGTGTAGCTCCCGGGTGATGTCGCCGTTGGGGAATGCGCGCGATCTCGAGTAGTTCAGCGCCGTGCGGCCGTTGATGTGCTGGCAGCCCTTGTGCATAGACAGGTGACCGGCCTTCGGGTCGTGGATTGACATTTTCGGGCAGACTTGGATACCGCCGAGGGCGTTCACGATGTCGACGAAGCCGGTGAAGCCGATTTCGACGTAGTTGTCGATGTGGATGCGGGTGGCCTTCTCGACGGTGTGGACGAGCAGGTCGGGTCCGCCGATCGAGTAGGCCGCGTTGATCTTGTTCTGGCCGTGCCCGGGGATGTCGACGAACGAGTCCCGGGGAATCGACAACAGCAGCGTCGGTCCGCTGTCCGGTATGTCGAGCAGAAGGATCGTGTCGGTGCGCTGGCCGGCTGCGTTGCCGGTGCCTAGGCGAGCCTCTTGATGCTTCGTCAGTCCGGCGCGACTGTCCGAACCCACGAGCAGGTACGTAGTTCCCGCTGAGTCCGGCGGGCGGTGCCCGGACGGTTCGGCGTCCACCCGGGAGACCTTCGACCAAGCCCAAATGGGAACCGCGACGAGGAACACCAGCCATGCTGCGACCACAAGGATCAGGCCGCGGACCCACCAGTTGCGCCTCGGTCCGGATGCGCCACTGGACCCAGCACCTGTCGGTCGGGTACGCCGGCCGGGTGGTGCAGGCGGCCGCTTGCTCGGTCCGCCGCCGCGTGCGGTCCGCACAGGTGCGGCGAAGCGCGTTTCAGCGCCGCCCGTACCTCCGCCAGTTTGGGAATACGTTCCGCCGAACGAGGATGCTGAGCGTGGCTGCTGCGGCGGCGGACTCGCAGGCTGCGACACAGAGCTTGGCGGTTGCGGCACGTGCAGCGGCCGGGTGGCGTCGGGAGCGGTGAAGCCGGGTGCGGGCGTCTCTGCGGGCCCTGCAGACCTCTGCCCGAACAGCCAGTCGTAGTCGAACTCGTCGGGAGGCTCCGCGTCTGGCATCCGCTCACGGTACCTGTGCGCTGGCCGTTCACCGGGCAATCGGTCGCCTGGCGTGCCAGGCGAAGAACCGCCGCCACTGCATCTGCCACACTCGTCACCACCTGCGCTCCCCGCCGGTCGACCGCCCGCTGCCCGACCGACCGACCGACCGACGGAATCGTCCGCGAGGGTTTGGCATGCTGACGTGGCGGATGCCCTGTTCGCATGGCAAATTCGCGGTGTTGACGGTGCATCGGACACGTCCGCATGGCAAACACGGGAGGTGGTGGCGCACGGCGGAAGGGGCGAACGCGGGGTACGGCGGAGGGCATGCTGGAGCGAGAGGCGGGTGAAGGTGTCTGCTGGTCCGCGGACCGTCGCGGTCGTTGTCACCTGGAACCGGCGTGACCTGCTGAGCGAGTCGCTGACCGCCCTGCGGGGACAAACTGTCGCGCCGTCGTCCGTCATTGTGGTCGACAATGCATCGACTGATGGCACGTCCCAGCTGCTCACGAGTCGGTTTCCGGAAGTAGAAGTCGTTCGAGCCGTGCGCAACACCGGAGGCGCGGGTGGCTTCGCCCTCGGTCTCAGCTCAGCCCTGCGTCAAAAATGTGACGCCGTCTGGCTGATGGACGACGACACCGTCCCACGGCCGACGGCGTTGGAGGCGCTGTTGTCGGCCCGTGAGGGCTACCGAAGCGAGCGCCCCGTTCTGACGGCGTCGCGCGTGCTGTGGACCAACGGCCGCGAGCATCCGATGAACACTCCGCGTCCGAAGTTCGGCGCACGAATCGAAGAACGTCGGGCCGCTGCCGAAGTCGGATGCCGGCCGATCCGGTCGGCATCCTTCGTCTCGATTCTCGTCGATGTTCCTACGGTTCGGGCTCGCGGCCTCCCTCTTGCCGACTACTTCTTGTGGAACGACGACTTCGAGTTCACCACCCGGCTGATCCGGGGTCGACGCGGGCTTTACTGCCCGGCGTCGGTCGTCGTGCACAAGACCACGACCTTCGGGTCCATCGACGTCGACCCGGGGGAGCGCTTCTTCTACGAGGTTCGCAACAAGGTGTGGCTGTTCGGTCGGTCATCCGGACTCAACCCCCTCGAGAAGGCGTTGTACGCGGGCTCGACCCTCAGGCGCTGGACTCGAACATTCGTCACATCTGCGGACCGTCGCACCCTGTGGCGTGCGTTTCTGCGAGGCGCTCGGGACGGCGTTAAAACCGTGCCGCGGCCCACCGCTGAGATCCTGGCGGTGGCGACTGGCAGTTCCGGGGTGGGCTTCGATGACTGAGCCGTTCAGCCTGCTGATCAGTGTGTACGGCGGCGACCGATCCGATTACCTAGAGTCGGCGTTTCATTCCGTGGTCCACGAGCAGACGCGGCCGCCGGACGACGTAGTCCTGGTCCAGGACGGACCGGTCCCCCAGGGACTTTCCGACACCATCAACGGACTCATCCACGAGTCACCAACACCGACGACTTTGCTGGCTTTGGCGTCCAACGTCGGACTTGGGCTGGCGCTCGACCAGGGAATGGCAGCGTGCTTGCACGACATCGTGGCGCGCATGGACGCCGACGACATCGCTTTGCCCCGGCGCTTCGAGATTCAGGTGCCTCTCGTGGAGGCCGGTGCTGACCTGGTCGGATCGGCCCTGTGGGAGTTCGGCGAAAACCCCGACGACATCGTGGGAAAACGCGTGCCGCCGACCGACCCGGCGGAGATCGTGCGCTACTCGCGGTTCCATCAGCCGTTCAATCACCCCACCGTGGTATATCGGCGTTCTGCCGTGCAAGCCGCTGGTGGCTACCGACATCTGGCTCTGATGGAGGACTATCTGCTGTTCGCCAAGATGATCCGCCAAGGGGCGAACGTCGCGAACGTGGCCGAGCCCCTTGTGCTTTACCGAGTGGGGGCCGGCGCGTATGCCAGGCGTGGCGGCCTCGACATGGCAAAGTCGGAGTGGCAGCTGCAGCGGCAACTCCGCGAGCTTGGCTTCACGAGTCGTGCGCAGTTCGCGCGTAACGTCGCGCTTCGCGGTGGTTACCGGCTCGTGCCGGAGCCCGTGCGCAGATCGGCGTACCGACGATTCATCGCGCGCAAAGGCGAGCGCTGAAGTCGACTTTCGAGCCGGCTCGATACACTTGAGCTACGCCGACCAGGAGACCTTGAGTGAACGCTGATCTCGTGATCGTCGGATCTGGCCTGTTCGGTCTCACGGTCGCCGAACGCTGTGCAAACGATCTGGGGTTGAACGTCCTCATCCTCGAGCGGCGGCCGCATGTAGGGGGCAACGCCTACAGCGCGCGAGAACCGGAGACCGGTATCGAGGTACATCAGTACGGCGCCCACCTCTTTCACACGTCTAACCGCAGAGTCTGGGAATACGTCAACCGGTTCACAGCGTTTACCAGTTACCAGCACCGGGTGTTCTCGATATACCAAGGCAGGGTTTACCCGCTGCCGATCAACCTCGCGACGATCTGCGAGTACTTCGGCCGGTGGATGACGCCCGATGAAGCGCGCGAGCTCGTGGCCGAGCAGTCGAAGGAGTACGAAAGCTCCACAGCCGCGAACCTCGAAGAGAAGGGCATCTCGCTCATCGGTCGACCCCTGTATGAGGCCTTCATCCGCGGCTACACGGCGAAGCAATGGCAGACTGACCCCAAGGAACTAGGCGCTGACATCATTAGTCGGCTGCCGGTCCGCTACAACTTCGACAACCGATACTTCAATGACACCTATGAGGGGTTGCCGGTCGACGGCTACACCGCATGGTTGGAGAGAATGGCGGACTCGCGACGAATCGAGGTTCGGCTGAACACCGACTTCTTCGACGTTCGGCAGAACTATCTCGGGAAGGTTCCGATCGTCTACACGGGGCCGCTCGACGCGTACTTCGGCAACTCCGACGGAGAGTTGTCGTGGCGCACCGTCGACTTGAAGATGTCGGTGCAAGACGTCGGTGATTACCAAGGCACCCCGGTGATGAACTACGCAGATGACGACATTCCCTTCACCCGTATCCACGAGTTTCGCCATTTCCATCCCGAACGCGACTGGTATCCGCAGGATCAGACCGTGATCGTGCACGAGTACTCGCGGTTCGCTCGAAGCGGCGACGAGCCGTATTACCCGATCAACACGCCAGAGGACCGCGCCAAGCTGTTGAAGTATCGAGAACTCGCCAAGTCTGAGCCGAACGTGCTCTTCGGCGGCAGGCTGGGCACGTACAAGTATCTGGACATGCACATGGCGATCGGGTCAGCGCTGTCCATGTATGACAACAAGCTTCGCCCGCACTTCACCGAAGGCGCGGCCCTCGACAGCGGTGGGATCGAATGACGGCGGCTGCCACCACCGAGTCGGACCCGCTTGGGCCGCTGGTCAACCCCGGACGAGTCGGCGGGCTCGCTGACGTCTTCCGCCGGCGCTATGTGCTTCGCCTGTTGGTGCGGAAAGAAATCCGGGTTCGGTACCAGAACTCGCCCATCGGTTTTGTCTGGTCATATGTCAAACCAGCGGTGCGTTTTGCGATGTATTATTGGATAATTGGGTTGTTGCTTGGCCCCCGGGCATTGGAAAATCGTCCGCTACATATCTTCTCCGGCATGATCATGGTCCAGTTCTTCAGTGACGCGCTCTCGTCGGGCACGAAGTCGGTCGTACGAAACAAGGCGCTGGTACGAAAGATCAGCATGCCGCGCGAAATGTTCCCGGTCGCGTCGATCTCGGTGTCCTTCTACCACATGATTCCGATGTACGTGATAGCACTCTTGGGATGCCTTCTTACTGGTTGGCATCCTGACCTGTTCGCGTTTGTCGCGGCTGCCCTCGCTTTCTTCATCATCATGGTGTGGGGGTTGGGTGTCGCTTTAATGCTCAGCGCCATGAACGTCTACTTCAGGGACCTTTCCAACATTGTCGACGTCCTCCAGACGATCCTGACATGGACAACGCCCATGATTTATCCCTTCAGTGCGGTGAAGCAACGACTGCAGGGCACCTTTGTCTACGACCTCTATCTTGCAAGTCCGCTCTCTAATGCAGTCCTACTCAACGACCGCGCCATCTGGCTCCCGTCGGTGTCGAACCGAGCACTGGCGGAGCGAACGGAGTTGCCGGGGCACTTGTTCGAACGTGGCGCGCTGATGCTTGTCATCGGGCTCGGCTTCCTCTGGCTGGCGCAGCGGGTGTTCACGCGCCTGGAGAATCGTTTCGCGGAGCAGCTCTAATGAGCACGGCAGTGGTGGTCGAACACGTCACGAAGCGCTTCAAGCTGTCGAATCAAAAGACGCTGAAGAAGTTGATCGTCAACACGACGAAGGGGCGGCAGCTATCGGATTCCTTCACCGCTCTCGACGACATTTCGTTCTCGCTTGAGCACGGCGACAGCATCGGGTTGATGGGACTCAACGGGTCAGGCAAGAGCACCCTGCTGAAGCTGATCTCGGGCGTCATGGTCCCCGACGAGGGACAGGTGCTCACCCGGGGACGTATCGCCGGGCTGATCGAGGTGGGTGCTGGCATGGCACCGGACCTCTCCGGGCGAGAAAACATCTACCTCAACGGCGCGATCCTGGGCATGAGCGAGGGGGAGATCAAGCGGAAGTTCGACGCCATCGTCGAGTTCTCGGAGATGGAACGGTTTCTCGACCGGGAGGTACGCAGCTATTCCTCTGGGCAGTTCGCGAGGCTCGCGTTCTCGATCGCCGTGCACACCGAGTGCGACATCTTTTTGATGGACGAGATGCTCGCGGTCGGAGATCAGCCCTTCAAGCGCAAATGCATGAAGCGCATCAGAAGCTTCAAGGACGAGGGGCGCACGATGATTTTCGTAAGTCACAACCCCAAGCAAGTGGTCAAATTGTGCGAGCGCGGGCTGGTGCTCAAGGCGGGGCAGCTGGCCTTCGAAGGGCCGGCCGAGGAAGCGGTTCGTGCACTGGGTTACGAGCTCGACGACGATGACGACGTCTAGCGTGCCGGCGGCACGGACGGGGTCCCGTGCGTGGGCTCCCACGCTGCCCAAGCCGATTCGATCATTTCCGCCAGCGTCTTGCTGCTCTCCCACCCCAGCACTGCGCGGATCCGGTCGACATCGGCGACGAGCATGGCCGGGTCACCTGCGCGACGATCGACCACCGGCGCTCGAAGGTCGTACCCGGTGGAAGCGGCGATGTGGTCAAGCACCTCGCGCACGGACGCGCCGGTGCCCGTTCCCACGTTGAAGATGGTGTGCGGTCGCTCGCGGCGCTCCAGGTAGGCCAGCGTCGCGACGTGCGCCTCGGCCAGATCGAGGATGTGGACGTAGTCGCGGATGCACGTGCCGTCCGGAGTGTCGTAGTCGTCGCCGAAGATTTGCGGCTGCTCGCCTTGGGTGAGCGCCCGCAAGGCGATGGGAATGAGGTTGAGCACGGCGGGGTCACCCAGGTCGCGCCACCCTGAGCCCGCCACGTTGAAGTAGCGGAGTCCGGCCCAGCGTAGCCCCCAGGCTGCGGCGGCATCCCGGCACATCCACTCGCAGATGTACTTGGTCTCGCCGTACGGGCTGATCGGATGGCAGGGGACGTCCTCTTCGAGAAGTGTGTTAGCGGGCACATCGGGCAATCCGTAGGTGGCCGCTGACGAGCTGAACATGAGCTTGCCGACATCAGCGGCTTCCATCGCCATAAGGAGGTGAGCCATTCCACCGACGTTCTGCGCGAAGTACCAAGCCGGGCGCTCGGCTGACTCCCCAACTTGCTTCTTGGCGGCGATGTGAACCACGGCGTCGACGCCGTACTCGTGCATCATTGCGGTCAGCTTGTCGACGGCGTCGTCGGTGGCGAGGTCGATCTGCAACAGCGGCACGTCACCCACGCGGGCTGCTGAGCCTGTGCTCAGGTCGTCGACCACCACGGTGTCTCCGCGCTCGCTGAGCAGCCGGACCACATGCGCGCCGATGTAGCCGGCTCCGCCGGTCACCAGGGTCGTCATACCGTCACGATAGCCGTATGCGGGCACTTCCCGGCGAGGCCCTAATCGAGGAATGCGGCGCTCCCAAAACCGATGTCAGAAGAGGCCACTGTGGCTGAGGAAGGACACTCCGCCGAGTACTGCCGCGAAACGTAGCGTGCGCCCGACGAAGGTGGTCAGGTAGAACCACAGGCGATAAAACCTGAGCTGACCAGCAAGCACCGCCATGATCGCCATCGGCGGTAGCCCAAGGGTGGCCGACAGAAACAGGAGGACGCTTCCTAACCAGGCTCGGTCGGCCACGAGCCTCTGCATTCGCGCGTACTGACGCTGCCAGGCCGGAGTTGCCATCTTCTTCTTGATGTACCGCCAGTTCAACGAAGAGCGACCGACTTCGTACCAGAACACCTTGCCGACCACCTGACCTGCCGCCGCGACCACCGCCAGCCGCCAGGTTCCGTAGGACGAGGACAGCGCCGCCACACCTGCGATGTAGGCCTCGATGTTGATCAGCGGGATTAGCGCCGATGCCACCGCGACGCCAAACGTCGCGAGCAGGAGTTTCACGCGGAAGAGGGCGGTTCGGCCCGCAAGCAGCCTGGCGGCACAGGCAGTCTGAGTCGCAGCAGCCAGCTCAGGGACAACACCTTCAGTCCGAGCAGCGCCGCCGCAACGCATCCGCACAGCCACGGGTTGCGGGTCCAGACCAGCAGTACGGCGAACAACGCAGAGTTCAGCGCCTTACCCAGCTTCGACCAGTTCCACAGCCAGAGCCGACGGTCGATCACATGGAAGTAGTTCGGGCTCGAGCTGGGCCAGGCCAAGAAGGCGAGTGACAGGTAGAGGTCGGCCACCATGAACTCGATGAGGTACAGACCAACCGGCACCGTCATCGTCGGGTCGTACCAGGCGAAGCCCACGTAGAACAACGCAGCGCAGATGCGGTCGCAGAGAATGTCGAGCGTCGCTCCGACGCGGGTCTCCCGGTTGAGGAGGCGAGCAGCGGCGCCATCTGCCATGTCGCCGATCCAGTACGTCGCCAGCGCCGCGAGCAGCAGCCGGAGTGAAGAGTGGGAAGCACCCAGCAAGGCCAGCACGACGGTCGCCGCCGTGCGCAGCAAGGTGATTGCCGTCGGGACCGTGGCGATCTGCTCGCGGTGAGGTGCCGCGCACTCTCGGTGTCCGCAGTGCGGGGCGGCGCTGTTCGGGACCGACACCGTCCGGTCGGTCCTGACAGCCGCGTCCCTCACTGGTGCCAGAGGTAGCCCTCGGGCGCGTCGTCGTACGGATACTTCTTCATGAACTCCTGCAGCGCTGCTCCGGAGAACGAGCCGCAGTACTGGCTCTCGCCGTACGACTTCGGTGGCTTGTTGCTCGTCGATGGCTTGTAGACCGGTTGGTGAATGGACCAGTGCGTGAAGGCGATGTGCTTACCCTCAGGGATCGGCTGACCTTCTCCATCGCTCTTGGTCCACGGCGCGATGATCATGTGGTAGCTCGGGTTGTTGCCGTGCGCGTCGAACTTGGCCGCGACTGCCTTGAGCACGTCCATCTGTCCGGAATCTGCCGCCACCGACTCGTCGTACCAGACGATCGTCCAGCCGTGCTCGAGATTGTGTACCAGGACCTCGACGCTCGGCCGGTCCGCAGCTGTGTAGAAGTGGTGGCCGCTTTCGTCTGGCGTCGGGTAGTGAGGGCCGAATGCCGGAGGCACCGTGTCATAGATCACGGGCGTGGTGACGTGATCTCCTTGTCCACGTGCCGGTGAGGTTTTCACCGGCGTGCAACCCGCCGCACTGAGGCTGACGCCCATCGCGGAGACTCTCTGCGCTGCCAGGGTGTTGCTCGCCTGCGTGTTCGACCGCACCTGGTAGATCGCGGCGCCCACCACCAGCAGCGCGACGATCACGCATACCGCCATAACCGTCAAGGTCCGGCGCCGCTCAGCCGCCTTTGCTTCGCGCTGCATCTGTTCGACTACCGCGCGGCGATCTCGGTTCTTGGTGGACTTGCTCAACGTTGGTGTTCCTCGTTGGAGACGTCGTTTCGCTCGGAAGTCTACGGAGTCCGCCACATCGTTGAGTCCACCGCGCGCCAGCCGGGCGAAGGACGCGCCTGGTCAGGCGTCCGCTTCCGCACAAGCTGGTATCCCGCCGCCAGTACTCGTGTGCGTTCCACCAGCCGTCCTGCAGCTAGATATGCGTCGACGCCGGCGCCGACCCGTACCTCGATGCGGACCAGCCAGCTGCGTTCGTCGGCGACTCCGGACCGAGTGACGTGGATGACGACGTCTCGCCTCGCTGAGGGGACCACCAGGGCTTCGAACGGCACGTCCTCGTCGTCACCAAGCCGGGGAAAATGGCGAAGCGCCTCGTCGTCATCCCGAAGCGCAGCGGCGACAACAGCGTCGCGGGCGCCCAGTCCGAACAAGTCGGCCTCCGCGGCGCGCACGAGCGCAGCCGCTCCTGGCCCGAATTCCCCCGGGGGAAGGACCAAATTTTCGAGACCTTCGACGACCGCCACCGGACAGCCGGTCAGCTTGCCCTTGGTCAGATCTGCGGCAGCTGCGATCTCGTCCGCCACCGCCGGCACAGTGACGTCGAGAACGCGTCCGAATGCGTCGACGCTGCCCCGGAGGTCGAGCAGCGGTGGCACTCCGGCGCATCCGATGGCCAGATCAGTCTGGCCCACGCGCCAAGCCCGCCCGGCGGTGTCACTGATGAGGACCGCAACGTTGCAGCCGGTCGACTCGGCGATCCGTGTGCGGAGCCAGCGGGCGGCCGCATCGGCGTCCTCGGGCAACAGAGCCACGGTTCCAGCTGGCAGATTGGACGCGTCCACTCCCGCCGCAGCGAGGACCAGTCCCGTGTGAGTCTGAGCGATAATCGTCTCGCCGCGTCGGGCGACTACCCGCTGAGTCTCCGAGGCGATCCACTCCAAGCGTTGCCCAGACATGACGCGTCCGGTGGCTTTGCTGACAACCTTGCTCGTGATCACCAGGACTTGACCGGTACGCAGCCGCACCGTCCGGATCAGCAATCGCACCAGATCGTCATCAGTGGTGATTTCTGGCCAGCGCACGGCGACGATGTGCAGTGAGGCGGCAGGAGTCACGAACGGCTGCGACACTCGCCCGCCAGTTCAAGGACTTCCCTCGCAAGGGCTTTCGAGGAAACTGGGTCGCGCAGATACAACGGTACTGCCCGGCTCCGCAAACCCTCCTCCTCCAGGGCCTCGAGCTGGTCGGCATCCGACTCATCAATCAGCCACCCGTCGAGGAGCCCGGAAGTGCGCCGGCTGCCGTAATGCCTACCGACACCTTCGGCGGTCACGTCGACACCGAGGAGCGGGAGCAACCGGTCGGCCATGCCGCGCACGGGCGCACCGCCGATAATCGGGGAGACTCCCACCACTGAGGCTGGGGTGGCGCGGACCGCGGCCGCGATGCCCGGTACGGCCAGTATCGTCCCGATAGAGACCACCGGATTGGACGGCGCGACGATCACCACGTCAGCCTCGGTCACCGCGTCCAGCACTCCCGGCGCCGGTGCGGCGTCTTCCGCTGCAACCGCTACCACGGACTTCGCCGGCGGGGCGTGCAACCGCACCCAGTACTCCTGGAAGTGGACGGCTCGCCGCTCGGCGCCGTCGTCGATCACCACGTGGGTTTCGACCCGGTCGTCGGTCATCGGCAACAGTCGAACTCCCGGTCGCCAACGGTCGCAGAGCGCCTCGGTTACGGCTGACAAGGGGTAGCCGGAGGAGAGCATCTGAGTGCGTACGACGTGTGTGGCGAGATCGCGGTCACCGAGACCGAACCACGTTGGCTGTACGCCGTACGCAGCCAGTTCCTCCGATGCGTGCCAGGTCTCGTCGCTACGTCCCCAGCCGCGCTCGGCGTCAATTCCTCCGCCCAGCGTGTACATGACGGTGTCGAGATCAGGGCAGATACGCAACCCGAACAGCCAGATGTCATCTGCGGTGTTGCCGACGACCGTGATGTCGTCGCAAGCGGGATCGGTGGCCGCCAACAACCCCAGAAGAAACCGGGCGCCTCCGATTCCCCCTGCCAGCACCGTGATACGCATACGCGCAGAGTAGCCATCGCGCGAGGGGCCAATGTGGCACGCTAGATAGGGTAACCGGCGCCCGTTACTGAGGAGTTCCCGTGGTCACCGACGCGCTCCGAAGATCGCGGCAGGTTCTGGCTTACGGCCTGCTCTTGGTGGCCGCCTTGTATTGTGTGGCCGCCTTGTCGCTCATGTTCAAGAGCAGAAGCGATGTTCGACTCGACTTCGCTGGCAAGTCCGCGGCGTTCGGCTACCTTTTCGCCTCGCCCGTGCTCGTCTTCTCTCTCTTCGCCGCCGTCGCGTTGGCCGGCGGGCTCAACGGGGCGGTGAGCTCCGCGAGAGTTGTGGCGCTGTTCGCTCTGGTCGTAGGGGGGATGGCCCTCGCGCTCGCGGTCCTCACGTTCCTGGCCGGCGTCACTGCGACCGAGCGACCTTACGTCCCCTTCGGCGGGGTGCTTGGCGCCGGCCGGTACGTCGGCACGGTGCTCGGGCTCGCGCAACTCCTGCTGCTGGCCCTGGTCACCTGGTTCGCCTTCACGGTGTTTCGGTCCACTCCGCCGCTTGCCCCCTCGAGCCCTTCGGAACCGCAGACAATCACTGGCCTGGAGTACGGAAAATCCCGTTGGGGACGAGACCCAGGCTACCCAGCTGACTCCGGATGGGACCCGTCCGGACAGGGACAGCAGTTCACGCCACCGGGCGGCTCAAGCGCAGCCGGCTGGGGAGCTCAGTATCAGGGCCAACCCGCGGCGGTGTGGGGCACCGATGCCGCCGAGTACCCAGGCCCCGATGCGCACACAACGGCATCAGGCGCCACCGCGTGGGACGATCCGACCAGGCAGGGATCCGACCAGGATCCAACAGCTGGCGACGAGGACGCCCCCCCGGAACGCAAGTGGTGGCAGACCCCTCAGAGGTGAGGCGAAAGTGTTGGGTCAGGTGCTCCTCTTCAGGCTCGGCTTGACGAAACCTGTCTTACAGGCATGTAATTTCACAAGTGCCGCGCTTCCCTTCCGAATGTGGCACCAAAGAAATGCAAGCCAGGGTCGAGGAGGCGAGTCGCGTTGCGAGACTTTGAAGTGCTCGACGGCGACGCCGAAGAACTGATGTGGCAGGAGAGGGCTCTGTGTGCACAAACGGACCCCGAGGCGTTCTTCCCGGAGAAGGGCGGTTCGACTCGTGAAGCTAAGCGGGTCTGCCTGTCGTGCGAAGTGCGGGGCGACTGTCTGGAGTACGCGCTGCTCCACGACGAGCGGTTCGGCATCTGGGGTGGTCTATCGGAGCGGGAGCGCCGCAAGTTGAAGAAGCGAGCCGTCTAGCGCTCGGTCAGGCGTCGGTAGCCCGAAGCACGCGAAGGTGTGGGCGCCCTCCGACGCGCCCCGGAGTGTGAGTCGCCGCAGGCTGTGGGCGCGCGGCTTCCCGAACCGCGTCAGCCAGTGCAAGCAGGTCGTCTCCACTCGGTGGAGGTGGTACTTCGGCTCTGGCCAGCCGAATGACTTCCCAGCCGCGAGGGGCGCTGAGAGAGTTGGCGTGCGTCTGGCACAGGTCATACGCGTGCGGCTCGGCGTACGTCGCGAGCGGGCCTAGAACAGCGACGGAGTCGGAGTAGTCGTAGGTCATCGTCGCCACTGCTGGACTCGCACACGCACTGCGAGAGCACGAACGGCGACGAATCATGATGGCTGACGCTACCGGCGGTCGCTGCCGTGACAGAGCATTGCCCGACCTGTCGATGTCGTGTCCGCGGAGTTTCGCGCGCTCTATCGCGAGGCGGTGCCTGCGCTCCTCGGTGTCGCTGGCCTAACCTGACGGACGTGCGCCAAAGCTCTATTCGAGATCGGCACGGGCGCGGCGTTCGAGGACCTCTGTGGCTGCCCGGGCCGCTTACTCCCGGGGCTACCGAACGGCTGCCTAGCCGCCGCGCAGCATTCGACGAGATCGTGGTGGCGCTCGTCGAGCGGCTCACCACTCGCCTCGACGAGGAATTGAGCAACGTCGAGTTCGGGACCGAGGACGTTCCCCGTGTCAGCGACGGCTGGCGTGAAGCAGTGCCGATGGGGTCGGTGATGGCTCCTGACGCGGGGGGACCCGCTCGCGTGGTGCTCTTCCGACGGCCGATTGAAGAGAAGGCGACGAGCCGTAGCGACCGAATCGCGCTTGCTCAGCGGCAGCTCGTTGAGCTTGTGGCCGAACTTCTTGGGCGGTCTCCGGAGGATCTCGACGACGTTGCCGGACCGGACGGCTTGAACGGCTGAGGACGTCGACTCTGCGACGATGTCGAGGTCGAGACAGTTCAGTCTTGGGCTGAAAGGAGGAGCGGATGCGGCTGGACCCGGTGCTGCTGGAAATCTTGGTGTGCCCGAACTGCAAGGGATCTCTCACCGCCGACCAGGAGCATGACGAGCTCCGCTGTCACGGATGTGGGCTCAGCTATCCGGTGCGTGACGACATTCCGGTGATGCTCGTGGACGAGGCTCGTCGTTTCGAGCCGAACTCCGATGCCTGACGTCTTCGACGACACCCGACTCGACGATCCACGCGTCTTGCAAGCGGCCGATGGGCAGCTACGTCGGCTGGCAGAAGCGGGAGCACGCGTGCGCATCGAAGCTGGTGGAGCCGCCGACGCGGTCGCCTCCTTGAGCTCCGACGTTCAGCCCCGCGCCATTGTGGCGGCAGGTGCTGACGCGCGCCTGCTTCGTGCCGTACTAGAGCCCTGGTGCCCGGTGCCGTTCGTTGCGTGGCCGGGGCCCAGTCTGCCCGGCTGGGCCGGCGCGCTGGACCTCGTCATCGTCCTAGCGCCGGCCGGAGGTGACGCTTCGACGGCCTCCGCGGTCCATGAGGCGATTCGGCGCGGCTGTTCACTGATCACGGCCTGCCCGCCGCACTCCGTCCTGGGGGAGA
This sequence comes from Propionibacteriales bacterium, assembly GCA_038252945.1. Taxonomy (GTDB): domain Bacteria; phylum Actinomycetota; class Actinomycetes; order Propionibacteriales; family Nocardioidaceae; genus JAUJOE01. The sequence continues at coordinate 6,267 of JBBSHN010000014.1, read as the reverse complement.
TGGCCGCGGGACGAGACAGCCGAGTGCTGCCGACGCAGACCGACGACACACTTGCGGTTGCCGTAGTCATGCTTCAAGCACTCAACCGCCTCAGCGTTGGACCGGAGATCGACGCGGAGGGTGTGGCTGGCGTTCTCGACGATGTCGCCCTCGCTTGCTCGCCGCACCGTGACAACGCCAGCAATTTGGCGAAGGACCTCGCTGTGGGCTTGGCGGACGCCGTGCCGCTGGTGTGGGGAGGTTCGGTTCTTGCTGCTCGAGCCGCTCGCCGCGTCGCCGAGGCGCTGCGCCGCACCAGCGGTCGACCGGCGTTAGCAGCCGACGCCGCACATTTGCTGCCGGTGCTGCAGGCAACTCTGCCCCGAGACCTGTTCGCGGACCCGTTCTCCGACAGCGGCGCTGCGGCCGAGCCGTTACGTCCAGCCGTGGTAATGCTCGACGACGGCACCGAGGACGCCGTGGTCCGAGAGACGCGAGGTCGGCTCAACACCACCGCCGAGAGCCACGATGTGCGATGCCTGACCATCGAGGGCCTGGCGGGGCCAGAGATGGCTCGCTATGCGGCGCTACTTACTCTCGGCAACTACGCCGCTCTGTATCTCGGCATCGGGCTCGGTCGCAGCGACGCCGACCGAGCCGCCTGACCCTGCGCTGTGCGTCGTCAGTGGCCTGATTGCCTACGCCGCTGGTGAGTGGCTACCCCTACCCTTGGAGGTATGGACTTCAAGGTTGCCGATCTCGCCCTCGCTGACTTCGGTCGCATGGAAATTTCGCTGGCCGAGAACGAGATGCCGGGGCTCATGGCCATGCGAGAGCGGTACGGCGACGCGCAGCCGCTGGCCGGTGCGCGGATCTCCGGCTCGCTCCACATGACCGTGCAGACGGCGGTACTCATCGAGACGCTCACCACGTTGGGCGCGCAGGTGCGGTGGGCAAGCTGCAACATCTTCTCCACCCAAGACCAGGCAGCGGCGGCAGTCGTCGTCGGCAACAGCGGCACTCCGGACCGTCCTGAGGGAGTCCCGGTGTTTGCCTGGAAAGGCATGAGCCTTGCTGAGTATTGGGAGTGTGCCGAGCGCATCTTCACCTGGAACGGGGCGAACGGCAGCTCGACTGGTCCGAACATGATCCTAGACGACGGTGGCGATGCCACGATGCTCGTTCATCTGGGTGTCGACTACGAGAAGGCCGGCGGGGCACCGGCACCGGAATCGAGTGACAACCCGGAGTTCCGCGAGCTGTTGCGAGTGCTCAACCGCAGCCTCGAGCAGTCCCCGACCCGCTGGACGACCGTGGCGAACGGCATCAATGGTGTGACCGAGGAGACCACGACTGGAGTCCACCGGCTGTATGAACGTCACCGGGACGGATCGCTGTTGTTTCCGGCGATCAACGTCAACGACTCGGTGACCAAGTCCAAATTTGACAACCGCTACGGCTGCCGCCACTCGCTTGTCGACGGGCTCAACCGGGCGACCGACGTGCTCATCGGCGGCAAGGTCGCGATGATCTGCGGGTATGGCGACGTGGGCAAAGGCTGCGCTGAGTCGCTTCGCGGCCAAGGCGCCCGAGTTGTCATCACAGAGATCGACCCGATCTGCGCCCTTCAAGCGGCGATGGACGGTTATCAGGTGGCAACGTTGGACGAGGCGATCGAATCCGCGGACATCGTGATCACCGCTACCGGCTGCTTGAACGTTGTGACAGCAGCGCACATGGACCGGCTGAAGCACCAGGCGATCCTTGGCAACATCGGACACTTCGACAACGAGATCGACATGGCCGGTCTCGCAGCGGTGCCCGGCATCAAGCGCACCACCGTCAAGCCGCAGGTCGACCTGTGGACGTTCCCCGACGGGCACTCGATTCTCGTGCTGAGCGAGGGTCGCTTGCTCAATCTGGGCAACGCAACCGGCCACCCGTCGTTCGTGATGTCGAACAGCTTCACCAACCAGGTGCTCGCGCAGATCGAGCTGTACACCAAGCCCGCGGACTATCCCGCGGGGGTGTACACGCTGCCCAAGCAGCTCGACGAGGAGGTCGCCCGGCTGCATCTGTCCGCACTCGGCATAGCGCTGACCAGGCTCACTCCTCGGCAGGCCGACTACATGGGGGTCGACGTCGACGGACCCTACAAGCCGGATCATTACCGCTACTGACGTAGCAAGGAGTGCGCCGCGGACCTGTTACCCGCCGTACCCTTGACTCGACGAACCAGCTGATCGTCGCGAGGAGGTGAGCTCCTTGGAGTCCGCGCGCACTCAGCGAGGCCGGGTTCTCGTCGTCGACGACGACTCCTCCCTCGCGGAGATGCTCACGATCGTGCTGCGCAGCGAAGGCTTCGAGCCGCGGGTCTGCACGAACGGTGACGACGCCTTGACGGCCGCTCGAGAGTTTCGCCCCGACCTGGTATTGCTCGATCTGATGTTGCCCGGTAAAGACGGGATCGACGTCTGCCGTGAGCTGCGGGCGGAGTCCGGTGTGCCGATCATCATGCTGACAGCGAAGAACGACACCGTCGACATCGTCGTGGGCTTGGAGTCCGGTGCCGACGACTACGTCGTCAAGCCGTTCAAGCCCAGGGAGCTGGTGGCCAGGGTGCGCGCCAGACTTCGCAAGTACGACGGCGACGTACCGGAAGGCCTGGGCATCGGCGACCTGTCCATCGACGTCGCGGGGCACACTGTCAAGCGCAACGGCACGCCTCTACCGCTCACTCCGTTGGAGTTCGATCTGCTGGTTTGTCTGGCCCGAAGGCCGTGGCAGGTGTTCACCCGCGAGGTTCTGCTCGAACAAGTCTGGGGTTACCGGCACGCAGCGGACACGCGTCTTGTCAATGTGCATGTGCAGCGTCTGCGCTCCAAGGTTGAGGTCGATCCGGAGAACCCTGAGATCGTGCTCACCGTGCGCGGCGTCGGCTACAAGGCCGGCCAGCCGGCAGACAGTGGCTAAGACATGGGATGCGGCGCTGCACCGTTCGCCGCAGCGGTTGGGGGGTGCCCCTGCTCTATGGCGGGCCGTCACCATGCCTGCACGTTCCTTCGTCGACATTTGGCGCCGCTCCATCCAGGCCAGGGTTGTCATCGGCACGTTGGCGCTGTCCGCGGTGATCGCTCTGCTCGCGGGCTGGGTGTTGCTTCGGCAGGTGACGGAAGGACTTCTTGACAGCAAGCAGCAAGCGTCGGTCACGCAGGCGTCCATGGGAGCCGAGACCGCGCAGTCGCGGCTGGACAGCACCAACATCGGCAGTTTCTTCGACGTCGGCCCCGAGATCCGCAAGCTGATAGAAGTGCTCAGCCCCAGCGATCAGGCACAGTCCGACTACGAAGTCGTGATCATTGGCCCGGTCTCCGGCCCGGGAACGACTTTGACGGCCGGTGGCAGTCTGGCATCCGGCGAGGTAAAGCCCGACGCAACGATCCCGCCGGACCTGATGACCGCGGTGGTCAGAGAACCGGGGGTGTACTGGACCTACTCGGGAATTCAGTTCACTGGAAGCCAACGTGCGGTCGAGCCAGGGCTGGTGATCGCCTCGCAGCTGCAGGTCCCCAGCACCGGCCAGTTGTACGCGCTGTTCTACGTCTTTCCGTTGACCGAGCAGCAGCAGACTCTCTCGGTGGTGCGTGGGGCATTGATCACCACTGGTGCGCTCCTTGTGGTCCTGCTCGGCACGATCGCCTGGCTGGTTACCCGGCAGGTCGTGACGCCGGTGCGCCTAGCTCGGCGGATCGCCGAGCGGCTGGCGGCGGGTCGGCTCGAGGAGCGCATGCAGGTACGGGGAGACGACGACATAGCCCGGCTGGGTAAGTCGTTCAATCAGATGGCGGGCAGCCTGCAAAGGCAGATCAACCAGCTCGAAGAGCTGTCGCGAGTGCAGCGGCGCTTCGTGGCTGACGTGAGTCACGAACTCCGTACTCCGCTCACCACGGTCCGCATGGCAGCCGACCTGCTGCATGACGCACGAGGCGATTTCGACCCGGTGACCGCTCGCTCTGCGGAGCTCTTGCAAAGCGAGCTCGACCGGTTCGAGGGGTTGCTCACGGACCTGCTCGAGATCAGCCGGTTCGACGCGGGAGCGGCGGTTCTCGAACTGAGCGAGGTCGATCTGCGCGGAGTTGCGCGGCGGGTCGCAGACTCGGCGGCTGCATTGGCGAGCCGACGAGGCAGCGAGGTGCGTCTCACCCTCCCCGATGAGGAGTGTGTCGCGCTGGCTGACGTGCGCCGGGTGGAGCGCATCGTGCGAAATCTCCTGGTCAACGCGATCAACTACGGCGGGGGCAAAGCGGTCGAGGTGTGCGTCGCCAACAGCGACGATGCCGTTGCCTTGTCGGTGCGCGATCACGGCATCGGCCTCAAGCACGGCGAGGACACGCTGGTGTTCAACCGCTTTTGGCGCGCAGACCCGGCCCGTGACCGTACGCGCGGTGGCACCGGCCTTGGACTGTCGATCGCCGTCGAGGACACCGCCCTGCACGGAGGCCGCCTGGATGTGTGGGGGGAGCCGGGCCGCGGAGCTGTGTTCAGGCTGACGCTGCCACTCAAGGCGGGTGACCGCGTCGACGAGTCGCCACTGCCTCTGTCACCGGCCGACCAGCCCGCCGAACGCGTGGTTGCCGCATCGTCAGCCCACTTGCCCGTAGGAGGAGCCCGGTGACCGGCATTCGGCCGACGACGCAGCGGTGGCGTCGTGCTTTCCTGGCGTGGGGTGCCGCAACATTGCTCACCGCAGGCTGCGCCTCCATCCCGATGGAGTCACCGGTGCAGCAAAGCCAGGCGGTTGGTGTCCAGCAGGAGCAGCAGCTCATCACCAACGTGCCGCCTGGACCCACGCCCGGGGCAACGCGTGAGGAGATCGTCTCCGGTTTCTTCTCGGCGATGTTGGCCTATCCCCAGTCCCTGGCCACAGCTCGACAATTCCTCACTGCTAACGCCGCCGCAGCCTGGGACCCCAGCAGCGGGCTGGTGGTGTATGACGACCAGGAGATCGTCAACTCGCGGAGCGCGGTGTCAGTCACGGTGCACACGCGCGGCTCATTGAACTCCCGAGGTAGATGGAGAACGGCGAGCGCCTCCACGCGATCGCAACGCCTTGAGCTGCACCTGCTGCGGGTGAACGGGCAGTGGCGAATCTTAGATCCTCCCAGTGCAACGTTCATCGACAGTGACTACTTCGCGCAGTACTTCCGGCCGTTCTCGCTTTACTACTTCGACCCCACACTGTCGGTCCTGACTCCGGACCCCGTGTACCTCATGCTCGGCAACGCCACTGCGACGGCTCTGGTCTCCGATCTGCTCCGCGGGCCGTCGCGAGAGCTCGCAAGTGTCGTCGCGACGTCAGTTCCGCCGCACACGCAGCTCGACGTTGCGGTGACGACATCGAGCAGCGGGCGGGTCGACGTGCCGCTGAATCCGCCTGTCTTGAGCCTGTCCTCTCAGCAGCGGCGGTTGTTCGCCGCACAGCTCACCTGGACGCTGCGCCAACTGCCGGAGGTCCGCAACATCAGCGTGACAGTGGGCGGCTCCCGGCTCGACGTACCCGGAGTCACTGTCAAAGGGAAGTTCGGGGTCGACGAGTTCGCTGGTTACGACCCGAGCTTTGCCGCTCGGCTTGGGCTGTACGCGCTGAGCGCCAAAGGCCTGGTCACGGTATCTGACGAGCGATCCACACCGGTGAGTGGTCCCGTCGCGCGACCGGCGAGAGCAGCGACGTATGCCGCGGTTGACCCCACGGCGGCAGAGGCGGCGCTAGTGGTGGGCAGCAAAGTCCTCGTCGGCGGCACTGACGCCACCGCTGGTACTCCAGCTGTCTGGTTCCGTCGGGGGACCTCCGTCATACGTCCCTCGTGGGATGTGCATCGGGTGTTGTGGGTGGTCGACAATACGCCGGCGGGTGCGAAGGTCTACACGGTCACCGCCAACAGAGTGCGTGAGGTGTCGGCGCCCGGCATCGACGGTAAGCACGTGCGAGCCTTCGCCGTGTCGCGCGACGGTGTCCGGCTCGCGGCCATCATCCAAGACGCCTCGTCCAGTCGACTGGTGGTGTCGGTGATCGATCGGAACGCTGGCCGTCCCGCGGCCGTGCAGCTGTCCCCGGCTTCGCGCATTCGAAGCCCAGGGTCCAATCCGACGTCGATGACAGACTTGGCGTGGGCGAGCCCCACCACTTTGCTCGTGCTGGCCAGCGAGAAAGACGCCGATCCGCAGCCGTTCGAGGTAAGTATCGATGGCTCAGAGGCGACGGCCGTTGGCGGCTTCTTACCGGTGCGT
>JBBSHN010000013.1:0-37758 GCA_038252945.1 Propionibacteriales bacterium | reverse complement strand
CGGCTGGTAAACCTGCATGCGGTCAAACCTGGCGAGCGGGCCGTCGTCATGACGTCCAACTCTGACGGGGACGCGGCCGTCGTAGACCTCGAGCGCGTCGGGGTCGAGGTCGTGCACGTAGAGGACGGGCGACGGGGTGGCGACATCGTCCGGGTCCACGGCCGAAACCGCGTTCAGGCCGTGGACCTCGGCGGGGGCGACTCGGTCAAGTGCGATCTGCTGGTCACCGCCACTGGCTGGACGGCGTCGGTGTCGCTGCTCACCATGGCGGGAGACCTCCCGCGCTACGACCCTCGGGCGGCGAGGTTCCGGCCCGACGTCGCTCGACTGCCCGACGACGTGCTGGCCGTTGGCGGTGTGGTGGGCGACGGCACGCTCGAGCAGTTGATCACGCACGCTGACGCCACCGGACTGGAGGCGGCGAGGCGAGCCGCCGAGCTCACCACCGCGAGGCGCTCGATGACACCAACGTCCAGCGCCAAAGAGGATGCCGGTCATGACCCATCACCTGTCGGGATACTTCCCAACCTGCCGGTTGAGCCGCACCCAGAGCACTTTCGCGGCCGCACCCACGGCATCGTCGACTTCTCCGAGGACGTGTCGTCGAAGGACCTGTTCATGGCCGTTGAGGAGGGTTACAGCTCCGTCGAGCTGACGAAGCGGTACACGACCGCAACTATGGGCCCGGCTCAGGGCAAGTTGGAGACAGTCAACCTGGTGGCGATCGTCGCAGAAGCGACCGGTCAGACCATTCAGGACACCGGAACTACGACCTGGCGACCGCCGTACGCGCCAGTCACGCTCGGCGCCCTAGCCGGGAGGCATCGAGAGCCGACAAGACTGTCGCCGATGCACGTTTGGCACGAACGCCACGGCGCCGCGCCACTGGTCGCCGGCGCATGGGTCCGTCCCAACCACTACGGCGACCCGGCCGCTGAGGCGACAGCGGTTCGGCGCGCCGTGGGTATCATCGACATCACACCGATCGGCAAGCTTGACCTGCGAGGTCCCGATGTCTCGCGGTTACTCAACCTCGTGTATGTCAACAAGTGGTCGAAGCTGGAGGTCGGGCGCGTTCGCTACGGCGTGATGTGCGGCGAAGACGGCGTCGTGATCGACGACGGTGTCACCGGACGGCTCGCAGATGAGCACTACTGGATGACCACGACGTCATCAGGGGCGGCAGCCGTCTGGGAGTGGCTCGAGAGCTGGCTGCAAACCGAGCACCCCGAGTGGCAGGTGCATGTCACGCCCATCACGACGTCGTACGCCAGCATCAACGTTGCCGGGCCCAAGTCCCGGGAACTGCTGCGGCGGGTAGTGGACGGCGTCGATCTGGAGCCGAAGGCCTTCCCCTACATGCATCTGCGCAACGGCACCGTCGCTGGAGTGAACGGCTGCGTGATGTGGCGGATCGGTTTCACCGGCGAGCTGAGCTTCGAGCTGCACGTGCCAGCGTCGTACGGCCTGCACGTTTGGGAGACCCTGCTCGAGCGCGGCCAGGACCTCGGCGTGCAGCCGTTCGGACTGGAGGCCCAGCGGATTCTGCGCCTGGAGAAGGGGCACCTCATCGTCGGCCAGGACACCGATGGTCTGACTCGGGCGTCCGGCGCCGGCCTCGATGGGCTCGTCAACCTCGACAAGGACGACTTCGTAGGCAAGCCGGAACTGATCTGGCAGGCGGAGTTGCGAGACGATCCCCGGCTGGTCGGCCTGCGGACAACGGATGCGACGGTCGTCCCCGCAGAGGGTAGTCAGCTCATCACCGACGGAGGCCGGATCTGTGGGCGGGTGACATCGAGCCGGATGTCACCGACGCTGCGGAGGTCTGTCTGCCTAGCTCAGGTCGAGGCACGGTTCGCCGCGCCTGGCAGCGGTGTGACCATCCAGCTCATCGACGGTCGGAAGGCCACGGCCGTGGTCACGGATTCTCTCTCCCAGGTCGATCCCGAAGGGACGCGGCTCCGTGACTGAAACGGTTGCGGTGGCGAGGAGTCCAATCACACCGAAGACACCGGAGGTCGTTGTCACCGGCTGGGCGGTGAGCGGATGCCGCAGCAACTCCGGCTTGACGTTGACCGACCACACGCCGCTGGCGAAGGTAATGACAAAGGCAACGTGGGACGGACCGATGGCTGAGACCCTTGGCGCTCCGTTCGGTCATGCCGCTCGGGTCTCAGGCGACCGTGGAGGGTTGCCCGGGAACGTGCTCGTCATCGGGTCTGGTCCTGGCGAGTGGGTGCTCCTGGCCTCGCCGGGACAGCAGGGGCAGCTCGTGGATTGGCTGGAAAACACCGCGGCAGGGGCCGACGAGCTCGTCACAGTCGTCGACGTGACCCACGGCCGCGCCCTCGTGCGGCTCACCGGGCGAAGGTCGGCTGACCTGCTGGCCAAGGAGTGCGGCATCGACCTCGGCGACGAGGTGTGTCCTCAAGGGGCGGCTTTGCGGTCGGCCGTGGCTGGCGTCGCCACTGACCTGGTGCGCGACGACGTGAACGACGTAAGGTCGTATCTGCTGCACTGTGAGCGCTCGTCCGGGCAGTACCTGTTCGACTCGCTTCTCGACGCGGGTGGCGAATTCGGGGTCGAGGTCGAGGGCTTCGTTGCCCCCGGAATGTGAAGCGCGTGAAGCAGCAGCCAACGGTACGTCAGCAGCCCCGGCGAGGGGCCGTTCGGATCGTCTTCGGCGATTGTCACCCAATGAAGGGGCGCTGATACGCTATCCGCTGCCGTACAACGGCCGCGGATCAAGAGTGCCCGGGTGGACCTGCCCCGGTGCGCCGCGCAACACACCTCGAAGGGACACCCTGTGCCGCTCGACGCAGCGACAAAGAAGCAGATCATGGACGAGTACGCCACCGGCGACGGCGACACCGGCTCCCCCGAGGTGCAGGTGGCGCTGCTCACGCGGCGCATCGCCGACTTGACGGAGCACCTCAAGGAGCACAAGCACGACCACCACAGCCGTCGGGGACTGCTGCTGCTCGTCGGTCAGCGCCGCCGACTGCTGAACTATCTGCAGCAGATCGAGATCCAGCGGTACCGCAGCCTCATCGAACGGCTGGGTCTGCGCCGATAGCGGCACGAGAGCCTGCGGTGCGGTCCTTGACTGCTGTCCAGGCTCTCCCACTTGAGCCACCTCACAACTGCATAGCGTTCATACCGAAAAAGGTGCACAACCGTGCATCTCCACCAGCGACGTTCCAACGGAATACGCGCCGAACAGCGAGCGCGCCGGTCCTCGGTAGTGACTCTCGGGACGACTTGTGACGTTGCCCCGCGAGTCTCGATCGAAGACCGGCCTCGAACGATCGGCACGCCGGAGCGCTTGTCTCAACCGGCGGCTGCCTGTCGTTCCGCGACGGTGGCGCCGGGAGGACCCACCGGCGCCCTTAGCGGCGTACCCGCTCGACGTCACATGTCCAGAAAGGACATCCCGATATGACGGGATCCGATCCGCAAACTGTGGAGACGGTCATCGACAACGGTGCCCATGGCACCCGCACGATCCGATTCGAGACCGGTCAGCTCGCCCGGCAAGCCGCCGGCTCTGCCGTTGCCTACCTCGACGACGAGAGCATGCTCTTGTCCGCCACCACGGTCGGCAAGTCGCCCAAAGAGAACTTGGACTTCTTTCCGTTGACTGTCGACGTCGAGGAGCGCATGTACGCCGCCGGCCGCATCCCAGGCTCATTCTTCCGCCGTGAGGGTCGGCCGTCCGAAGACGCGATCTTGACATGCCGCCTGATCGACCGGCCGCTGCGGCCCTCCTTCGTGTCCGGTCTTCGCAACGAGGTCCAGGTAGTCATCACGGTGATGTCGCTGCACCCAGAGACGCCGTACGACGTCTTGGCGATCAACGCGGCGTCACTCTCGACGCAGCTCTCCGGACTTCCGTTCAGCGGCCCAGTGGGCGGCGTGCGGGTTGCCTTGGTCGACGGTCAGTGGGTCGGTTTTCCCTCGTACGGCCAGATCGAGGAGGCTGTCTTCGACATGGTCGTCGCCGGCCGCGTCACTGAGGACGGCGACATCGCGATCATGATGGTCGAGGCTGAGTCGACTGAAGCCACGTGGAACAAGGTCCAGGCGGGCGTTCAGGCGCCCACCGAAGACGTTGTCGCCGCAGGCCTGGAGGCCGCCAAGCCATTCATCAAGCAGCTGTGCGAGGCGCAGCAGCAGCTGGCCGCTTCGGCTGCCAAACCAGTGGCGGAGTTTCCTCGGTTCCTGGACTACCAGGACGACGCCTACAGCGCCGTCGACAGCCTCGCCAGCACAGAGCTCGCCGAGGCGCTGACGATCGCCGGCAAGGCCGAGCGGGAGAGCCGCCTCGACGACATCAAGGCCAACGTCCTGGACAAGATCGGCGCGGACTTCGAGGGGCGGGAGAAGGAGATCAGCGCCGCCGTCCGCGCTCTCACCAAGAAGCTCGTCCGTCAGCGGGTGCTCCGAGATCAGGTGCGCATCGACGGCCGCGGACTGACCGACATCCGAACGCTGTCGGCTGAAGTGGGCGTCGTACCTCGGGTGCACGGCTCTGCTCTGTTCGAGCGTGGCGAGACGCAGATCCTCGGAATCACGACTCTCAACATGCTGTCGCTGGAGCAGAAGCTCGACACGTTGTCTCCCGAGACGACGCGACGGTACATGCACAACTACAACTTCCCTCCGTACTCCACCGGCGAAACGGGACGGGTCGGCTCGCCCAAGCGGCGTGAGATAGGGCACGGTGCTCTGGCTGGCCGAGCGCTGATCCCGATGCTGCCGACTCGCGAGGAGTTCCCGTACGCCATCCGGCAGGTATCGGAGGCTTTGAGCTCCAACGGCTCCACGTCGATGGGGTCGGTGTGCGCGTCGACGATGTCGCTGTTCAACGCCGGAGTTCCGCTGCGAGCCCCGGTCGCCGGAATCGCCATGGGTTTGATTTCCGGCGAGATCGACGGTGAGCAGAAGTACGTCACGCTCACCGACATCCTCGGAGCCGAGGACGCCTACGGCGACATGGACTTCAAGGTGGCCGGCACGCGCGACTTCGTCACCGCACTGCAGCTCGACACCAAGCTCGACGGCATCCCGGCAGACGTCTTGGCGGCGGCGCTGCGGCAGGCTCATGCCGCCCGGCTGGCGATCCTCGACGTCATGGCCGAGGCCATCGACTCACCTGATGAGATGGCGCCGACGGCACCGCGGATCATCACGATGCGGGTGCCGGTCGACAAGATCGGCGAGGTGATCGGCCCCAAGGGGAAGGTCATCAACCAGATTCAAGACGACACCGGCGCGCAGATCAGCATCGAGGACGACGGCACGATCTACGTCGGGGCAGACGACGGGCTCGCCGCCGAAGCTGCCCGGGCCACGATCAACGCGATCGCGAACCCACAGATGCCAGAAGTGGGGGAGCGCTACCTCGGCACGGTCGTCAAGACGACCAACTTCGGTGCCTTCATCTCGCTGCTTCCCGGAAAGGACGGCCTGCTGCACATCTCCAAGCTGCGGGCGCTGGCTGGTGGCAAGCGAGTGGAGAACGTCGAAGACGTCGTCTCCGTCGGCCAGAAGCTGCAGGTCGAGATTGGCGAAATAGACGACCGCGGCAAGTTGTCGCTCGTGGCGGTAGTCGAAGAGCCCGGCTCGGACGGTTCCGCCGACACCGCCAACGCTGAGACCGCAGCGGCTGGCCCGCAGCAGAGTAAGCCCGCTGCGGCGCCGACTGCCGGGGCAGGCGACGCGAACGTCTGAGCGTGACGCATCGGGCGGCTGATCTGCAACCGGTCGGCTCCACTCAGACACTGCTCACGGAGCGGGGGTACGGCGGACAGTCCGCGTCGACGGTCCGCCGTACCGTGCTGCCGGGTGGCGTTCGCGTGCTCACCGAATCCATGCCGGGAGTCCGCTCCGTCGCGCTCGGCCTTTGGGCGGGTGTCGGGTCTCGCGACGAGGTCCCTGCGCTCGCGGGAGTGACCCACTTCTTGGAGCACCTGCTGTTCAAGGGCACCAAGCGGCGCACCGCATTGGATATCTCGGCGGAGCTCGACGCGGTCGGTGGGGAGCTCAACGCCTTCACCAGCAAGGAGTACACCTGCTACCACGCACGGGTGCTGTCCGACGACGTCCCGCTCGCGGTCGACGTCGTGTGCGACATGGTCACGTCCTCTCAGCTGCCGCCGACCGAGGTCGAGAACGAGCGCGGTGTGATCCTGGAAGAGATCGCGATGCGCGACGACGACCCGGACGATCTCGTGCACGAGACCTTCACCGCAGCGCTGTACGGCGACTCTCCGCTCGGCCGGCCCATCAGCGGCACGGTGGAGTCGATCGAGGCGCTCACCCGGGAGCGGATTCGCGGCTACTACCGGCGGCGTTACACGGCGGACCGGCTGGTCTTCGCTGCCGCCGGAAGCGTCGAGCACTCGGCGGTCGCGGACGCCGTCCTCAGGGCGTTCGAAAGTGCGGGTGCTCTGGGCCAGGCTGATCGACCGCCCGCAAGCATTCGGCGAGTCGATCGTCCGCCCCGCGCAATCGTGGGCACGTCCCTGATCGAACGGCCGACTGAGCTCGCGAGCTTCATGCTCGGCGTCCCAGCAGTCGGCCGAGGTGATCCTCGCCGGTACGCTGTCGGTGTCATGAACGCCGCTCTTGGCGGTGGCACGTCGAGCCGGCTGTTTCAGGAGGTTCGCGAGCGTCGGGGGCTTGCCTACTCGGTGTACTCGTTCACCAGCCAGCACGTCGGTGGGGGATATCTCGCAGTCGCGGGCGGCTGCACGCCGGCTCGTCTGCAGGAGGTCCTTGGCATCTGCCGAGACGAGCTCGCCAAGGTGGCCGAAGGTGACATCTCGGTGCGCGAGCTGCAACGCGGCAAGGGCCAGCTTCGCTCGTCGCTCATCATGGACCTCGAGGAGCCCGGTACCCGCATGATGCGGTTGGGTAAGTCCGAGCTGGTGCCGGGCGGACTGCTGCCGGTCGACGACTCGGTTCACGCGATCGACGCTGTCACGCTGGACGACGTCTGCGACGTGGCGCGCGACCTGTTGACCGCCGAGCCAACGCTCGCGGTCGTCGGCCCCGACAAGGCGCTCAGCCCGCTGCGCTAGCCCCGTTGCACGGCTAGCACCGCCGGAGGGATCCGACGCCTTCAAATCCCGCCGCCATCCCGCTGTGGCCGAGACATCGGCCGAGTCGCCGCTACCCGATGAGGCGGCGTGGCCGCGGTCTCCGACTCGGTCGCTGCGTCGCCGCCTCAGGAGTCGTTCGGTGAAGTCGTCATGCGGCCGTTGTGCCCCAGTGCAGCGGCGCGGTGCCAGCCCGGGCAGCCACTAGAGTCACGAGATGATCGAGGTCGGAGTCCTGGGGTCGTCGGGGAAGATGGGTTCGCAGACGTGCGCTGCCGTCGAGGCAGCCGACGACCTGCGTCTGGTGGCGGCCGTAGATGCCGGTGACTCCCGCGAACCGCTACGAACGGCCGACGTCGCTGTTGACTTCACAACTCCCGACGCTGTGCTCGACAACGTGGAGTGGTGCCTTTCGGCTGGCCTTTCGGTCGTGGTCGGTACGTCGGGGTTCACCGAAGAGCGGCTTGCGCACGTCGCAAGGCTTGCGGAAGCCGCTGACCGGCGCGGCGTCCTCGTCGCACCGAACTTCTCGATCGGCGCCGCCTTAATGATGCGCTTCGCCGTGCAAGCGGCGCGGTTCTATGAGTCGGTGGAGGTGATCGAGCTGCACCACCCGACGAAGGCGGACGCTCCGTCGGGGACGGCTCGCCGGACCGCTGAGCTGGTCGCGGAAGCAAGGGCGGCCGACGGCCTTGGTTCAGTACCTGACGCCACCGCCGACGCCGTCGTCGGGGCCAGGGGCGCGGAGCTCGACGGTATCCACGTGCACAGCGTGCGACTCCGCGGCTTGATCGCCCATCAAGAGGTGCTTTTTGGAGCGGCGGGGGAGACGCTCACGATCAGGCACGACTCTTTGGACCGCGAGTCGTTTATGCCTGGTGTCTTGGCGGCGATCCGAGCTGTCGTACGTCGACCCGGCCTTACGGTCGGGCTCGACGACGTGCTGGGTCTCGACTAGTTGCAGCGTGCAGGTGTCCTCAAGAGACGGCGACCAACGCAGCGCCGCCAGCCGCAGTCCGTACAGCGTGTTGCGCGCGCCCAGCAGCAGCCCGGTCGCCGTACCCGATAGCGAGTTGCCGCCCGCCGCCGCGACACTGACCAACGCAAACTTTGATGCTCCGGAAAAGACCGGCAAGCTCAGCCCGCACGCCTGAGCCACGCTGGAGCCCGAGGTGACGGCGATCGCGCCGAAGAACAGCCCGTAGCCACGGGTCGCGACACCGACACCGAGCGCGTGGCGCAACCGACCTCCAGCTCGGCTGGCGGCGCACCGTCACGGCGCCGGTGCCAGGTCGGTGTGCAGCCGCACCTGCTTCACCGTGACGGCCCCGTCGTCGTACAGGTCGAGCTTGCGATGGGCTCCGTCCGGAGCCCATCCCTGCACGGTGAAGAAGCCGCGGAGTGCGTCATCGGTCGCGCTCACCCATAGCGTTGCGCGTCCGAACCCGTCGGAGCGGACGGTGTCGATGGCCGCATGTAGCAGGCGTGAGCCGTGCCCAGCGCGTCGGTGAGCCGGCTCGACGGCGAACTCGGCGATCTCAGCGTCGTGTGCCGGGTTGGCGTCGGCGTCGACTGCCGGGGCGGTTGCGGCGAAACCACGTACGCTGGTGCGCTCGAGTGCGACCAGCACGCGCTGGCGGGCCTCCTTCGGCCGCGCGATCGAACGCTCCCACTGCACCGTGAACGCGTCGAGCGGCAGTTCAGCGAGGACGTCGGCAGGCAAGAGATCGGCGTACCGCGCCTGCCACACCTTTACCTGCACCTCGGCGATCGCTGCGGCGTCAGCCGTCCAGGCGGTCCGGACGCTGACGTCAGCGGTCTGAGAGGTCACGCGCGCCATCCTTGCAGGCAGGCTGGCACCCATGGCCGGCTTGTCAGGGGCGTTGCCCGCTCACGTACGCCCACTGAAACCCGACAAGTCGCGGGGGCAGGACGACGTTAGGCGGGTACTGGATCCTTGTCGCGTCCGCCGCCGCTGTCGCCTCCGGCCGCGTCTTGCGCGGTGAGCGGGGTGGCGATGTCCTCCAGCGACTGACGCTCGGCGTGCACGCCCAGGAAGATCGCCACGACCCCGCCGATGATCATCAGCGCTCCGCCCCAGTAGTAGCCCGGCGCGATGCCGGTGATGTCTCCGCTGGCGGACGCGTTGTCGATCAGCTTGGCGAAGTACAGCGGACCTGCGATGCCTCCGGCTGCGGTGCCGATCGCGTAGAAGAACGCGATGCACAAGGCCCGGGTCTCCATGGGAAATACCTCACTCGCGGTGAGGTACGCCGCACTCGCACCGGCCGAGGCGAAGAAGAAGATCACCATGCCGACGGCGGTCAACGAGATGGCACTGAACGACCCCAGGTAGAAGCCGGCAATCAGGAGCAGCACGCCCGAGATGATGTAGGTGGCGGAGATCATCTTGACCCGACCGACGGTGTCGAACAGGCGCGAGAGAAGCAAGGCGCCCAAGAAATTGCTGGCGGCAAAGGCGGCGATGTAATAGCCCACCTGGTCGACGCCAAGGAACGTGCCCAGCGAGTCGCCGTAGGTGAAGAAGAACGCGTTGTAGAGGAACGCCTGGCCGATGAAGAGCGACAGGCACAAGATGGTGCGCTTGGGATACATCGTGAACACGGTTCTGGCGATCAGTGGCAGGCCGATGGTCTTGCGCTGCCGGATGGTGATGGTGTCGGACACCGGTTCGAGCTCGTGCCCGCTCTCGCGCTGCACCGTCGACTCGATGTCGCGGACGATTTTATCGCCTTCGTCTTCGCGGCCGTGGATGAACAACCATCGCGGGCTCTCCGGAACAGTGCGCCGAACCAGCAGCACGCCGAGCGCCAACATCGCCCCCAGCGCGAAGGCACCCCGCCAGCCGTAGTTCTGGTCGATGAGGTCTGGGTTGGTCAAGGGGATGGAGAACAGCGCACCGGCACCGGCGCCGACCCAGAACGAGCCGTTGATCGCGATGTCGACCCGGCCGCGGTACTTGGCGGGGATGAGCTCATCGATCGCGGAGTTGATGGCGGCGTACTCTCCACCGATACCGGCGCCGGTGATGAAGCGGCAGGCGAAGTACCACAGGGGATTCATCGAGAAGGCAGTGAGCACCGTGCCAAACAGATAGACGCCCAACGTGATCATAAACAGCTTCTTGCGGCCGAACCGGTCGGTGAGTTGGCCGAAGAACAATGCCCCAAGGCACGCGCCCGCAACATAAATGGCACCGGCTTGCCCAACCTGAGAGCTGGACAGCCCCAGCCCGGTGCTCGGGGACTCAAGGGCAGATGACAGCGAGCCGACGATCGTCACCTCGAGCCCGTCGAGGATCCAAACCGTGCCGAGGCCCACGACGATGAGCCAATGCCATTTCACCCAAGGGAGTCGGTCCATACGGAACGGAATATCAGTGGTGATTACCCCGGTTTGGACGCCGCCTTGTGACATTCGGTTCTCCCACTCGGTGAGAAGCGGACCAACAGGGCACATTGACCATGCTGGCGTACCGTCACACGGTGTCGTATCTCACAGCGATGCGCAAGCAGCGAATTGCGCGTCGGCCGGCAACCTCAGCCGTGGATAACCGACGCGCAACCCGAATCGCTCCCGCGAAACCGACCGACCCTACGGCTTGAGTTGGATCTTGATGGCACCGTCCTTCTTCTTCTGGAAGTTCTCGTAAGCGGCCGGCGCTTCCGACAGCGGCAGCCGATGAGTCGCGAAGCCGTCGACGCCGAGCGGGTCGTCGTCGGTGAGAAACGGCAGGATGTCGTCGACGTACTTCTTGACGTTCGCCTGACCCATTCGTAGCTGCACCTGCTTGTCGAACAACGTGAGCATCGGAAGTGGGTCGGCCTGGCCGCCGTACACGCCGCTGAGCGAGATGGTGCCGCCGCGGCGCACGATGTCGATGGCGGAGTAGAAGGCGTTGAGGCGGTCCGTCCCGACTGTCTTGAGCATCGGCCGGGCCAGCGCGTCCGGGAGCAGCGAGGCCGCCTGATGCGCTGCCTTGGCGACGGGCGATCCGTGCGCCTCCATGCCCACGGCGTCGATGACCGCGTCGGTGCCTCGGCCGTCGGTCATCTCGCGGATTGCGTCGCCGAGGTCCTTCTTGTGGTCGTTGTAGTCGATGATCTCCACCCCCCGCTCGGCTGCCCGCTTGATCCGGTCCGGCACCAGGTCGACGCCGATGACGCGCCCAGCCCCGTTGTGCATCGCGATCCGGCACGCCATGTCGCCGATCGGCCCGAGGCCGAGCACGGTCAACGTCCCCCCCGCGGGCACATCGGCGTACGCGACTGCCTGCCAAGCGGTGGGCAACACATCGGACAGATACACGTAGCGGTCGTCGGCGGGGCCGTGCGGCACCTTGATGTGGGTGAAGTTGGCCTGCGGCACCCGGAGGTACTCCGCCTGGCCACCGGGCACTTGGCCGTACAGCTTTGAGTAGCCGAAGAGTGCCGCTCCGCTGCCCTGATCACGGACCTGGGTGGTCTCGCACTGCGAATAGAGCTGCTGGTTGCACATGTAGCATGAGCCGCAGCTCATTTGGAACGGAATGACGACGCGGTCACCGGGCTGGATCGCCGTCACCTCGCTGCCAACTTCCTCGACGATGCCCATCGGCTCGTGGCCGAGGACGTCGCCCTCGTCCATGAACGCCCCGAGCACCTCGTACAGGTGCAGGTCGGAGCCGCAGATGTTGGTCGTCGTGATCTTCACGATCGCGTCCGTGGGTTCCTCGATCTTGGGGTCGGGGACGTTGTCCACGCGTACGTCGCGCTTGCCGTGCCAGGTCACTGCCTTCATACGAGGGGCTCCCTTCAGCTTTCCGCCTGTTCACGCCTGAACGCGTCTATGCCCTCCGGCACGGCCGCCAAACCGGAACGCAGGACATGCACAAGGACAGTCACCCCTGGCCTCGCTGTACTCGCAAAGTCCGAGTGCCAGTGTCGGATATGGCACTAGAGACCGGACCTTGGCGCCACGGCGGTAGCGTGCGTTGGAGCGACGAGGAGGGACACGTGCCGAAGACGAACAAGAAGGGCGAGCCGAAGCTCGACGAGCTGCCGAGCACGCTGCAGCGGTCGCCAGACAAGGCGCAGCGCACGTTCGCGAAGGCGCACGACGCAGCGGAGGAGCGGTACGGCGACGGGGAGCACACCAACCGGGTTGCGTTCTCAGCGCTGAAGCACACCCATGAGAAGGTGGGCGACCACTGGGAGCCGAAGGAGGAGCCGGGACCGTCGGACCCGCAAGCCGAGGGCGGTGTCGGCACCAACCGCGAGACCGCCGGAGGCGTCGACGCCAACGCCTCGAAGAAGCACCTGATGGGGCTCGCTCGGCGCCTCGACGTGCCAGGCAGGTCGAAAATGTCCAAGGACGAACTGGTCGACGCGCTGCAGAAGGCCAACGACCGCGAGACCCGCAAGGCCCGCGGCAACTCCTAATTCCGTTGAGCCGTCACTCGTGGCGCATTGAGCCGTCGCTCGTGGCGCCTCGGGTTCTGGGTGGTGACGCAACACCTCGTTCGAGGAGTTGGGTTGAAGAAGCCGCCGTCTCCGTTTGAGCTTCGTCGTAGGTTCTGGCAGGGAATTCGGGCCGGGTTGAGGGTTGAGCAGGCGGCGGTAGCCGCTGGCGCGTCGGCCACGTGGGGCAAGACGGTGTTCAACGAGGCTGGTGGGGTGAATCCGGTCCCCGCGGCCGAGCCGGCCGGACGCTACGTTGAGCCGTCACTTGTAGTTGGGACGAAGACCGAACGATCGACAATTTGCGTCGGCGGATCGGCAAAAGCGGATGTCAGGCAGTCGCGTCTGAGGCAGCGGGTCGCGCCGCCGCCCAAACTCACACAAGTGCGGCCACCACCAGCGTCGTCGATAGCTCCCAAGTGCCCATATCACCACCGAGCAGGGACCAAGGAGAAACAGGGCGAACCAGCCGATGAGAATCGCGGTCACGCCATGCTCGGCTTGTGGATCGTCCTGAGCCGTCCACAGGCAGAAATTGGGGCTAGCGCAGCGCCCTCTGAGTGCGGCATGCTCCGAGTCAGCCTGCCGTCACGGGGAGAGACCGCATGAGCCGAACGAGCGTCGCGCGCCTCGGGTCCGCGATCGATCGGCTTGACTTCGACGTCCGGGAAGAAGTCCGTCGGTGCGGGGTCGACCCACTGGTGGATGTCGACGCGGTACGCCGATTCGCGACATCCGCTGTACAGGCGCACGACCACCGCAGCCTCAGTGGTGTGGTCCGGCCTGTGGACAACCCGGACGAGGTTGTCGACGAGCTCGTGGCCCGGATCGCTGGCTTTGGGCCGCTTCAGCGCTATCTCGACGATCCAGGCGTGGAAGAGGTGTGGATCAACGAGCCGCAGCGGGTGTTCGTCGCCCGCGACGGCCGCCACGAGCTGACCACCACGATCCTGACCACCGCGGAGGTGCGCGATCTGGTCGAGCGCATGCTGAAGACGTCGGGCCGACGGCTTGACCTGTCGACTCCGTTCGTCGATGCGATGCTGCCGTCCGGTCACCGGCTGCATGTCGTGCTCGACGGAATCTCGCGGGGATTCAGTGCCGTAAACATCCGCAAGTTCATCGTCAAGGCCAGCCGGCTGAGCGAACTGGTGGAGCTCGGGACGCTTACCCACCAAGCCGCCGCCTTCCTGGAAGCGTGTGTCGTCGCGGGACTGAACATCATTGTTGCCGGTGGCACACAAGCGGGGAAGACGACGATGCTCAACACGCTTGGGTCGGCCGTACCGGGACGCGAGCGCATCGTGTCCGCGGAAGAGGTCTACGAGCTGCGCGTCCATCATCCGGATTGGGTGGCGATGCAGACGCGCCAGTCTGGCCTGGAAGGTACCGGTGAGATCAAGCTGCGGCACCTCGTGAAGGAGGTGCTCCGGATGCGCCCCTCGCGCATCGTGGTGGGCGAGGTGCGGGCTGAGGAATGTCTCGACCTGCTGCTGGCACTAAACAGCGGCCTCCCCGGCATGGCCACGGTGCACGCCAACTCGGCGCGAGAAGCGCTGGTCAAGCTGTGCACATTGCCGTTGCTCGCTGGTGAAAACATCTCAGCACGCTTCGTCGTCCCAACCGTGGCAGCGAGTGTCGACATCGTCGTACATCTCGGTGTCGAAAGCGACGGCAAGCGGCGAGTGCGTGAGATCGTAGCGGTCCCCGGACGCGTCGAAGCCGACATCATCGAGATTGAGCCGGTCTTCTCATCCTCGAACGGCTGCCTGGTGAGAGACCGCGGCATGCCGGCGCGGCTTGACCGCTTCGAGTTAGCCGGCATCGACATTCACAAACTGCTGGGTGGGTGGAGCAGTCGGCAGCGCGTTCCGCAGAGCGCCTGACATGGGGGCGGCTCTAGGACTGCTAACCGGTGTCGGGCTGCTGCTCATATGGCAGGCGTGCACCGGGCAGCCGGCAGTACGGCGCCGCCCCTCCCCGGAAGTAAACCGGTTGTCCGGGCTCCTTCGCGGCGCCGGCATCACGAGCGTCTCGCCGGTGGGACTTCTCTCGTTGTGCGTCACTTCCGGTGTTTTCGCGGGGACCACGGTGCTGGTTGTGTCGAGAACCCCACCGGTGGCTGCTGCCTTCGCCATGATGGCGGCCTACGCGCCAGTCGCCGTCGTACGGGGCAGAGCCCGGCGCCGGCGCCGCGAGCTTGCCGAGGTGTGGCCGGAGGCGGTGGACAACCTGGCGTCGGCTGTACGCGCCGGATTGTCGCTGCCTGAGGCGTTGGCTCAGCTGGGCGAGCGAGGCCCTGAGCCGCTGCGGAGCGACTTCACGGCCTTCGGACGCGACTACATGGTGTCCGGACGTTTCGGCGACTGCCTGGACCGGCTGAAGGACCGACTGGCCGACCCCGTGGGTGACCGCGTCATCGAAGCTTTGCGCATCGCCCGGGAGGTTGGCGGCGGCGATCTCGGCAGAATGCTGCGGTCGCTCTCCCGGTTCCTCCGGGACGACGCACGCACCCGCTCAGAGCTCGAGTCGCGGCAGGCTTGGGTGGTCAACGGCGCACGTCTCGCGGCCGCATCGCCGTGGGCGGTGCTTCTCGCGCTGTCCATGCAACCGGAGGTCATCGGCCGGTATCGGTCCGCCGCCGGCGTCCTCGTTCTTTGCATCGGGGCGGCTGCCTGTCTTGTTGCTTATCGGATCATGATTCGCGTCGGACGCCTTCCCGAGGAGCGGCGGGTGCTGCAATGACCGACGCGCTGCTTGGGGCAGTTCTGGGAGCAGTGACGGGGATCGGCGTTCTCATCGTGGGCGGCCGCATTCTCGCTACTCGGCGGCCGACGCTGGAGAGCCGGGTGGCGCCGTACATCCGTGACGTCCCCACAACCGCTGTCGCATGGGAACCGTCGCCACCCTCAAACAGCGCCTCGTCCGCCCTTGCCGCGCTGATCGAGCCAGGGCTCCGAGCCTGCGCGGTGAGGCTGGAACGGCTGATTGGTGGCCGTGAATCGCTGAAGCGTCGTCTGCAGCGCTCCGGGTCGAGCATGAGCGTGGAGCAGTTCCGGTTGTCGCAGGTGATCTGGGGGCTCCTCGCAATGGCGGGAGCGCTCGCAGTCGGTGCCCTGGGTCCGGCACGGCAGCCTGGGCGGGTGATCCCCTGGCTCCTGTTGTCCTGCGGTTGTGGAATCGCCGCAATCCTGGCGCGGGACTCGATACTGAGCCATCAGGTCACCGCACGAGAGCAGCAGATGCTGGCGGAGTTTCCCGTCGTGGCCGACCTTCTAGCGCTCGCTGTGGCTGCCGGCGAAGGACCGATGGCGGCTCTTGGCCGCGTGGTGACGACCTGTCGAGGCGCTCTGCCTGAAGAATTGGGGCAGGTGCTTGCCGCATCACGCACCGGTACGCCGGTAGCAGCGGCCTTGGACGCACTCGCTGGCCGTACCGGACTTGCGGTCGTCTCACGATTCGCCGAGGGCTTCGCCGTCGCAATCGAACGAGGCACTCCGCTCGTCGAAGTCCTGACGGCACAAACCTCAGACGTGCGCGAAGCAGCGAAGCGGTCGCTCATCGAGACCGGAGCCCGCAAAGAAATCGCCATGATGGTGCCAGTCGTGTTTCTCATTCTGCCCGTCACGTTGTTCTTCGCGTTCTTCCCCGGAGTTGTCGGACTGAACCTGTTGGCTCCGTAGCCGGCGTAATGGAGGTAGAGATGAGAACCGTCTGGCGTAACCAGTGGCAGACGCGGAACGAGCGCGGCGACGTACCCGGCTGGGTCATGATCACCGTGATGACCATCGTGATCGCCTCGGCGATCCTGGTGATCTTCCAAGACCGCGTCACCGCATTCCTCAACCAGACCCTCAACCAGTACATGTAGGTGACTTCGAGGTTTCGTCGTCGGCGGCCGCCCCGTGCTGGGGCCGGCAAGCCGCCCCGGTCGCAGCAGGGGTCAGCGATCGCCGACTTCGCTCTCGTCTCGGTTGTGCTGGTGCCGTTGTTCTTCGGCGTGCTTCAGCTCGCGTTGATCTGGCACGTCAAGACGACGCTGACGTCCGCTGCGTCCGAAGGCGCCCGGTACGGCGCCGCTTACAACCGGTCTGTCGCTGACGGTGAGCAGCGAACATCGGCCGTGATCGACGACGTCTTCGGTGCCGGCTTCGCGGACAGCGTGAGCGGGGGAGAGGTTTCCGTCGCCGGGCAGCCGGCTGTGCAGGTGACAATACGTGCTGAGGTGCCGGTGCTTGCCTTCTGGGGGCCGACGATCACTGTCCAAGCCGATGGACACGCGATCAAGGAGGTCTTGCCGTGATCCGGCGCCGACTGGTGCGCGAGACCCGGCGGCGGACCCATCGTCGCGACGACCTCGGCTCGGCGCTGGTGGAGCTGACCTGGCTGGGTCTGCTGCTGCTCATCCCGCTGGTGTACGTCGTCATCACGATCGTCACCCTCCAGCGGTCTGCGTACGGCGCGACGGAGGCCGCGGGAGCGGCCGGACGGGCGTTCGTGCTCTCGCCAGACAGCGCGACTGCGCACGCTCGCGCTGTCCAGGCGGCCCAGATTGCGATGCGCGACCAAGGCGTGTCCCTGAGCCCCTCCGATGTCGTGATCGTCTGCCACCCGACCCCGCAGTCGTGTCTTCAGCCGGGATCAACCGTGGAGGTCGACCTCGATCTGAAGGTTGCGCTGCCGTTGATGCCGTCGCTGGGCACCCGTCCTGCCGCCAGCGTGGCCGTACATGCGTCACACGTCGAGCCGTACGGCGTCTACCGGGAGGCGGCGCCGTGACGCTGTCCAACCCGATGCTGCCGCTACCACCAACAGAGACAAGCTCTAACGCGGCGTGGGACCAATCCCGGCGGTCGCGAGACGAGCGCGGGCAAGTCACTGTGCTGCTGGTGATGTTCGCCGTCTGCTTGGTGCTAGTGATAACGGCGGTCACCGACATGTCGGCGAGCTATCTTCGCCGCCAGGCAGCCATGTCACTCGTGGATGGTGCCGCGTTGGCGGCGGCGAACGGCGCTGCGGCCGCAGGCGTCTACGACAGCAACGACAAGTTCGTCGTCATCGGCCAGGCTGCGGCGCAAACAGCGGTGGCCAGCTATCTGCGGGAAATCGGTGCCTACAGCCGCTACCCGGGCTTACAAGTTGAAGTCATGACGAGCGGACACACGGTCACGGTCGCTCTGGCGATGCCCTACCGCCTGCCGGTTCCAGTCCCGGGTGTCGCGGCAACGACTACTGTTCACGCCACCGGTTCGTCGGAGATGCCGATCTACTGACCGTCGGCAGGGCGGTCACGCGCGGATCGCCCCAGCGGCTTGTCGGCTAACCCTCCTGCTCAGTCGGCCGGATCAGCACCTCGTTGATCGCGACGCGTCGCGGCCGAGTGACGACATAGGCGATGGAGTCCGCGATGTCGACAGCCTCCAGTCGCTCCATGTCGGCGAAGCGTGTCTCCATACTCTCGAGAACCTCAGCCCGGTTGTGGCTCGGCAGTTCCGTGATGACGGCACCCGGCTCGATCAATGAGACCCGGACATGCCGACGCGTCACCTCTTGCCGCATGCCGTCGCTGAAGGCGCCTACTGCGTGCTTCGTCGCGTTGTAGACCGCTGAGTTGGCGGTGGCCTTGCGACCGGCCACCGACGAAATGTTGACCATGTCGGCCACCTGGCGTGGCTCCTGGTCCGCGGCCTGGAGAAGGTGTGGAAGGGCCGCCTTCGCGCAGTACATCAGCCCCATGACGTTGACACTGATCATGCGTTCCCACTCCTCAATCGGAGCGTCTTCGGTCGGACCGAGCAGCATGACGCCGGCGTTGTTGACGAGGGTGTCGAGGCGGCCGAACTCATCGACAGTCCGGCGTACGACGCCCTCGGCGGCTTCCCGACCGGTGACGTCGGCGGTCAGTACGAGCGCCCGTCCGCCATCCGACTCGATCTCCTTGGCGAGCGTCTCCAGCCGGTCGTCTCGGCGTGCGACCAGTGAGACGGCGGCGCCCTGTCGCGCCAACTCGCGTGCGGTGGCTTCGCCGATGCCGCTCGATGCTCCTGTGACGAGCGCGACTGTTCCGTCCAGTGGGTGTTCTTGAGGCATGCAGGAACCCTACGGGGAGGTCCAAGCGGTGCGGTTCGAGTCACCTGATCGGTACGCTGGGCGCATGTACGGCAACGACTTCGAGGAGCCGAGCGGCCAGGAAACTGAGCGGGCACGTTTCCATGAAGCAACGCCGGTGCCCAGCGGCGCCGAGGGCGACACGGACGCCGAGTTCCAGGCGCTCATCGACTCCAACAACCGGATCGAGCCCCGCGACGCGATGCCGGAGTCGTACCGGAAGACCCTGATCCGCCAGATCGCCCAACACGCCCACTCCGAGATCATCGGCATGCAGCCGGAGAGCAACTGGATTACCCGAGCTCCCAGCCTGCGACGCAAGGCGATCCTCATGGCCAAGGTGCAAGACGAGGCCGGCCACGGGCTGTACCTGTACGCCGCGGCGGAGACTCTTGGCGCCGACCGTGCGGATCTTCTCGACCTGCTGCACGCGGGCAAGCAGAAGTACTCCTCGATCTTCAACTACCCAACGCTGACATGGGCTGACATGGGTGCCATCGGCTGGCTGGTCGACGGGGCGGCGATCGTTAACCAGGTGCCGCTTTGCCGCTGCTCCTACGGTCCCTACGCCCGGGCGATGGTGCGTGTCTGCAAAGAGGAGTCGTTCCATCAGCGGCAGGGATTCGAAATTCTCAACACCCTCTCGCACGGGACACCGGCTCAGCACGAGATGGCGCAAGACGCCGTCAACCGGTGGTGGTGGCCGAGCCTGATGATGTTCGGCCCGCCGGACGTTGAGTCTCCTCACACGGCGCAGTCGATGGCTTGGGGCATCAAGCGGTTCAGCAACGACGACCTGCGGCAGCGCTTCGTCGACATGACGGTTCCACAAGCGGAGGCGCTGGACCTGACGTTGCCCGACCCCGACATCCAGTGGAACGCGGCGCGCGGGCACTACGACTTCGGTGAAATCGACTTCACGGAGCTGTTCGAGGTGATCAAGGGCAACGGCCCGTGCAACGTCCAGCGCATGGAGCACCGTCGGCGCGCGCACGAGGAAGGTGCCTGGGTGCGTGAGGCGGCAGCGGCCTACGCGGCCAAGCGGCGTACCCGCGCCGCGACCGCCGCATGACCTCCGGCGTCGGCGTTCCTGCAGGCACTCCACGGAACGCCTATGCCCAGAACGCGCCCCAGGACCTGACAGCGGCGGGCGGGCACGGCGCCGTACCCACGTCTGGAGTGCCGACCCAGGATGCGCCGGACGCCGCGGCACGGCGGGACTGGCCGCTGTGGGAGGTGTTCGTGCGGGCCAAGCGCGGCCTTAGCCACATGCACGTCGGCAGCTTGCACGCACCCGACGCTCAGATGGCGCTGCGCAACGCCCGCGACCTCTACACCCGCCGCCAGGAGGGCGTCTCGATCTGGGTCGTCCCGGCTCAGCTCGTCACCGCCAGCAGTCCCGACGAAAAGGACGCGTTCTTCGATCCCGCTGGCGACAAGGTCTACCGCCATCCGACGTTCTATGTCGTGCCCGATGGCGTGGAGCACCTGTGAGCTTCAACTTCGCCACCGACGCCGCACATCTGTCAAGCGCTTCGCGACCTATAGAGCGCGTGGCGTCTGACAACTCCGCACGAGTGGTCACGTACGCGTTGCGGTTGGGCGACGACGCGCTGATCGCAGCGCAACGCATGGGGCAGTGGATCGCCGCGGCACCGCAGCTCGAGGAGGACGTCGCGCTGGGCAACCTGGCGTTGGACCTGCTCGGTCAAGCCCGGGCGCTCCTCACGTACGCCGGCCAGCGAGAGGGAGCTGGCCGCGGCGAGGACGCGCTGGCGTACTTCCGCGACGAGCGGGACTTCCTCAACGCGCAGATCTTCGAGCTGCCGAACGGCGACTTCGGGCGGACGGTCGCGCGGCTGCTCGTCACATCGGCGTACCAGGTGGAGTTGTACACCCGGCTGGAGCACTCCGCGGACGAGACACTCGCCGCTGTGGCGGCGAAGGCGGTCAAGGAAGTCGACTACCACCGCGACCACGCAACGCAGTGGACGCTGCGACTCGGCGACGGCACAACGGGCTCGCGTCAGCGCATGCAGGCCGGCCTGGAAGCCATCTGGCCACACGTCGGCGAGCTGTTCGAGAGCGACGACCTCGTCCGCGCGCTGGCCGGAGAGGGGCTCGCAGTCGATCCTGATGACCTCATCGAGCCGTCGATGGCATACGTGGACTCGATCCTGTCTGAGGCAACACTGGCTCGGCCGCAGGTGTCCGTGCAGCACACTGGTGGCCGTCGCGGAATCCACACAGAACACATGGGCTACCTGCTCGCCGAGATGCAGTACGTCGCCCGTAGCCATCCCGGAGCGCAATGGTGACGACCGCGCGTGCAGGTCATGTCGACCTTTCGACAGGCTCGAATGGCGAGGCGGTGAGCTCCACGGACGGGGCAGCGAGCTCGACAGACGGGGCAGCCAGGTTGACCGGCGGGGCTCGGACTTCGACCCGCGGGGCGGCGGCGGTCGAGCAGATCCGCGACGTCGTCGCTGCGATCCCCGACCCCGAGATTCCCGTTCTCACGCTGGGAGATCTCGGCATCCTCCGCGATGTGGACCTCGAGCCCGACGGGCACGTGACCGTGACCCTGACGCCGACGTACTCGGGTTGCCCCGCGATGGAGGCGATCGCCGCAGATGTGACCCAGGCGCTGGTCGGATGCGGCTACGCCGACGTAACCGTGCGTCAGGCACTCGCGCCCGCATGGACCACGGACTGGATGACCGAGGCAGGCAAGGCAAAGCTGTTGGAGTACGGCGTTGCGCCGCCCGGTCGACACGTCAGCGGGCCTGTGCACGTGGGGCTGTCGGTGCGCTGCCCACAGTGCGGCTCCGCCGACACCAAAGAGCTCAGCCGCTTCGGTTCCACCGCGTGCAAGTCGCTGTGGACGTGCAACGAGTGTCTGGAGCCGTTCGACCACTTCAAAGCGATCTAGTCGTGGCAACCAGCCGCCGAGCGCTCTTTCACCCGCTTCGGGTGAGCGCGATCACTCCACTGACGGACGACGCGGTTGCGATCTCGTTCGAGGTGCCGCCGGAACTCGCAGACGACTACAACTTCATCGCAGGTCAGCACCTCACGATCCGCACGTCGCTGGCCGGTGACGACGTACGCCGCAGCTATTCGATCTGCGCCCCGGCCAAGTCCGGGCAGCTCCGCATCGGTGTGAAGGTGCTCCCCGGCGGTCACTTCTCCGGTTTCGCGGTGGGTGCTCTCAAGATCGGCGACATCCTGGATGTGATGACGCCCACCGGGCGCTTCTACACGCCTTTGGATCCGGACCACCGCAGGCACTACTGCGCAATCGCCGCAGGGAGCGGGATCACTCCGATCTTCTCCATCATTGCCACCACGCTCGAACAGGAGCCCCACAGCCGCGTCACGCTCATCTACGTCAACCGCACGAGCCGGTCGATCATGTTCTTGGAGGAGCTCGAGGACCTCAAGGACTGCTATGCCGAGCGCTTTCACCTCATCCACGTGCTCACCCGCGAGGCTCAACAGGCGGAGCTGCTCTCTGGCCGGCTTGACGGGGCACGGCTGACCAAGATCGCCGAGACACTCGTCCTCACCGAGACAGTCGACGACTGGTTCCTCTGCGGGCCATATGACATGGTCGCCGACCTTCGCGACGCGCTCCTTGCCCAAGGCGTCGAACAGGCGCAAGTGCACACCGAGTTGTTCCACGTCGAGACGACTCCGCCGGTATGGCGTTCCAGCGCCGCCGACGCTGGCGAGGGCGCCGAGGTGACGATCAATCTTGACGGCCGCAGGTCCACCTTCCGGCTCAAGGGCGACGACATACCGGTGCTGGAAGCCGTACTCCGCGTGCGTTCAGATGCGCCGTTCGCCTGCCGGGGCGGTGTCTGCGGCACCTGCCGGGCAAGGATCGTCGAAGGCGAGGTGGAGATGGACACCAACTACGCGCTAGAGCCTGAGGAGATCGCTCGCGGGTACGTCCTCACGTGCCAGAGCCACCCCAGAACCGACGTGGTCAAGCTCAACTTCGACGCCTGACTGAGGCGCCTGGCCGTACCCACCGCTTCTAGCGGATAGCTTGGCGAGCGTGGGAATTTCGCCGTACCTGGCTGGGATCAGGGCCCGAATTGGCCACGACCTTGTGCTCACCCCGTCGGCAGCTCTGGCTGTCTTCGACGCCGAGCGCAGGATCTTGCTGGCACGACATGTGCACGATGGCCGCTGGGGTACCCCTGGCGGGGCCGTCGAGCCAGGGGAGTCCCCTCAGGTAGCGGCGCAGCGTGAGCTCGAGGAGGAAACAGGGCTTCGAGCCGGCCACTGTGAGCTGATCGGTGCGTACGGCGGCGAAGAGTTCGTGGTGACGTACTCCAACGGCGACCTGACGGCGTACGTCGTGATCCTCTACGGCACCCGCGGCGCCTCCGGCACCGTGGTCCTGCAAACCGAGGAGGTGCACGAGGTCGGCTGGTTCGGGCAGGAGCAGGCAAGGGGCCTGGACCTCTGGCCAACCATGAAGGCGATCATTCCTGACGCGTTCAGCTGGCTGAGAGCTCAGGAGTGTAGCTTTTAGCGGCTGCTGCGGCCCTAGCCTGCCGCCCGCAACTCGTCGTACCCTCCTCCGCACGGCGCCCGCAACTCGTCGTACCCCCTCCGCAAAGCACCGGAGATGTACCCTCCGCACCGCAAATTTCCCATGCGGACGGGGAGCCCGCCACGTCAGCATTGCAAACCCCATGGGTGCGGCGTAGACGGGGGAACGAGTCGGTGCGCCGGTGTAGGGTCAGGCCGTGCGGGAGTACCTCGACCTGATGCAGCGGGTGCTCGAAGAGGGGACGCGTAAGAGCGACCGCACCGGCACCGGCACGTTGAGCGTCTTCGGCCACCAGATGCGCTTCGACCTGAACCGAGGTTTCCCGCTGGTTACCACGAAGAAGATCCACTTCCGCTCGGTGGTCGGTGAGCTGTTGTGGTTCCTGCGAGGCGACACCAACGTGGCGTGGTTGCAGGAGCGCGGCATCACCATCTGGGATGAGTGGGCTGACGCCAACGGAGATCTGGGCCCGATCTACGGCTACCAGTGGCGCTCATGGCCCACCCCGGACGGGCGCCACATCGACCAGATTCAGCAGGTGCTCGACGAGATCCGTGTCAAGCCTGACTCCCGACGTCTCGTGGTCAGCGCCTGGAACGTCGCTGACCTGCCGAGGATGGCTCTCGCGCCCTGCCACACACTGTTCCAGTTCTACGTCGCCGACGGGCGGCTGTCGTGCCAGCTGTACCAGCGTTCGGCTGATGTCTTCCTCGGCGTGCCCTTCAACATCGCGTCCTACGCCCTGCTTACTTCGATGGTCGCGCACGTCACGGGCCTGGCGCCGGGAGAGTTCGTGCACACCGTCGGCGATGCCCACCTCTATCTCAACCATCTCGACCAGGCTCGGCTCCAGGGGACTCGCGAGCCACGCCCACAGCCGGAGCTGTGGCTCGACCCTGCCGTGACCGACCTGGTGGACTTCGACATCGAGCACGTAAAGATCGCCGGATACCACCCCCACCCTGGCATCAAGGCGCCGATCGCTGTATGACGGCGGAGGGCCGGACTCGCGCCGCCGCCGCCCTCCCGCTCTCGTGCCGCTTCGCACATCACGACACGGATGACCATCACCCTGCTTGCCGCCGTAGCCCGCAACGGGGTGATCGGACGGCACGGCGCCATTCCGTGGCGGGTTCCCGGTGAGCAGGCGCACTTCAAAACTGTGACGATGGGGCACGTGCTGGTCATGGGGCGTCGTACGTATGAGTCGATCGGCCGGCCGTTGCCGGGCCGCACCACCGTCGTGGTCACGGGCAATCCGGAGTGGAGGGCGACTGGCGGGCCGACAGACGCCGTACTGACCGCATCGACAGTGCACGAAGCGCTGCGACGAGCGCGGAGTGTGGACGACGGGGTCTTTGTCGTCGGCGGTGCGCGGGTTTACGCCGACTCGCTCGGCAGCGCCGACGAACTGCTCATCACCTGGGTCGACGCCGAGCCGGCGGGAGACACGTACTTCCCGGAGGTCGACTGGGCGCAGTGGGTCGAAAGTGAGCGGGAGACGCACGACGGGTGGGCAGTCGCCCACTATCGGAGAAGAACTGACCGCAGCGGGTACAGAGACGTGCATGGCGACGCGAGCTGACGAGAACGAGCTGGCGCGGTCGGCACTCGAGGACACCGCGCCGGCACGCGTTCCGTTCTGGCGCCGGCGGCCTTCGTTCAGTGGCCAGCGCCGCGGCAGGGGTGACGACAGCTACCGGCAGCAATTCATCGCAATCCCCGACACGTCCGACCCCGCGTCGGCCGGCGATCTGGTGCCTCGTGGTGTACGTGTGGCCTCGGAGTGGGCCTGGCGGCTCGGAATCATCGGTGTCGCGCTGTACGCCGTCACGCTGGTCATACGCGAGTTTTCCGAGATTTTCGTCCCACTGCTCATCGCCATGCTGCTGAGCGCGCTGCTCTATCCGCTCGTCGGCCGGCTGAACGAAGTGCTCCCGCGGGGGCTCGCGGCACTGTTCGCCCTGTTGGGATCGCTGCTTTTGGTGATCGGGCTGTTCTCGCTCGTTGGTCAGCAGGCGATCTCAGGCTTTCCGCAGCTGAAGGCGCAAGCAGTGTCAGGTCTTCAAGAAGCGCGCCATTGGCTGCGCACGGGCCCGCTCCACTTCGACTCTGCCACCATCGCTCACTACGTCAACCAAGCCGAGAGCGCCGCCTCCAACAACCAGAGCCGGGTGGTCTCCACGGCTGCGGGATTCGCCTCACGGGCGACGCGCATCGGTGAGGGCTTCTTCATCGTGATGTTCTCGACGTTCTTCTTCTTGTCGCAAGGACAGCGCATTTGGGCCTGGTTGGTGCGAATCTTGCCCCGGAGGGCTCGGCGACCGCTCGATGATGCGGGGCGCTCCGGCTGGGTGACGCTGACGTATTACATCCGGGCTACCCTCGTCGTTGCTTTCGTCGACGGCGTCGGCATCGGGCTGGGAGCGGCGCTGCTCGGAGTTCCGCTCGCGCTGCCGCTTGGGGTCTTGGTGTTCCTCGGCGCGTTCATCCCGATTCTGGGTGCGCTGGTCACGGGCACACTTGCAGTGCTGGTCGCGTTGGTCGCGAACGGCCCGGTCATCGCTCTCGCCGTGCTGGGGGTGGTCCTCCTCGTGAATCAGCTGGAGGCCCACATCCTCCAGCCCTTCCTGCTGGGCCGAGCGGTTAGCGTTCATCCGCTGGCAGTGATTCTCGTCATCGTCGCCGGGAGCACGATCGCCGGAATTCCCGGCGCGCTCTTCGCCGTACCGCTGGCTGCGGTCGGCAACACCATGGTCTCGACGCTTGCCAGCAGCGGTCGAGACGACCCGGCCGAGGAAATCACCGATGAGGACGCGCCGCTCACGCCTGACGAGCCTCCGCCAACCGACGTCGACGAGGTCCCAGATCCGCAGGAAGGCTCGGTGACGGGAACGCCAAAGCACGACTAAGCGCCCCGCTGCGGCTATGACACGGCCAGCGGCCAAAGCCGAAGTTCAGAGGCCTTGAGGCAGCCAGACGGTAGCCTCAAGGCATGCCGCGCGACTACGCAACAGCACCCTTCGGCCGAGTGTTGACGGCCATGGTCACCCCCTTCGAAGGTGACGGCGAACTCGATCTCGACTCAGCTGCCGCACTTGCCGACCACCTCATCAACTGCGGGCACGACGGCTTGGTCATCGCCGGTACGACGGGGGAGGCGCCCACGCTGAGCGATGCCGAGCAGGAGAGGCTGCTCCTCACAGTGGTCGACACCGTCGGGTCGCGGGCCGCCGTGGTGGCTGGGGTCGGCACCTTCGACACCGCTCACTCTGTCGAGCTGGCCCGCCGGGCCGAACGCGCCGGCGCAGACGGCCTACTTGTCGTGACGCCGTACTACAGCAAGCCGCCGCAAGAAGGCATTGCCGCGCACTTCTGCACCGTCGCGGATTCGACTGATCTGCCGGCGATGCTCTATGACATCCCGGGGCGCACGGGAGTCAAGCTCTCCGCCGAAACGCTGGCTCGGTGCGCCGAGCACCCCCGCATCGTGGCGGTCAAGGAGGCCAGCGGTGACCTCTACGCCGGAAGTTGGCTCCTCCACACAACCGATCTCGCCCTCTACAGCGGCGACGACGCGCTGAACCTCGCCTGGCTCGCGCTGGGAGCGGTCGGTGTTGTGTCCGTGGTCGGGCACGTTGCCGGCCAGCGGTACGCCGACCTCGTGACCGCGTTCGATCGGGGCGACCTTGAGACCGCCCGCAAGATCGACCGTTCGCTGCTGCCCGCGGTCGCCGCGATCATGACTCGGACGCAGGGCGCGATCATGGCCAAGGCAGCTCTGCAGCTGCAGGGGCACCTGCCCTCTCGTGCGGTCCGCTCTCCCCTCGTGCAGGCCACCGAAGAGCAGGTGGCGCTGCTGCGCACCGACCTCATCAGTGCCGATCTGCTCGAGGAGACGTCGGCCGTGACCGTGCCGGCATGAGCCATCCGCATCCGGAGCTAGGGGCGCCTCCATCACTTCCTGACATCGGCCTGCGAATCGTCCCGCTCGGCGGGCTGGGGGAAATCGGCCGCAACATGACGGTGCTCGAGCACCGCGGACGCCTTCTGGTGATCGACTGCGGGGTGCTGTTTCCCGACGAGAGCCAGCCGGGTGTCGATCTCGTTCTTCCGGACTTCCAGCCGATCCGCGAGCGGCTCGCCGACGTGGAGGCCGTCGTGCTCACGCACGGCCATGAGGACCACATCGGTGCGGTGCCGTATCTCTTGCGTGAGCGGCCGGACATCCCGCTCGTCGGTTCACGGCTCACACTGGCGCTGCTGGAGGCCAAGCTCCGCGAGCACCGGCAGACGCGCGCACCGAAGCACTGCGTGGCAGAGGGCGACCGGATGACATTCGGACCGTTCGACCTGGAGTTCGTTGCCGTCAACCACTCGATTCCCGACGCGCTCGCGGTCGCCGTACGGACCTCGGCCGGGCTGCTGCTGCATACCGGTGACTTCAAAATGGACCAGCTGCCGCTGGATGGCCGCGTCACGGATGTGAGGGCCTTCGCCCGGCTGGGAGAGGAGGGCGTCGACCTGTTCCTTGTCGACTCCACCAACGCGGAGGTACCGAGTTTCACCACGTCGGAACGCGAGATCGGACCGGTGCTCGACCGTGTGTTCGCTACGAGCGGCCGTCGCATCATCGTCGCCTGCTTCGCCTCGCATGTGCACCGCGTCCAGCAGGTCATGGACGCCGCCGTGACGGACGGGCGCAAGGTCGCCTACATCGGACGGTCGATGGTGCGGAACATGGCCGTGGCGCGCGACCTCGGATATCTGCGCGTGCCTCCGGACACGCTCGTGGACATGCGCGAGCTCGGCAAGTACCGACCTGAAGAAGTGGTCATCATCT
The DNA here is from genome assembly GCA_038252945.1 of Propionibacteriales bacterium. Lineage (GTDB taxonomy): Bacteria > Actinomycetota > Actinomycetes > Propionibacteriales > Nocardioidaceae > JAUJOE01. The sequence continues at coordinate 9,675 of JBBSHN010000013.1, read as the reverse complement.
CGACTGGGTCACAAGGCGAGCCGCTGTCGGCGCTCGCTCGCATCGCGCACCGCAATCACGACCGAATCTCCATCGAGCCCGGTGACACCGTCGTGCTGGCCTCGAGTCTCATCCCGGGCAACGAGAACCCGGTGTACAAGGTCATCAACGGGCTGACCCGCCTCGGCGCCAAGGTCGTGCACAAGAGCAATGCGCTTGTGCATGTCTCCGGTCACGCGAGCGCCGGTGAACTTCTCTTTTGCTACAACGTCGTGCGCCCCCGCAACGTGATGCCGGTGCACGGCGAGACCCGGCATCTCGTCGCCAACGGCGACCTTGCCGTGGCCACCGGAGTGCCGCGCGACCACGTCGTACTCGCGGAGGATGGAATGGTCGTCGACCTGGTCGACGGAGTCGCTAGCGTGGCGGGCAAGGTCGACTGCGGATACGTGTTCGTCGACGGATCGTCCGTGGGAGACATCACCGAGAGCGCACTGAAGGACCGGCGCATCCTTGGTGAGGAGGGGTTCATCTCGGTGCTCGTCGTGCTCGACTCCGCATCGGGCAAGATCGTCGCGGGGCCGGAGATCCACGCTCGCGGCTTCGTCGAGGACGAGTCCGCGTTCGAGCCGGTGCGACCCGAAATCGAGGAGGCCATCCGCAAGTCGGTCGCGGACGGAAACGACGACCACTATCAGCTGCAGCAGGTGATCCGGCGAACCACGGGGCGGTGGGTGAACTCCACCCACCGCCGGCGCCCCATGATCATTCCTGTCGTACTGGAGGCTTGAGTCCCGGATTGGCGGCCGCTGCGGTGTCGACGCGACACGCGTCTGAGTCAGTCTCGATGGTCGAGTCGGTACGGCGCGGCGTCGTACCGCTGATCGCGTTCGTTGCGGCGTGCCTAGGGCAGCTGTGCCTGGTCAACCTGGTCGAGCTGCCGACGCAGCTCCATGAGTTGACGCGAGTCAACCCGAGGTTCGCCGGCTGGGTCGCCGCAGGCGCGTGCGCCGGCATCATTGTGGCGCTTCTGGTGCTGGTGGCCGCTCCGCGGCTACGAGCCGCCGCACCTTTGGCGGTCGGAACTACCGCCTCAGTGTTCGGACTAGCGCTGGGTCGTGCTGTCACCACCGACGTACAGCTGGCGCTCGCTTTGCTGATGCTTGGAGTGGCTGCCGGTGGCCTGTTAGGCGGAGCGGTGAGCCTCACGACTGAGCCCTCGGTTCCACACCGCACGTGGACCGCCGCGGCGTGGGCGGCACCTCTCATCGGCGCGCCGGCCGTGCTGGACTGGCTGGCGTTGCGCTCTTCGTCGCCACAAGACCTCCGTCTGACCCTCCACCCGCCGCTGTGGGGGCTCGGGTTCGCCTCACTGCTCCTGATGGGCTGGTGCATCCTGACCCTGCTAATCGAAGCCGACTCAGCAGACACGAGCGTCGTCAGGCCGGCCGAGACGACTTGGACTGCGTTGGTCACAGCAGCGGTGATGCCGACTCTTGCCGCCATGCTCGTGGGCTTCGGGGGCGGGATGAGCGTTGAGTGGCTGCGGCCGCTTGTCGTCGCCATCTCAGGCGCGACTGTGCTGGGTCTGGGACTCGCCTGCCTGGCGATGTCGAGAATGCCGTCGGGCTTGCCTCAGCGCGGTTGCGCGGCTGCCTTCGCGATTTTGCTGTGCTGGCCGAGTGTCGTTTCCCTGCTGCTTCTTGCGGAGCACTCGGAATCGGGTCGGCGGATGGTGTTGCTCGTGGCTCTGGCAGGTGCCATGGCGGGCACCGTCTGGGGGCTCGCGCAGGCTCACACAGCGCTTGTTGGAGGACAGCTGTTGGTCGCCGCAGGAGCTGCGGCAGCATGGCTCGCAGTCAGCGGAGCGGTGCAGCTTCTCGCGGCCCCAACGGCCGTCATCACCTGCGGTGGAGCCGCTGCGGTCGTCGGAGGCGTCCGTGGTGCCCTGCCGTCGTCTCTGGCCGTTCGGTTGGTCGGCGGTGCCGCTGTCGGCGCGACGATGCTCGGTGGCCTGCTGGCGCTTCCGCTGGCCTGGGCGCTCGGCGGCGTCGTACCAAGCGGTCGACATTCAGCAACTGTCGGCGCGCAGGTTCTGCTGGGCCTGCTCACGGCTGGTGCGCTGCTGAGCGCGGGCTACGCCGCCACAGGCCGAACACCCAACGCACCACAATCGACGGCTCAACGCACCACGGATGACGGCTCAACGCACCACGATTGACGGCTCAACGGAGAGGGGCGCGAGCAGGCGCGGCCCGCGAGGCGGCGTGTTACCTGTGGGACGTATGTGATGATCGCGGTAGCCTCAGGACCATGGCGACCCGTGTGTCTTCCCCGACGCGGTCGCGAAGTAGCGGGAGTTCGAGACGGTCCTCGGGCTCTCGCCGACGCACCGTGTCGACCAGCCGCCGAAGCGGCTCTTCACGCCGCGCGAGCTCATCGCGCAGGCGGAAAACCCCCGTCGGCAGGCTCGTCTCCGGTGTCGCCCGGGCGTTCTCGACCCTCTGGCTGGCTCTGGCGACCGTCGTGGGATCGGTGGTACGGCGCGTCGGTACGACGGCCCGCGACCTCGATCCCGAGCACCGTCGTGACGGTCTGGGACTGAGCCTGGTCGGGCTGGCGATCATTGTCGCGGCGGCCGAGTGGTGGCGCCTTTCTGGCCCGGTCGGAGATGTCATTCGCACGGTCGTCGAAGGCTCAGTCGGGATCGGCGCGTGGGCGATTCCACTGCTGCTGCTTCTCTGGGCGTGGCGGGCGCTGCGCCATCCGGAGCTCAACGGCCCAGCTGGGCGGCCGGTCATCGGCTGGTTCGCCATCCTGCTCGGAGCGCTCGGGCTGATTCACATTCAGCACGGGTTGCCTCGTCCAAATGACGGCACCGCAGCCATGCGTGCGGCGGGCGGTGCCATCGGCTACATCGGGTCTGCCCTGGTGGCCGACCTGTTCCACAGCACCCTGATCGCTGTTCCGCTGCTGGCGCTGCTGGCCTTTTTCGGCATCTTGGTCGTCACAGCCACGCCGGTCTATCAGATCCCCGCGCGGGTGACCACTCTTCGCGACTCCGTCCTGGGCCACTTCCCCACCCGCCCAGCTCGGCCCGTGCCACCGGGTGCCACCGCAGTCGACCTAGCGAATCCGGTTCCACTGCAGCGGTCACGTCCACGCCGACGAGTCGGCGTGATGTCCGACGGGACAGACGCTGCGGACGAGGCTTCCCGCGACGGCGCCCCTATCGCAAGCGGTGGATCGTCACCCGCGGGCACGGCATCTCAGGAGGCTCCTCCGCACACACCACTGCCGGTACGGGTCGAACAGCTCAGCCTGTCCGGCAACATCAGCTACCGGCTCCCAGCCAACGACGTCCTCAAGCCCGGCAGCGTTCACAAGGCACGCTCGCAGGCCTCCGACGCCATCGTGAGCCGGCTCACCGAGGTGCTTGACCAGTTCGGCATCGACGCCCAGATCACTGGCTACATGCGCGGCCCCACGGTCACTCGGTACGAAGTCGAGCTCGGTCCCGCTGTCAAGGTCGAGAAAGTCACGGCGCTGAGCAAGAACATCGCGTACGCCGTGGCCAGCGCAGACGTGCGAATCCTCTCGCCGATCCCCGGCAAGTCGGCCATCGGCGTGGAGATCCCCAACCTGGACGCCGAGATCGTGTCGCTTGGCGACGTACTCCGATCGCCAACCGCGCGGGCCAATCCGCATCCCATGGTGGTGAGCCTCGGCAAGGACGTCGAAGGTGGGTTCACCATTGCCAACCTCGCCCGGATGCCGCACTTGTTGGTGGCCGGAGCGACCGGCTCGGGCAAGTCGAGCTTCATCAACTCGATGATCTGCTCGCTGCTCATGCGGGCTACTCCGGACGAAGTCCGCATGATTCTCATTGACCCCAAGCGCGTGGAGCTGACCGGCTACGAGGGCATTCCGCACCTCATCACCCGGATCATCACCAACCCGAAGAAGGCAGCTGATGCTCTGCAGTGGGTGGTGCGGGAGATGGACCAGCGGTACGACGACCTCGCGAACTTTGGTTTCCGCCACATCGACGATTTCAACGCCGGGGTCCGGTCCGGAGCGACCACCGCGCCACCGGGGAGCGAGCGGGTGCTTACGCCGTACCCCTACCTTTTGGTGGTGGTTGACGAGCTCGCCGACCTCATGATGGTGTCGCCCCGCGACGTCGAGGACTCAGTCGTGCGCGTCACCCAGCTCGCCCGCGCCGCGGGCATTCATCTGGTGCTGGCCACGCAGCGACCGTCGGTCGACGTCGTGACCGGCCTGATCAAGGCCAACGTCCCGAGTCGGCTCGCGTTCGCCACGTCGTCGCTGGCCGACAGCCGGGTCATTCTGGACCAGCCGGGAGCTGAGAAGCTGGTCGGCAAAGGTGATGCGCTCTTCTTGCCCATGGGAGCCAGCAAGCCTGCGCGGGTGCAGGGCTCCTGGGTCACCGAGTCGGAGATCCGGCAGGTGGTCAAGCACTGCAAGGACCAGCTGCAGCCGACGTACCGCGACGACGTCACCGCCACTCAGATCAGCAAGCGGCAGATTGACGACAACATCGGCGACGACCTCGATTTGGTGTGCCAAGCGGTCGAGCTCGTCGTCACGACACAGTTCGGATCGACCTCAATGCTTCAGCGCAAACTGCGTGTCGGTTTCGCAAAGGCGGGGCGGCTCATGGACATATTGGAGAGTCGCGGAGTCGTCGGCCCGTCGGAGGGATCGAAGGCGCGCGACGTGTTGGTCAAGCCCGACGACCTCGATGCCGTGATCGTTACTCTGCGAGGAGACGCATGACCGTTGAGATCCGCCGGCGGACGGCGCTTCCGGCAACCGTCGCAATCCTCGCCGCGATGTTCGCGGCGGGCTATCTGTGGTTGTTCGTGGCCCGCGGCGGCTGGATGGCTCTCGCCTTCACCGTTCTGCTCGCAGCGCTGGCATGCGCGTACGGCGTCGCCTGGTCGACGGCACGGCTGCCTCTGCTGGTGGCCGACAGCACCGGCGTGCGCGTTCGGCTCGGACGCCAGTGGGCCGGTGTGCCGTGGCCGGACCTGGACCGCGTCGAGGTGCGGCCACGCAGGTCGCTGGCGGACGGCCGGGTCTCCCTCTTTCCCACCGACGAACCGGCAGTTCTTGCGTCGGCGGGTCGCTGGGGGCGCTGGGAAACCACCTGGAACCGGTGGGTTTACGGCGCTGCCCATGTCGTTCCCTACGGTCTGACCACGACCACCTCCACAGAAGATCTGCCAGCGGCGCTGCAGGAGCTCGCTGGCGGCCGCACGGAGGTCGTCGTAGCGGAGCAGACGGCGGGTGAGGTCGCTGACGAGGCTGGGTTCACCGTCGAGGAGTCACCGACGGGCGCCGACGATCCTCAGGCTCCGGCGAGCCGCGACGGAGAGCAACCGACGGAAGCCCGCGACTCCGAGCCGAAGCTGCCGGTACAACGCGCGGCCGGCCGCCATATCGCCGTCGTCGGCTACTGGGAGGAAGACGAGGAGACAAGGCCAGCACTCGACGTCACGGCCAAGCCGGTCGTCCCGATGCCGCTGCGTCGAATGCCAGGCGGCGACGACGCCCCCGTCGCGCGCCGAGAAGAGGTGACGATCACCATGCGCCGTGAGTCGGTCGAAGGCAGCCTGGCGCTTTCGGACGCGGACGACGCGCGCACAGAGGAGCTTCCCGAGATCGGGCAACTCCGGCGCAGCGGGGGCTCAGCCGCCACCGGTGCCAGCGCTCTGGGGTCGGGAAACATCGCGTTGATCATCGACACCACGACGGACCTCTCTGCCCGAGCGATGCGTAAGGTACGGCGGCCCGGTGCCGAACCACCGTCCTGCGACGACGAGGCCGCTGAAGAGGAGGCCGCCGACAATCCGGGTCGGGAGCTCTACATCGGCCCGGATCTGCGCCGGGCCCGGGAGACCCTCGGTTTGTCGGTCGACGATCTCGCGGAGCGGACGCGCATCCGGCCGTTCGTCATCGAGTGCATGGAGGCTGACGACTTCTCACCCTGCGGTGGTGACTTCTACGCCCGCGGGCATCTGCGCATGCTGGCGCGTGTGCTCGGCATCGCGGCAGACCCGCTGATCGCGACGTACGACGAGCACTTCGCCACGTCGCCGGTTAGCCTCCGGGAGGTCTTCGACGCAGAGCTGGCCACCGGCAGCATGGGCATGGTTCGCGGTGGCGCAGCCGACGCCAATTGGGCGGCGCTCGTCGCCGCCGTCGCCGTGCTGCTGGTCATCTGGGGCGTCGCCCGCTACCTCGTGGGCTGAGGTCCAGCGCCGGGTCCCGCTATCTTGTGGGCAGAGCCCGCCGCGCGTACGCCAAGAACCCCCTTCCGGTTCCATAGCTAGCACTACACGCAGGTTTTGGGTGAGGAGGTCGCTTCCAGGCAGGGTCACGGCGGCTCGGTCATACTTGGCGCAACTCATGAACGCTTCCTCACCGGGCTCCGAACTCGCCGCGCGCCCCGCAGAAACCAGCCACTCGCGAGTGGCCGTGGTGACGCTCGGATGCGCCCGCAACGAGGTCGACTCTGAGGAACTGGCTGCGCGGCTTGAGGCTGGCGGCTTCGAGCTCACCGACGACGCAGCCGAGGCGGACTCGGTGATCGTCAACACCTGCGGCTTCGTGGAGGCGGCTAAGCAGGACTCCATCGATGCTCTGCTCGAGGCGGCGGAACCGTCCGCCGGCAAGCGGCCAACCGTCGTCGCCGTGGGTTGCCTGGCCGAGCGGTACGGCGCCGAGCTGGCCGAGGCGCTGCCAGAGGCCGACGCCGTGCTGGGCTTCGACGACTACACAAACATCGCCGCGCGTGTGCGGCAAGTTCTTCGCGGCGAGCCGCACGGGGCTCACCAGCCACGCGACCGGCGCAGGCTGTTGCCACTTGCTCCGGCCGAGCGACACCCAGCGGCCAAGGTCGACGTCGGGTCCGGCGTCTCAACAGGTGGCACAACAGGCTGGGGGCCTCGAACAATCCGGCGACGACTCGTGGACTCGCCGGTCGCGCCACTGAAGCTGGCCTCGGGATGCGACCGCCGGTGCGCGTTCTGTGCCATTCCGACATTTCGGGGAGCGTTCGTGTCCCGAGACGCACGTGACATCGTCGCCGAAGCGGAGTGGCTTGCCGGGCAGGGGGTTCGCGAGCTGTTTTTGGTCAGCGAGAACTCGACGTCCTACGGCAAGGACCTCGGGGATCTGCGGGCGTTGGAGAGCTTGCTGCCGCGTCTCGCGGCGCTGCCCGACGTCCGTCGGGTCCGCGTCTCGTACCTGCAGCCGGCGGAAATGCGACCTTCGCTGATCGAGGCGATCACCGCCACGTCAGGGGTCGCGGACTACTTCGACCTGTCGTTTCAGCACGTGTCGAGCTCGGTGCTGCGGCGTATGCGCCGCTTCGGGGACGGCGAGCGCTTTTTGGGGCTGCTCGCCGACGTCCGGGTGCGCACTCCCGATGCGGGCGTGCGCAGCAACGTCATCGTCGGCTTTCCGGGCGAGACGGAAGACGACGTGCAGCAGCTGTGTCACTTCCTCGAGGCGGCCGAGCTGGATGCCGTCGGTGTCTTCGGCTACTCCGACGAGGACGGCACCGAAGCGGCCACGCTGCCCGGCAAGCTGGACGCCCAGGAGATCGAAGCCCGGCGGGAGTATGTGGTACGCCTGGCCGAAGAGCTGACCGCACAGCGTGCGGAGAGCCGCTGCGGAGAGACGGTCGAGGTGTTACTCGAAGCCGTCACTGGCACGGTCGCAGAGGGTCGATCAGCCGCCCAGGGTCCTGATGTGGACGGGTCGACGACCGTGAGTGGCCTGACCGGCGGCGAAGCGGTCGGAGAACTCGTGACGGCCTTCGTGACCGGCTCCGCTGGTGTCGATCTGCATGCTGCCGCCCAGGGGCACGCCCAGTGAGCCGGCGAGCTGACATAGCGGCGCCTGTCAGCAACCTCAACGTCGCGAACGCGCTGACCGCCACGCGAATTCTGCTCGTCCCGCTGTTGGGCTGGCTGCTGCTTTCCGACGGTGGGGAGAACGCGCCGCTGCGCTGGCTGGCGTGTGGAGTGTTCATCCTGGCGATCGTCACCGACCGCATCGACGGGGAACTAGCCCGCCGCCACGGTCTGGTGACCGACTTCGGCAAGCTCATGGATCCGATTGCTGACAAGGCGCTGACCGGCATGGCGTTCATCGGTCTGTCCGTCATCGGTGAGGTCTGGTGGTGGGTCACCGTCGTGGTGCTGGGCCGCGAATGGCTGATCACGCTGTTGCGGCTGTTGGTGATGCGGTACGGCGTCCTGGCGGCAAGCCGAGGCGGCAAGCTGAAGACTGCGCTGCAGGCGGTGGCGCTCAGCGCATTGATTCTGCCGCTGCGGGAGTTTCCCGGCGCCTGGTCTGTGCTGGGACTGGTGCTGTGGTGGAGTGCGATCGGGGTCATGACCGCAGCGGTGATTGTCACGCTGGTGACCGGGGTGGACTACGTCCGGACAGCCCTCGCCGCCCGGCGACATGGCCGCGCCGCGGCTCAGCCGACACCATGACAGCGGGCTCGACCCCCGGCCGCGACCTCGCAGCCTCGTGCATCTCACGGCTGACAGCCGCCGGCGACACCGTCGCGACCGCGGAGTCGCTCACCGCTGGGCTGATCTCTGCGACGCTGGCGACGGTACCCGGCGCATCGGCGGCACTGCGCGGCGGAGTCACGGCCTACGCAACCGCCGCCAAGGCGACAGTGCTGCGTGTGCCAGAGACATTCCTTGAGAAGTACGGCGCGGTCTCCGAGGAGTGCGCGAGGGCAATGGCGGAGGCGGTTCGCGGGCTCTTCGACGCCTCGTGGGGGATCTCCGCCACCGGTGTTGCTGGGCCTGAGCGGCAGGAGGGCCGTGACGTCGGCACTGTGTTTGTGGCCGCTGCCGGTCCGGACGGCACCGAAGTGGTCGAGGTTGCGCTCTCCGGAGGGCGCAATGAGATCCGCAGCGACGCCACCAAAGCGGCGCTGAAGCTGCTTCTGGCGGTGGTGACGACTCCGTCGGAGCAGCCGTAGCGGGGAAGTTGGGCCGCCACGAATGTCGGTGCGGAGTAGCCTGGGGCGCGAGATGAGATTCCGCGAAGAGACCGAGCGGGCGGAGCAGGCATGGCGATTCTGATCCGTCGGTTGCTTGGCAGCGTGTTGCGTCATCAACGCCGGCATCAAGGACGCACGTTGCGGGAGGTCTCGGCGACCGCCGGTGTGAGTCTTGGTTACCTGTCGGAGATCGAGCGCGGCCAGAAGGAAGCGTCGTCGGAGTGTCTGGCGGCCATTGGCGCGGCGCTGGGCGTGCCAATGTCGGTGCTGCTCGCCGAGGTGAGTGACGAAGTCGCCCGCGAGGAGAGTGTCGGCGCCGTCGGGTTGGTGGCGTCACTGCCGAGAAGCGAAGGCGAGCGCTCGACTTCAGGAGCGGCCGAAGTCACCAACGTCGCCGCCTGACCAATCGCCTGGCCGCCGGAGGCACCACGTCGCAGCCTGACTGGTTGTTCGGGCGACCCCCTGGTCGTCCGCGGCGAAGCCGTCAGTGAGTTTCGCGAACACACCGATTGTCCGGCTCGCTTCACCAGTCGTCCTGCCCGTCATACCTCCGGCTGGCAACGCGGGCACCAGTACGTCACCCGTTCGGCCCCGTTCTCGTGTGAATTGGCCGCCGCAATGGCCGTGCCGCAGCGGCG
>JBBSHN010000012.1:0-40318 GCA_038252945.1 Propionibacteriales bacterium | reverse complement strand
GTAGGCGAACTCCACGCCGATGGCACCGGCGCCGGCGATGAGCATCGATCCCGGCAGATCGGCCGTGAGGATTTGCTCCTCGTACGTCACCACGCGTTCGCTTAACGACGTCTCCGGAAGCAGCCTTGTGGTGGCACCGGGGGCGAGAACGCAGTCGCCGAACGTCACCGTTTCCTCGCCGCCAGAGTTCAGCGCCACCAGCAGCGTCGAAGCGTCCGTGAACGTGCCGCGCCCGTTGTACTCGGTGATGCCGTTCTTCTTCATCAGGTAGTGCACACCCTTGACGCGCCCGTCGGCCACCTTGCGGCTGCGGTCGAACGCCGCCCCGAAGTCGAACGTCACGTCACCGGAGATGCCGAATGTCTTCGCCTCTGCCCGGAAGATGTGCGCGAGCTCGGCGTTGCGCAACAGCGCCTTGCTCGGGATGCAGCCGACGTTGAGGCAGACGCCACCCCAGTACTTCTCCTCGACAACCGCTGTCTTGAGGCCGAGTTGAGCCGCGCGAATGGCGGCGACGTATCCACCTGGGCCGGCGCCGAGCACTACAACGTCGAAATGCGAACTCACGACTTCACCCTAGGGCGTGAGCGCTGAGCCTCCGCTCGAAACTTCATCGTGCTGTAGACCAACAGCCCTGAGGCCACCAGCCCTGATCCGGCGATGGTGAGGCCGCTGGCCCATCCGCCGAACGGCAGCCGAGGACCGAACGGGCCTAGGGTCGGAATCAGTGGGTTGATCCACCACACAACGCCTGCCGCAATCAGGAGAAGTGCCGAGCACGCGCTGAGAGCCATCCGCCAATAAGTTTCGACACCGGCGGAGGCGGCCCGCATCGCCTTGCGCCGGATCGGGGAGACGTGGCGTCGAGCCCACGAGTACTCCCGGGAGAGCACGACCAGCCCGGACAACATCAGCAAGAGCCCGGGGCCCGGGAGCAAGATAGCGGCGACCCCCACGATCAGCAGCAGCCCTCCGAGCACAGTCACTCCGACCTTGCGAAGCACTGGACCGAACGCTCCTTTGTTGTCACCCGGCAGCTGCCGGGCAAACTGTGTGCTGTTTCGTCATCGCAACGTTAACGGCAAGATGAATCCACACGACGGATCCGCCGTCCGCCTCTGAAGTGAGGGACCAGATGCCGCGGTATGTGTACGACTTCGCCGAGGGGAGCGCCGAGCAGAAGGACCTTCTCGGAGGCAAGGGAGCCAATCTGGCGGAAATGACAAACATGGGGCTGCCGGTGCCCCCAGGGTTCACCATTACGACGCACGCGTGCCGCGAGTTTCTGCGCACCGGGGAGTTTCCCGAGCAGCTCGAAGGCGAAATCGAGGAGCATCTCCGCGATCTGGAGGCGCAAGCGGGAAGGGCGCTGGGTCAAGCAGACGATCCACTTCTCGTATCGGTTCGCTCAGGGGCGAAGTTCTCCATGCCCGGAATGATGGAGACGGTCCTCAACATCGGGCTCAACGACGAGTCCGTGGAGGGACTGGCCGAGATCTCCGACAACCCACGCTTCGCCTGGGACTCCTACCGCCGGTTGTTGTCGATGTTCGGGGCGACGGTTCTCGGTATCGACCGTGCCCGCTTCGACGAAGCTCTCGACGAGCTGAAGGGAGAGCGCGGGGCGGCGACTGACATAGAGCTTGAGGTCGCCGATCTTCAGCAGCTGGTGGTGACGTACAAGCAAGAGATCGAAAAGCACGCCGGTGTGCCATTTCCCCAAGAACCGCGCCGGCAGTTAGTGGCGGCGGTCGAGGCCGTCTTTCGGTCATGGAACACCGAGCGCGCTCAGGTCTACCGACGGCAAGAACGCATTCCCGACGACCTCGGCACGGCGGTGAACGTCTGCACGATGGTGTTCGGGAACCTTGGCACCGACTCCGGAACCGGTGTTGCGTTCACCCGCGACCCGGCGACCGGACAGCGTGGCGTCTACGGCGACTACCTGGCCAATGCTCAGGGGGAGGACGTCGTGGCCGGCATCCGCAACACGCTCCCGCTCACGGCGCTCGGCGACACCGATCCGACGTCGTACGAGCAGCTCCTTCAGAACATGGCGACGCTGGAGTTGCACTACAAGGACCTCTGCGACATCGAGTTCACGGTAGAGCGGGGAAAACTCTGGATGCTGCAGACGCGGATCGGCAAGCGGACCGCGGGCGCGGCGTTCCGGGTCGCCGTGCAGCTCGTCGACGAGGGCGTCATCGACCTCGACGAAGCACTGCGACGGGTGACCGGCGCCCAGCTTGCGCAGCTCATGTTTCCGCAGTTCGACGTGACCGACGATGCCGACCTCATCGCGACCGGAATGGCGGCTAGCCCTGGGGCCGCTGTCGGCAAAGCGGCCTTCGACTCGGCGACGGCTGTGGAGTGGGCGGCGCGCGGAGACGACGTCATCCTGGTACGCCGCGAGACCAACCCTGACGACCTGCGCGGAATGATCGCGGCTCGGGGGGTGCTGACAAGTCGCGGCGGCAAGACGTCGCACGCCGCCGTGGTGGCGCGCGGTATGGGCCGCACTTGTGTAGTCGGTGTCGAGGCACTGCGCGTTGATCCGCAGCAGCGGGAGTTCTTCGCTCCGGGCGGACTGCGAGTTCGTGAGGGCGACGTACTCTCGATCGACGGCTCCACCGGCAAGGTTTTCAGGGGATCGGTTGCAGTCACCGAGAGCGCGGTGGTCGAAGCGCTGCTCCACCCTGAGCGGGCCGCTTCTGAGCGGGGCGGCGACGCCGAGCGCGCCGAGCTTGTGGGTGCGGTCACGAGCCTCATGAGTCATGCCGACTCGGTACGACGCCTCGGTGTGCGGGCGAACGCGGACACACCAGAAGACGCGGAGCGCGCTCGCGACTTCGGTGCTCAGGGGATCGGCTTGTGCCGCACCGAGCACATGTTCCTCGGCTCCCGACGAAAGCTCGTCGAACGGGTGATTCTGGCCGCGTCCGACGCCGAGCGTGATGCCGCGCTCGAGCAGCTCCTGCCGCTGCAGCGAGAGGATTTCACGGGCATCTTCGAGGCGATGAACGGACTGCCGGTCGTCGTACGATTGCTCGACCCGCCGCTGCACGAGTTCCTCCCTGATCTGACCGACCTATCGGTTAAGGTCGCAGTCGCCGAGGCGACCGGCGAACCGGACGCCGCAGCGGCGGAGCTGCTCAAGCTGGTACAGCGCCACCATGAGCAAAACCCCATGCTCGGCATGCGAGGAGTGCGGCTCGGCCTCGTCGTCCCCGGTCTTTTCCTGCTGCAGGTGCGGGCGATCGCCGAGGCGGCTGCAGAGCTTCGCAAGCGGGGCGTCGACCCGCAGCCGGAGATCATGGTGCCGCTGGTGGGCGACGTGAAAGAGCTCGCCATCATCAAGGAGCAAGCGCTGGCGACCGTACGGGAGGTCGCCAATCAGACCGGGGTCGATCTGCGGTTCCCCATCGGAACGATGATCGAGCTGCCCCGAGCCGCCATGACAGCGGCTCAGATCGCCGAAGAGGCGGAGTTTTTCTCGTTCGGCACCAACGACCTCACGCAGACCACGTGGGGATTCAGCCGAGACGACGTGGAGGCGGAGTTCTTCCCGCACTACATCGACGCGGGCATCTTCACGATCAGCCCGTTCGAGACCCTGGACCGTGCCGGTGTCGGACGTCTGGTCAGCATCGCGGCGTGGGAGGGGAAGGAGAAGCGGGACGACTTGGTGATCGGCGTATGCGGCGAGCATGGCGGTGACCCGGACTCGATCCACTTCTTCGAGCAGATTCTGCTCGACTATGTGTCCTGTTCACCGTTCCGGGTGCCGGTCGCCCGCCTCGAAGCGGCACGCGCGACACTGGTTTCTGCGACCTAGGAAGAGGGGCTTCATGCACCGGATCGGCCACGTCATCGCCGGCAAGCCGGCTGGGAACTTCAAGCGGACAGGGCAAGTGTTCAATCCGGCCAGTGGAAAGCAAACGGGTGAGGTGGCCCTTGCCTCCGCAGCGGAAGTCGACGAAGCCATCCAGGCTGCTCGTGACGCCGCTGGCGAGTGGCGCAGCTCAAGCCTCGCCAAGCGGGCCACCGTGCTGTTTCGGTTCCGCGAGTTGGTGGCCGAGCACCGAGACGAGCTGGCTGCCACCATCACGGCCGAGCATGGGAAGGTACTTATCGACGCCGCGGGCGAGGTGGCTCGAGGCCTGGAGTGCGCGGAGTTCGCGTGCGGCATTCCGCAGCTGCTCAAAGGGGGGCACTCGGCGCAGGCTGCCACCGGTGTCGACGTTCACGAGGTCAAGCAACCGCTTGGCGTTGTCGCTGGCATCACGCCGTTCAACTTCCCGGTCATGGTTCCACTGTGGATGGCTCCGAACGCGATCGCCTGCGGCAACGCGTTCATCCTCAAGCCGAGCGAGAAGGATCCGTCGGCATCACTGTTGCTTGCCGACCTCTGGCAGCAGGCCGGGCTTCCCGACGGCGTGTTCTCCGTCGTGCAGGGCGACGCTGAGGCGGTGAACCGGTTGCTCGACGCACCCGACGTCAAGGCGGTGAGCTTCGTCGGATCCACGCCGATAGCCCGACACGTCTACGAGCGGGGTACGGCGGCGGGAAAACGAGTGCAAGCGCTCGGTGGAGCCAAGAACCACATGGTCGTGCTGCCCGATGCTGACGTCGACATGGCCGCCGACGCCGCGGTTTCGGCAGCCTACGGTTCAGCCGGCGAGCGGTGTATGGCGGTCTCGGTCGTCGTACCGGTGGGTGCCGTCGCTGAACCGCTGATCGACGCGATCCGCGAACGTGTGCATGGCCTGCGCATTGGGCCGGGTACCGATCCTGAGTCGCAGATGGGCCCTTTGATCACGCAGGCGCACCGGGACAAGGTGGCGGCGTACCTCGACGTCGCTGCTGCCGAGGGCGCCAAAGTGCTGGTCGACGGCCGCGAGCAGGACTTCGACACTGAAGGCTTCTTCCTGGGAGTCAGCCTGGTCGACGCCGTTGAGCCCGGCATGCAGGTCTACCTCGACGAGATCTTCGGTCCGGTGCTCAGCGTGGTGCGGGCTGACACCGCTGAGCAGGCGCTGGATCTGATCAATCGCAACCCCTACGGCAACGGCGCGGCCGTCTTCACCCGCGACGGAGGCGCAGCACGACACTTCGAGCTCGAGGTGCAAGCAGGAATGGTCGGCATCAACGTGCCGATCCCCGTGCCGATCTCGTCGTACTCTTTTGGCGGCTGGAAGGACAGCCTGTTCGGCGACTCGCATATGTATGGCGCGGAGGGAATTCACTTCTACACCCGGACCAAGGTCGTCACGAGCCGCTGGCCGGACCCCGCCACCAGCCAAGTCGATCTCGGTTTCCCCACCTCGACGTGATTTCGATCGCTCAGCGAGAAGAACCCCGAGCGCCCGGCAGAGTCCCTGACGTCGTGCTCACCCAGCAGTCGGCCGTCCGATCGCCGCTGGCCCATGCCCGATCGCCGTTTGGATAGAAGGCAGTGACGGTGCGCACCCTGCCCAACATCTTCGCTGCCGACGCGGTCGCGTGACAGGCGCTGGCCGCGCGCTGGCCGACGTCAGCGGGATAGGCCTCGTTCAGAGTGCCGATCGCCGGTGCAACGAACAGCTCCTGCGCCACGTGGCGCCGTTTACATGAGACGTACGGCTGATCCCGCTTCGGGTTGTACGGCGCAGCCAGACACGCCTGGAGGTTGACAGCGGCACCCCTTTGAAGAACGCCCTGCAGTGACCCGGTGACTGCCTGGAACTCGACCGAGGCGCGGGTGGAGTTGCGCAATACGACGTCACAGCGGTACCGCGACTTGTCATTTGCCGTCCACAGCTTGACGCTCAATCGAGTGTTGAAGTCCTGCCCAAGAAATCGCGCCTGCGCCCGGCGGCACTGCGACATGGCGGTTCCCACGTCGGTCGCGGATCCCGTGCCGACGAACACGGTTTCAGCGACATGCGCCTGCGCGCAGCTGACGGGCCGACCCGTCATCTTGGCGTAGCACTCACCGATGCGGACTGCAGGCGCCGTCGCAGCGGGGACCTGGTGAGCGCACCCTACGACCGCGAGCAGCGCCGCTGCCAGCAATGCCCGGACCTTGTTCACCGAAGCCTCATCTTAAGAGCCATGGCAGCACAGCAAGGGTCGCTGCCACCGCAACCACCCACGTGTCGAGGACTGTCCACGGAGCCGGCTCCGCCCAGGTGCGCTGCTCGGCCGTGGCGAAACCACGCACATCCATCGCGACGGCGAGCATGCCCGCCTGTCGCAGGGCCGCCACGAGCAGTGCGAAAGCGGACCCGGCCGCTGCCCGCAGACGTCGTACCGGGCCGCCGTCTTGGCCCATTCCTCGTGCTCGCCGTGCGCGCACGATCTGCTGCCACTGGGCGCCGAGTGAGTCCAGTCGCTGCAATGCAGCCGTCGCGGCAACCACTCCACGCGCGGGCAGGTGCAAGCGCTGAGCCAGCGCATCACCGAGCGCGCTCGGCCGAATCTGTGGAAGGAGAAGAGCGCTTGGTGCCACCAGATAGAGAATTCGGCAGCCTGCGCCTGTCGCCGCGCTCCACGAATGCCCGCCATAAAGCCAGGTGGTGAAGCCAATGCCTGCGGCCGCCAGGCACCCGAGCCCGAGCCTCGCGAGGACCCGTGACAGGTCGCGAGCCAGCCAACCGTAGGCAGCAGCCTCAGCCGCCAGCCCGACGCCACCCGCCGCCGGCTGCGTGATCGCCAGCGCACCCGCGACGGGCAGCAGGCAGCCGGCTAGCAGCGACAGCGGACCGGGTGACCTGAGGTGCTCAGGCAACGACTCGTCCTAAGTTCAGGCGGACGCGGTCGGTAGCCAACGCAGCCGCCGCGTTCTCGTCATGTGTCGACATCGCGACGGCGACTCCTGCTGCGCAGGCCGCCCGGACGGCGCCCAGCACTGTGGCCCACGTGTGGCGGTCCTGGCCCACGGTGGGCTCATCGAAGATCACCCCACAGGGACCGTGCGCGAGCGCAGCTGCCACCATCAGCCGCCGCTGCTCACCGCCGGAAAGTTGGTACGGGCTCACGTCAGCCAGTGCCGACAACGACAAGGTCTCCAATAGTGCAGCCGCCCGGGAACGGATTCCGTCGGTGTCCCGGCCGCACGCTCTCGCCGTCGCGAGTATCTCCTCGCTCACGGTCGTCGCCACAATGCCGTGCTCGGGGAACTGGGGAGCCCACGCAAGCCTTGAGGCGAGATCCACCGATCTCCATCGCCACGGCTGGTCGCCGCGGCGGGTGGCGAGGGTGGACGCAGCGTAGACAGTGCCGGTCGTTGGTCGCTGCAGCCCCGCGAGAACGGCGGCCAGCGTTGATTTGCCCGCGCCGCTCGGACCGGTGAGAGCCAGCACTCGGCCACTGCGAAGTGTCGTGCTGACGCCGTCAAGAGCTCGCCGGGGCTCGCTCGGCCGATCTGCCAGGCGCTGCCTCAGGTCGACGACGACGGAATCGACGAACACCAAGTCCGTCGGGCACTCGACGTACGGCTGCACCAGCACGGAGTCGACGTCGACGAGCGACGGTGGGCCGGCGTTGGGCAGCCAAACCCCGGAGTCCTCGAGCGAGCGAGTTGAATTGGCGACCACGTTCGCAGGTGGCCCGTCGGCGACGATGCGGCCGTCGGGTCCGAGTAGCACCAGCCGATCGACGAAGTCCAGCCATGGCTGGAGCTCATGGTCTACTACCACCAAGGTGCATCCGGTGGTGGCGACCACCGCGCGCAGGAGCTCTCGCACCGACTCCGCTGCCTCCGGATCCAGCATCGAGGTCGGCTCGTCCAGCAGGAGCACCGGGGTCTTGAGCACGAGTGCACCGGCAAGCATCAGCCGCTGCAGTTCTCCGCCGGACAAGGCCGCCACCGGGTGCTGCAGACCGTACGGAAAGCGAATGGCCGACAACACGTCGACAACCTGTGGCCGGATCTCCTCTCGGGCCACTCCGCGGTTCTCCAGCCCGAACGCCACATCACGCCCTACCGTCTCGGCCACCACGCCCGCTAGCGGCTCCTGCTGCAAGTAACCGACCGAGACCCGTGGCTTGCCGCCATGTGCCACCCGGCCCGTGATCTCCCCAGCACTCGAGGTGCTAAGGACCCCGGCGAGAGCCCGCAGCAGTGTCGACTTGCCGGCTCCGCTTGGACCAGCGAGCAGGATGCGCTCACCAGCGGCGATCGACAGCTCAAGCTGGTTCAGAACCGGAGTACGCCGCCGAAGTGGCCGCCAGCTAAGACCCTCGATGCGGATGTCGGCTCCACCGCCAGTACTAACGGGGATGTGCTGCCGCTTCTCGTCCAGCTGGCAGCGCATCGATCGCTCCGGTGGCAGCCAGTGCCTTGGTGAGCACCCAGCCTCCCACCCCTGCGACGAGCGCTCCAGAAACGGCGAAGAACGCCAGGTAGCTGAGCTTCCATCCGCTGCTCAGGGCAGACCAGTAGGCGTCCCACTCATAGAGCGTCTCGAATCCGGCGGCCAATGCTCCGCCGAGGGCAGCGACGTACACCGAGAACACCCGAAAGGCGAACAGGCCCAGCGCGAACTCCACACCGAGGCCCTGCAACAGTCCGGACAGCAACACCGTCGCTCCCCACTGGGTGCCGAGAATGCCTGAGACGGCCGCCGCCAGAAACTCTGCCAGCAACGCCGCGCCGGGGCGCCGGATCGCTAGTCCGCCGACGACGCCAGCAATGAGCCAAGGGCCGCCGAGTAAACCCTTCGCCGGCCCGATGAGACTCGAGAGAGGCGCTTCGAGAGCGGTGTAGCCAGAGCTCCAGCCCCAGTACGCGACTCCGAACGCGACTCCGATCATCGTCGCCGCGAGCAGGTCGATGGTCCGCCAAGTGCGCAGGGTTGGCTCGGCTGACTCCGGCGTCGCGCGGAACACCGTTGGCATGGTCTACCTCCCAAGACTTCAGGAGGGGAAGCAGACACGTGTCCGCTTGAGACTCGACTTCCTTCGCCGGTGCTAACCGGATCAGGTTCGAGGGTCTGCGGGCGTGTCCCGCACTCTCAGCGCTGCAGCGCTCCCCTGTCGTGTGACCCCAGCCTACTCCCGGTGGACGCCGACTCTAAGATGACGCGCATCCGCCACCATCACGCCGCACTCGCATGACGCAGCACTCGTCGCTCGTCTCCCTCGATGTGGTGGATGCCGTGGCGACCGTCACCTTGAACTCGCCGGCCAACAAGAACGCGCTCTCTGAACGTCTCGTCGCCGAGCTGCGGAGCTGCCTGAGTACGGCCGGGGGCGACCGCACCGTCAACGCCATCGTGCTGACTCACACGGGCACCACGTTCTGCTCAGGCGCCGACCTGGCCGAAGCCGCCTCCGGAAGCATGCAGCGGGGGACACGCGCGCTGCTTGACCTGCTAAGAGCAGTGTTGGAGCTGCCTCCGCCGGTTCTGGCTGTCGTGCGGGGGCACGCGCGAGCGGGGGGAGTAGGGCTGGTGGGAGCCTGCGACTTCGCTCTGGCGAGCGAGCAGTCGACGTTCGCCTTCACTGAAGTCCGCCTCGGGCTGACACCGGCGATTATCTCCTTGACCACGCTGGCACGGCTCGCTTCTCGCGACGCTGCGCGCAAGTACCTCTCCGGTGAGGCGTTCGACGGAGCGGAGGCCGCTCGGGCCGGACTGATCACCGCGTCGGCGCCCGAGCCCCAGATCGACGACCATCTCGAGGGATTGTTGTCGTCACTGAGGCAGTCACCACGCCAAGGGCTCATCGAGACCAAGCGTCTCCTCAACACGGTGCTCCTCCGGAACTTCGATGCATACGGGGAGGAGCTGGCGGCTCGTTCGGCTCGGCTGTTCGCCTCCCAGGTCGCCCAAGACGCCATGGCGACCTTTCGGAACCGCCCGGGGTAACCCGTCGAATTTCAAGAGCAGAGTGTTACGGGGCTCGGATCTGTTAATTGTGTGAAAGAAGTTCCTTCTGGGGCTGAAGGGAGATAACGTCTCTCGGATCAGCTGTGACGTAGCACCGTGAGTGGCGCTTCTGAGCGGGCAGAACGAGAGGACCAGGCCGTCGTGCGAATCCGCGCTTGTCGCCGACCTTGGCAGCTCGACAGCCGCTTCCGCCGCTTCACGGGAATGGCAGTCACCTCCGGGCTCATGGTCACTCTCGCTCCTGCTGCACTGGCGGACTCCCATCACCCCGTCATCCCCCGCAAGAGTGACCTCGCCGCTGCGCAGCAGCACGTGGCTGACGCTTCCCACTCGGTCGTCGCCATCCAAGCGAACCTTGCGGCCGCCGACGCTCAGCTGCAGCAGCTTTCGGATGCGGCCGCCTCGGCGGCTGAGGCGTACAACGGCGCCGTACTCAAGTGGCAGCAAGCCAAGTCGGCAGCCGTCACTGCCAGGCATCGGGCCGATCGGGCGGTTCTTCGCGCCGCCCGATCGCGGGACAGCCTCGCAGGCCTGGTCGTGTCACAGCAGATTGCGGCAAGCGGCATGAGCGCCTTCCACGCCGCAGTGAGCTCACACGGCCCTCACCAGCTGCTTGCCCAGATGACCGGCGATCAGGCCTCCGAGCAGGCGTTCAGCGCTGACTTCCAAAGCTGGAAGGCGGCTTCTCGGCTGGCTCGGGTCTATGCGACCGCTGCTCGCCAAGCCCTTGACAACGCCGCCGCCGCGAAGAAGCAGGCTGCCGTGGCGAAGTCGGCTGCTGCAGCGGCCGTGAGCGCACAGCAAGCGGCGGTGACGTCGCTCGGCAACCGACGGCAAGCGTTGTTGCGCGAGCTTGCCGCCGCCCAGAACATCTCCGTCCACTTGGCGACCGCGCGTCAGCAGGGACTCGAGCAGCGTCGCGAGCAGCGGCTGGTGCAGCAACGGCGGCAAAGACTCCTGCAACAGCAGCGGCGGCGGGCTCGGGAACAGGCGCAACAACGACAGGCAGCTCTGCATGCCGAGCGCAACCGCATGACTTCAGCTTCCAGGCACCGGGCGTCGCAGGATCCCGCAGGTTCTGGCCACAAGCCGGCCGCTCCTCGGCCAGCTCCGGCTCTTCAGCCTGCGCCTGCACCGCAACCGTCTCGTCCGCCGGCACCGGCTCCTCCACCAAGCCCGGCTCCTCCACCTAGCCCGGCTCCACCAACGACCAGTTCAGGAGCCGCGACCGCAGTGGCGTTCGCCTACGCTCAGCTCGGAGAGCCCTACGTCTTCGGCGCGGCAGGACCGGACTCATGGGACTGCTCAGGCCTCACGATGGGTGCGTGGGCAAGCGCTGGGGTCTACCTGCCTCACTACGCAGCTGCCCAGTACGCCGCAACAACGCCGATTGCCGCCAGCTCGCTCCAGCCAGGAGATCTCGTCTTCTGGGCAAGCAACCCGTCCGACCCGAGCACGATTTTTCATGAGGGCCTTTACATTGGCAACGGCCAGATGATTCACGCGCCTAGCCCCGGTGAGACAGTCCGCGTCGAAAGCATCTACGACTGGGAGATGCCGGACTTCTTCAGTCGACCGTGATTGGCTTACTTCGCTTTACGGCTCCAACTGCCGCTTGCGTGACGCCTCGATCTCGGCTTCGGCCTCGGCGCGGCCGACCCACGTGGCACCTTCGACGGATTTCCCGGGTTCCAGGTCTTTGTACACCTCGAAGAAGTGCTGGATCTCCAGCCGGTCGAACTCCACAGGGTCACTCCTGATCTGCTCGGTCGGTGAAGGCTAGTCTCTCGCACATGCCCAAGGCCACCAGGCTGCTGGGCAGCCTGCTGCTGCTTCCGGCGGCCACGATGGCGCTGACCTTTCCGACCCCGCCCGTCGACTCCACCGCCACCGGAGCACACAGTGGGCTGCCGACGCCGGCCGACGACGCCACGGATACTTTTGTCGCTGCGGCCCCGAGTGGTTCGCGATCGCCACAGACCGTTAACCTGCCACTGGTGGGACGCCCTACCCCACCTTTGAACAGCCTTGCACCAATCCCGCAGCCCTTGAAGGCCGCAGCAATACACCACCTGGTCGCGACGGCGCTCATGAAGCCGACGTTGGGGCCGCATGCGGAGCTGGCCGCTGCCAGGCCAGGTTATGCGCAGCCGGTGATCCGTGTGGGTGGGAGAGGGCCCGTCACTCCGGCCTCGCTACTCAAACTGTTCACGCTGACCACCGCTTTGGAGGTGCTGGGCACAGAGCACCGTTTCGTGACGTCGGTCGTTCGGGGAAGCAAGCCGTCCGATCTGATTCTCGTCGGCGGCGGTGATCCCCTGCTGGCCGTCCATCGGCACGCCAAAAGTTCTGCGTCGACGTACCCCCCGGCAGCCACCCTCGCAGCCCTGGCTCGCGCCACCTCCCGGCGCTTGTCACGGCTCGGGATCGTTCGGGTGCACCTGCAGTACGACGCGTCACTGTTTCGCGGTCCGTCCGTGGATCCCGCGTGGCCTCGCTCGTACCTCCGCGACAACGTTGTCAGCAGAGTCAGCCCGCTCTGGGTCAACGAAGGACGGATCCGCCCGGGAGCTGTGCGGCGCGTCAATGACCCGGCCCGAGCCGCTACACACGCTTTCCGAAAGCTGTTGCGGGGTCACGGTCTTAGAGTTTCTGGTCCGGTGAAGCGTGCCACAGCCGCACCCGATGCGGCAGTGCTGGCTCGCGTTCTGTCGCCACCGCTGAGCCAGATCGTTCAGCACACCGTCTCGTTGAGTGACAACGAAGGCGCCGAAGTGCTGCTCCGACAGGTCGCCGTCGCCGTGGGTTGGCCGGGCTCCTTTCGCGGCGGTGTGCGAACTGTGCGGACCACCTTGTCCGACATGGGTCTGACGTTGGAAGGAGCCAGATTCTCCGACGGCAGCGGGCTGGCCCGTTCAGATCGGGTGCCGCTCCAGCTGCTCCTCGACGTCCTGCAGATGGCGGCCAGCCCAGGTCACCCGGAGCTGAGCTCACTCGTCTCTTCCTTACCGGTGGCGGGATTCAGCGGCAGCCTCACTTACCGGTTCATGCGCGGCGCATCCGCGGGACTCGGCGTTGTACGAGCCAAGACCGGAACACTTGCCGGTGTCCATGCGCTCGCTGGAGTGCTCACGACCACGGATGGGTCTGCGCTGGTGTTCGCGGTGGTGGCAGATTCCGCGCCTGTCCAGGCGCCACTGCCTGCCCAGTCTCAGATCGACCGGATCGCCGCGCTGCTGTCCACGTGTAGGTGTCGCGGACACTGACCTTTTCGAATGTTCCTATGGCCGCACCGGACACTGGCTCTCTGACCACGCCGTACGGTTTAGGCATGTCGGCATCTTTCGGTGGCCTTGTTCCTCCAGACCTCATCGACTGGGATCTTGCGGTCACCACCGCCAAGCGATTGATGCGAACTGGGCCGGACGTGACTCGCGACGAGGCCCAGGAAACCGTGGCGGAGTTGCGCAGGTGTGCGTCCTTGGCCGAGGGTCACGTGCGCTCGTACACCGGTCTCAACGCAGAGACGGCGACAGCGCCGGTTCTGGTCGTCGATCGAGGCGCCTGGGTGCAGGCGAACGCGGATGGGCTCCGTCACCTCATCAAGCCGCTGATCGACAAGGTACGTGACAAGCGCGGGGACCCCGGACCGCTCGCAGCCGCTCTTGGCTCCCGCGTCACCGGCGTCGAGGTCGGCGGACTGCTCGCGTATCTGTCCGGCAAGGTGCTGGGCCAGTTCGATCCGTACGCCGCGAGGAAGGCTGGACTGCCGGGAAGTTCCGCCGGGCGTTTGCTGCTCGTAGCGCCCAACGTCGTACAGGTGGAACGAGAACTCGGCGTCGATCCGCACGACTTCCGGCTGTGGGTTTGCCTGCACGAAGAGACGCATCGCGTGCAGTTCACGGCCGTTCCGTGGCTGCGGGACTACCTGCTCGGCGAGATCGCCGACCTGCTCGGCGGCACCGAGGTCGATCCTCAGCGACTGGCCGCGATGCTCCGCGAGGCGTCCCAGCAGATCGGTCGGATGCTTCGAGGCGCATCGGATGCCTCGTTGCTGGACCTCGTTCAGACGCCCGAACAAAGAGCGATCCTCGAGCGGCTCACTGCCGTCATGTCGCTCCTCGAAGGACATGCCGACGTGGTCATGGACGGCGTCGGCCCACAGGTCATTCCCAGCGTCGACGAAATCCGCAACAAGTTCACCGCTCGGCGCGCCGGCGGCGGCCCCGTCGACCAGATGGTTCGCAGGTTGCTCGGCTTGGACGCCAAGCTGCGCCAGTACAGGGACGGCGCAGCCTTCGTCCGGGGTGTAGTGGCTAAGGTTGGCATGGAGGGTTTCAACGTGATCTGGGCAAGCGCCGACTATCTGCCGGATAAGGCGGAGATCGCCGACCCGGCTTGCTGGGTTGCTCGCGTGCACGGCTAGTCCTCGTGGCCGGTCGGCTGGACCCCGCCGTGGCGGACGTGCGCCGAGCCGTACGTGTTGCGCTCGCCGACATCCATTCTGGATGCAGCGTGCTCGTCGCCTGCTCTGGAGGAGCGGACTCGCTCGCGTTGGCCGCCGCCACCGTGTTCGAGGGCCGGCAGTCCGCGTGGTCGGTCGGCGCCGTCGTCGTCGACCACGGGCTGCAACCAGGCTCGGCCGAAGTGGCGGGAGTCGTGGTCGACCAACTGCGGGAGCTCGGCTGTGAGTCCGCAGATCTGCTCTCGGTCACCGTGCGTCCAGGAGCAGGGCTGGAGGCCGAAGCTCGGGACGCGCGATACGCCGCTCTCGGTGCTGCGGCTGCGGCCCGAAAGTCCGTCGTGCTGCTAGGTCACACCCGCGACGACCAGGCGGAGACGGTTCTGCTGGGACTGACCCGCGGCAGTGGCGTCCGCTCGCTGGCTGGTATGTCACCTCGCTCAGGCCGGTTCCGGCGGCCGCTGCTGGAGGTGACGGCGCAGCAGACCAGGCGAGTTTGTGAGGTGCTCGGACTTCCGGTGTGGGAGGACCCGCACAACGTCGACCCGCGCTTCACCCGCGTGCGAGTCCGCCAGACTGTGCTTCCGGTTCTCGAGCGCGAGCTCGGCCCCGGGATCGCAGCTGCTCTGGCGCGTACCGCTCGGCTCGCCCGAGCGGATGCGGATGCACTCGACGCGTTGGCTGAGCAGGCGTACGCCGTAGCGGTGTCGACTGACGGTGCGCTCGCCGTCGACGTCCTCAAACCAGCCGCGCCGGCGATTCGGTGGAGGGTGCTGCGCTCGGCTGCAGTGGAGGCCGGCTGCCCTCCGGGTGAGCTTTTCGCCGTCCACGTCGAGGCCGTGGACAAACTGGTGTCGGATTGGCGCGGTCAGCGGGGCGTCGACCTGCCTGGATCGGTGGCTGTACGGCGTAGTGGCGGCGTGCTGCGGTTCGCCAGGTCCCCGGGCCGGTGAGCCGACATACCCGCTGTGGCACGCTTGGATGGTGGACGAAGCGCTGGTCGCTACAGATCTTGCATGCACGCTGATCTCCGAGGACCAGATCCGCAGCCGGTTAGAGGAGCTCGCTCGCCAGATCGAGGCTGACTACGAGGGGCGTGACCTGCTACTGGTCGGGGTACTCAAGGGCGCGGTAATGCTTATGGCTGATTTGGCACGTCAGCTGAACCGGCACGTCGCCATGGACTGGATGGCGATCTCCTCCTACGGATCAGGCACCACATCCTCCGGCGTTGTTCGGATCCTCAAGGACCTCGACGTCGACATCACCGGCAAACACGTCCTCGTCGCTGAGGACATCATCGACACCGGGTTGACGCTGTCCTGGCTCGTCGCCAACTTGCAGACGCGCAGTCCCGCCTCGGTCGAGATCTGCGCGCTCCTTCGCAAGCCAGAGGCCAAGCGCATGACCGTCGATGTCCGCTACATCGGTTTCGATATTCCCGACGAGTTCGTCGTCGGCTACGGGCTCGATTACGCTGAGCGCTACCGCAATTTGCGCGCTGTGAGCACGCTGTCTCCACATGTCTATTCCTGACTAACTTCCACGAGGGCAGAGATTTGGCGGATAGGCGACAATGGAACAGACCGAGGAAGCTCACTGGCAGGAGGAACGGGGTTCGACCCCCGGCTACAGGCGTGAAGCGTTGGTTCCGTGGTCCCATTGTGTGGATCGTGCTGTGCGTCGTCGCGATCCTCATTGTGCTCAACGTGGTGTCTGCTCAGAGCGGTTACCGAGACGTGACCACCTCCCAGATGGTCAGCATCCTCAAGTCCGGCAACGTCAAGAGCGTCCTGTTCATCGACGGCGACCAGCAGATTGAGGCGACTCTCAGAGGCGGCGGCCAGGTTTCGTCGCAGTGGCTCTACGGTCAGGGCGTCCAGTTGCTCAACCAAGTGCAGCACGAGGTCGACAACGGCACCATCCAGAGTTCCTACGACGTCCAGGTGCCCAAGCCGAGCCTGATCTGGTCCCTCATCACGGGGTTCTTCCCGTTCCTGCTCATCGTCTTGTTCTTCTTCTTCATGATGAACAGCCTGCAAGGCGGCGGCGGGCGCGTCATGCAGTTCGCGAAGTCACGCGCCAAGGTAGTCAGCAAGGACACCCCCAAGACGACGTTCTCCGACGTCGCCGGATGCGATGAGGCGATCGAGGAGCTCGGGGAGATCAAGGAGTTCCTCCAGCAGCCGGCCAAGTTCCAGGCGGTCGGCGCGAAGATCCCCAAGGGTGTCCTGCTCTACGGACCTCCGGGCACGGGAAAGACGTTGCTCGCACGGGCGGTCGCTGGCGAGGCAAGCGTGCCCTTCTACTCGATCTCCGGTTCGGACTTCGTCGAGATGTTCGTCGGTGTCGGTGCCTCGCGAGTGCGGGATCTGTTCGAGCAAGCGAAGGAGAACGCGCCGGCGATTGTGTTCATCGACGAGATCGACGCCGTCGGTCGGCACCGCGGTGCTGGCCTCGGAGGCGGTCACGACGAGCGTGAGCAGACGTTGAACCAGCTACTCGTGGAGATGGACGGCTTCGACGTACGCGGGGGCGTCATCTTGATCGCGGCGACGAACCGGCCGGATGTGCTCGACCCGGCGCTGCTGCGGCCAGGGCGCTTCGACCGGATGATAGGCGTCGACGCACCCAACATGGAGGGCCGGAACAAGATCTTGCAGGTTCACTCGCGCGGCAAGCCCATCGCGCCCGGAGTCGACCTGCTGTTGATTGCACGTCGGACCCCTGGGTTCACCGGTGCTGACCTGGCCAACGTCTTGAACGAGGCAGCGCTGCTCACTGCCCGCGAGAATCGCAAGCTCATAGACGACCGAGCGCTCGACGAGGCGATCGACCGGGTCAGCATGGGACCGCAGCGCCACTCACACCTCATGACCGAGCAAGAAAAGCTCATGACGGCCTATCACGAAGGTGGGCACGCCCTGGTAGCCGCCTCGCTGCCGGGCACTGACCCGGTCACGAAGATCACGATTCTGCCGCGCGGCCGTGCACTCGGCTTCACGCAGGTGCTGCCGGAGGGCGACAAGTCGTCGATATCTCGCAATGAGCTGCTCAATCAGCTGTCGTACGCACTCGGTGGACTTGCAGCCGAAGAGCTAATATTCCATGACCCGACCACCGGGTCGTCGAACGACATCGACAAGGGGACCAAGGTCGCCCGCGCGATGGTGACAAGCTACGGCATGAGCGAGCGCCTGGGGGCGGTCAAGCTGGGCGAGGACACCGGTGAGCCATTCCTCGGCCGCGACATCGGCCACGCGCGCAACTACTCCGAAGAAGTTGCAGCGATCATCGACGAGGAGGTCAACCGGCTTCTCACCAACGCTCATCAAGAGGCGTTCGATATCCTTGTGCAGAACCGGCAGGTGCTCGATGACCTGGTGAGCGCACTGTTGGAGAAGGAGACCCTCGACCGCAAGCAGCTGCAGGTGATCTTCACCAGCGTCACCATGCGGCCTCCGCGCCCACCCTGGACGGGTTCCGACACGCGGGAGCCGTCGTCCCAGCCACCGGTGTCCGTGCCTGCCGGCGCGAACGGCCGGCCACCGGAGCCTCCGACTGAGATCACGGTTGGACCTGGGTCCGAAACGCCAACCGCAGCTCTGCCCGGGGAGGTAGGGAATCCACCGCTTGGACCGCCCGGGGCTCCACCTGCTGGGCCGCCGCTCGGCCCACCTCGGTAGCGAACGAATGGGAGTCGACCCGATCCGGCTGCCACGGTCGTGGTCGGCGAAGGAGTTCGACGCCGCCCGTGTCGAGGCAGCAGTCAAGGACCTTCTCGGCGCAATCGGGGAGGACGTCGACCGTGACGGGCTTCGGGATACGCCAGCCCGAGTGGCGCGCATGTACGCCGAGCTGTTCTGTGGGCTGCGCATGCAGCCTGAGGACGTTTTGACTACGACGTTCGACATCGGCTACGACGAGCTAGTCGTCGTCAAGGACATCCAGGTGTGGTCGACGTGTGAGCACCACCTCATTCCTTTCTTCGGCGTCGCACACATCGGCTACATCCCCAACGCAAATGGCCAGATCACGGGGCTTTCAAAGTTGGCGCGACTGGTGGACGTTTTCGCCCGCCGACCGCAAGTGCAGGAGCGGCTCACGACTCAGATCGCCGACTCGTTGACCCGCATTGTGCAACCGCGAGGCGTGATCACAGTGATGGAGTGTGAACACCTCTGCATGACCATGCGTGGAGTACGCACGCCAGGCGCCAAGACTGTCACCAGCGCGGTGCGTGGGCAGCTGCGCGACCCCGCCACCCGGGCCGAGGCCATGAGCCTCATCTCCGGCTAGCGGCGTGTTCGCCCGTCCAGCCCGATACGTCAACGGCCTGCCTACACCGGGTCGCTGCCTTGTCATGGGTGTCGTCAACGTCACTCCCGACTCGTTCTCCGACGGTGGTTGTTGGGCCTCGGTGTCCGACGCCGTTCAGCACGGGCTGCGGTTGTTTAAGCAAGGCGCCGATCTCGTCGACATCGGCGGGGAGTCCACGCGGCCCGGTGCAAGCCGGCCGACGGCCGACGAGGAGAAGGGGCGCGTGCTCCCGGTAATTTGCGAGCTGGTCGACGCGGGCGTTGTGGTCACCGTCGACACCATGCGTACGGAAGTCGCCCGAGAGGCAATTGAGGCTGGCGCGGCGGCGGTGAATGACGTCTCAGGCGGTCTGGCCGATCCAGACATGTTGCCGTTGATGGCCGAGCTCAGTGTTCCGTACATCTGCATGCACTGGCGCGGACACTCGGAGACGATGCAGAGCCAGGCGACATACACCGATGTCGTAGCAGACGTCACCAGCGAGCTGGGGAAGCGCTTGACCGCCGCGGAGGCGGCAGGCGTAGCGGCGGATCGCATTGCCGTGGACCCCGGGTTGGGTTTCGCGAAGACAGCTGAACACAGCTGGTCTCTGCTCGCTCATCTGCAAGCCCTTCACGAACTGGGTCACCCGATCGTCGTCGGGGCATCTCGCAAGACTTTCCTCGGGGCTCTGCTCGAAGATCCACACGGCGCCCTCCGCCCGGCAGGTGAGCGAGACGACGCCACAGCGGTGATCTCCGGAATCGCCGCTCTTGCCGGAGCATGGTGCGTGCGAGTACATGACGCAGCCAAGTCGCTTGATGCCGTGCGGGTCGCTGCCCGCTGGGCGAGCGAGGCTTCGTCCGCACCGGACGAGGCATCCTTCCTTGTCCGTCAGCCTTCCGGCGGACGAGATCGGCTGACGATCCGAGGCTTACGTGCGTACGGACATCACGGCGTCCTGCCCGCCGAGCGCCTCGACGGTCAGCAGTTCCTCGCGGATGTCACCTTGGGTCTCGACACCAGGCGGGCTGCCGATAGCGACGATCTGGCTCTCACGGTTGACTACGGCGGCCTCACCGACAGACTCGGTGCAGCGATCACGTCGTACCCTGTCGATCTCATCGAGACGCTGGCTCAACGTCTGGCGGACGTGTGCCTAGCCGAGAGCGGAGTTGCGGAGGTCGAGGTGACGGTTCATAAGCCCGCCGCGCCACTCCGCGTATCCGTCGACGATGTCAGCGTGACGATCTACCGGAGGCGACATGACTGAGACGCCGAATCCCTACATCGTCGACACTGACACGTTGACCGGCGATCTGCGTCCGATCAGGACTGCGGTCTTGGCGTTGGGCAGTAACCTCGGCGATCGCTTCGCGGCTCTGCAAGGAGCGGTGGATGCTCTGGCTGACACCCCCGGCGTGAACGTAGTGGCGGTCTCGTCGGTATACGAGACTGCTCCCGCTGACGCCCCCGCGAACTCCTCCGCGTTCCTCAACGCCGTGCTGCTCGTCGATACGACACTGTCGACCGCGACGCTGCTGGAGCGGGCGCACGCGGTCGAGGCGGCGTTCGGCAGGGAGCGCGGCGGCCGAAACGAGCCCCGCACACTCGATGTCGACCTGATTGTCGTCGGCAGTCGGGTGGTTGACCAGGAAGGGCTCGTCCTGCCGCATCCCCGTGCTGCTGAGCGGGCGTTCGTTCTCGTTCCTTGGCACGAGGTGGACAGTCGAGCCGAGATACCCGGCCAAGGACCCATTGCCGAGCTGCTGGGTGGGCTAGACACGAACGGGGTCGTCCGGCGCCTCGACCTTGCGCTAGATGTTGCCGCCTGACGAACGTGCGTGACCAATCTGCTCCTCCACCCGTTGGCGGCCCACCCTCCTCACCTGGGGGGAGCTCGACCCCGCCACCACGGGGCAGCGTTGGACTCACCCGCTGGCGGGTGCTCGCTGCAATGTTCGCAGTGGGCGCCGTGCTCGGCTACGCACTAGTCGCCATCTCCGTGCGGACCACTGGATGGGCGCCACGTGTGCAATGGAGCGCGGTCTTCGGCCTGCTAGGTCTCGTCGTTCTCGTCGGCGGACTCGCCTACTCGACGTACCGAATGGTGCATCATGACCGGCGCCCAATCGACTCACGCCGCGCTGTAAACCTGCTCCTAGGGGCGAAGGCCAGCGCTCTCGCCGGCTCAGTAACGGCCGGCGGGTACATCGGCTTCGCGGTTCCGTTCCTCAACCAGCTCGACATCGCCTTGCCGCGAGAGCGTGTCATCCGGTCTGCCTGTGCCGCGCTCGCCGCCGTGGCGCTGCTGGTGGCCGGGCTCCTTCTCGAACGAGCATGCCGCGTACCCAAGATCGACCCGGAGTAGCACCGTGCCTGATCCAAGAGTCCGCCGGGTCAGCTTCGGATACTTCATTCGTCCGGCCAGCGAGACTGGGACCGGCGCACCGCGGGTCGAGCCGTGTCTTGGTTACGTGGTAGACACCGGATCTCTGACCTTATTGATAGATACCGGAATGGGCAGCTCTCCTGAGGTCGACGCTCACTATCGACCGCTTCGGCAGTCGTTGGCAGCCGCCCTCGGCGCGTTGGGTCTCCAGCCCCAGGATGTCGATCTGGTCATCAACTGCCACTTGCACTTCGACCACTGTGGCGGCAATCCGCAGCTGGTCAATCGGCCGATTTTCACTCAGCGGACAGAGCTCAAGACGGCGACGCAAGAGCCCGATTACACACTGAGCGAGCTTGTCCATGCTCCTGGCCTGAAGTATGAGGCGCTGGACGGGCAAGCTGAAGTTGCTCCCGGAGTGATCGTCATCCCAACGCCCGGTCACACCGCTGGGCATCAATCCGTCGTCGTCCGACGAGTTGACGGCACCGTCATCGTCGCCGGGCAATCCCATGACTCGGCGACCGACTACGGTGCTGATGTTCTGGCCTTGCGAATTCATCGCGATGGCCACGCTCAGCCGCTACCAGTGCCGCCACCCTGGATGCCAGTTCTCGAGCAGTTCGACCCAGCCCGCGTCGTCTTTGCCCACGACCACTCGGTGTGGCAGCCCTAACCTTTGCTCATGCATCCGAACACCGCGCACGTGGTTGCCGAGCTTCACGACCGCGGCATTGACGCTGACGTGCGGGAGTTCGCCGAGTCGACACGGACTGCAGCACTTGCTGCGGCCGCGCTTGGGTGCCCGGCCGGCGCGATTGCCAACAGCCTCGTATTTGTCGCCGACTCCACACCGATTCTCGTGCTCACCAGCGGAGCACACCGCGTCGACACTGAGCACGTGGCTAGCCAGCTCGGCGTCGGCAGAGTCGCCCGAGCCAACGCTGAAGAAGTGCGCGAAGTGACGGGACAGCCGATCGGAGGAGTGGCTCCGGTCGGCCACAAGCAGCCGGTCCGCACCTACATTGACGTCGATCTGGCCACGTTCCCTGAGGTCTGGGCGTCCGCCGGCACACCTCGATCCGTCTTCGCGACGACGTACGACCAGCTGCGTCGTCTCACAGGCGCTCAGCCAGTCACGGTTACCGAGCTAGACGGTGTCGAGATGCACCAGGAGCCGGAGGCAAACAGTGCGTGAGCGATGTTAAGAGCGCCACACGATCTGTGGATGCCCACACGATGAAGTAGGCGACGACTCAGCTCAACCAACCACGGCTGACGGCTCAACGAAGGTGGCTAGCCCCACCAGAAGGACGCAGCGATCAAGACGTAGAGCGAAAGGAGAACGACGCCCTCGTACCAGGTCGACTCACCGTCCAGCGTGATGAAGACGGCAAGAATGGCGCTCAGCAAGAGGCTGGCGAGGAGCAGCGGTGACAGCACGAGTGTGAAGGAGCCCGCTCCAAGCAGTGGCGCCACCAGGAGCACTACGGGTGCGACGAACATGGCAATCTGTATCGGCGACTGAAGAACTACCTGCAGCGCATGCTCGGCGCGGTTTTTCATCGCGAGCTGGATCCCCACGAAGTTTTCCACTGCGTTGCCTGCGATCGCCACGATCACCAGGCCCGCGAAAGCGTCGCTGATGTGGAGAGTGGTCATTGCCGGTTCCAGTGCCGAGACGAACCAGTCCGAGACCAGGGCTGCGAGGACACCGGTCACGGCCAGCACCGTGATCGCAAGCCACAGCGGCCAACTGGGCGTGTCGTGAGCGGCTTCCGGGACTTCGGAGGCTGCTGACCGTGCTGGCGGGACTGGCCCAGTGCTTGGCCGCCCTGTGTTTGTCGTCGCTTGACTCGCGGAGGATGTCGACACAGCCTCCTCGCGGTCAGCAGACTTACCCTGCCGCAAGGCGTGGACGACCGACAGCGCGAAAGCGATCAGCAAGACAACTGCAGTGATGATCGAGAGTGCCCGCTCATGCGTCGCCGCGGGAGTGTGCAGATGAGCGGTGAGACTCGGCACGGCGAGAGCAGCGACAGCTAGCAGAAGGCTCAATCCGATGTCTCGCGCCGCGGCGCCGGAGAACTGTTGCGTTCCGTGCTTGAGGCCGCCGGCGATGAACGCGATACCCAACACGAGCGCCACGTTGGCGAGAATGGAACCCACGATCGTTGCCTGCACGACGGCGAAAAGGCCGTCCCGAAGTGCAAAGATCAAGATGAGCAGCTCGGGGAGATTGCCCAACGCCGACTGCAGCAGCCCGGTCGCTGCCGCACTGACGCGGTCGCCAAGCGCCTCCACTGACCGGCCAACGGCAGCGGCAAGCAGCGCGAGCGCTGCGGCGGCCACAGCGAAGGCAACCACGTCTCCCAGCGGCCGGACGAGGGCGGCGGCGGCGGTGGCCGCGACCGTCAGTGCAGCCAGAATGCGGTCATACCGCGTCACCGACTGCAAAGTCGTTCCTCGTTGCGGAGGCGGGCGCTTCGGAAGGCGCGAAGAAGTTGTCGTCACAGGATCACAATGCCCAATGCTCGCCGCGGTGCCACCAACGACTCAGTCGCTCTCGCGGTCGAATTGCGACAGCTCATCTCCTAAGACACTTGCCCGAGAGTTCATGAAGTCGATGTCGGGTGACAGATCACGGTCACTGAGGTCACCCGAAATGCCACTACAGATCTCGAGCGCCCGCTCAAGCGGTGAGCTCAACTCCCGCCTTCTATCGCTTCGTACGGCGCGAACGGCGGCAACCCCCTCGCACGCCACCACCACTCGAAGGGCGTTGACTGCCCGCAGTGCCTGATGCGCGGCCACGGAGGCAAAGCTGGCGTCATCTTCGACACCTCGAGACAGCACAGCACCCAGAACACTCACCGGCGTAGCGGCCGAGGCCGCCAAGTCGGCGAGCGCCGCCGTGGCCACGTACTCCAACGCCATGACACCCGATGAGCCAGGAACCGCGTCTGCAAGAAATGGCTCGAGACCGGTGAAGGCGGGCTCGTTCAACAAGCAGAGCCGTCGCACCGACAACTTCGCCGTTCCAGTCGCACCGGCCACCACGGACGTCACCGCACTCGCGAGATAAGCGGCGTGGAAGCCGCCGTGGTGCACAACAGCGTGACGTGACGGTCCGTCACCCCCGATGAGCGGATTCTCCTGCGGCGCGTTGGCGTAGCGCCGAACGACCTCCGCAAGCTCTGACAGCTTGTCCAGAAACACGCCGTGGACCTGTGGGAGGCAGCGCACGCTGATCGGATCTTGGATTCGAGCGGCCACCTGGCCTTCGAGGAGCGACCGGAGCCAACCGGCGCACCGACTCGCGCCTGCGAAAGGAGTGGCGGAATCCACCTCTTCGGCGAATGCCTCGACATTGCCGGCAAGCGCCGCGCAGCTGAGCGCCGCCAGCACGACTGCCGCTCGGGCCACCATGTC
Organism: Propionibacteriales bacterium; assembly: GCA_038252945.1. Taxonomy (GTDB): domain Bacteria; phylum Actinomycetota; class Actinomycetes; order Propionibacteriales; family Nocardioidaceae; genus JAUJOE01. The sequence goes on along the minus strand of JBBSHN010000012.1, from coordinate 15,861 downwards.
CAAGTCGAAGCAGGCCAAGGCGGCATCACCGATCGACGCTGCGTTGCTGCTCAGCAGCGACAGCGAGTCGTGAACTCCGATCTCTACGTGCCTGGGCAACAGTGCTGTAGTGGCTGCTTCACCGAGCAGCGAGAGCCCCGTCGTCGCTAGTGCGCCAAGATCGGCAGTACCGATGCCCACGTACTCACGTACGACGGGCAGCGCGTTGGTGTTAAGCATCTCCGCGAGTCCTGCCGCGAGCTCAGGCGATGCGCCGCTGCCGCCGGCGGCGAGCTGGTTGAGCCGCACGGTGAGCATCGCGCGCACCCGCCGCTCTGATCGGATCTCCCCCGCAGACGTGGCATGACTGCGCATCAGCGCGAGCGCGTGCTGAGACGAATCGGACACGGCGACGCTTCGGTTAGCGCCGACACCGGTCGTGCGCCCGTAGACCGGTTGCCGTTCGGTCACTTTCTGCGCTCGCAGGTACGACGCTTCGATACGCCGCCGAGCCCGCGAGCTCAGCCGAATCGGAGCCACGAGGTCTGCCGCTGCGGTGATCTTGGACACCGAAAGAGACTGGCCGTCGAGTTCAATCACAGTGGCCTGAGTCTGTCACTGGCTGCCCGTCATGCAGGGAGCGGACACGGCGGGGACAAGTGGAGGACAAGTCGATAAGGTCGGGAGCTGAGGCTTGAGCGCGCCGTGCGCGAACCCTGACGGCAGGTTGTTGGAGGCGGCGGATGATTCGATTCGAGTCGGTAAGCAAGCAGTATCCCGACGGCACCATAGCGGTCGACTGTCTTGACCTTGAACTGCCGTCAGGACAGATCACTGTGCTCGTAGGGCCGTCCGGCTGCGGAAAGACCACGTCGCTGCGGATGATCAACCGCATGATCGAGCCGACGTCGGGCCGCATTCTCCTCGACGACGTCGATACGGCGTCTGTCTCGGCGTCGCAACTGCGCCGACGCATGGGTTACGTGATCCAGCATGCCGGACTGTTTCCGCACCGAACGGTCCTCGACAACGTGGCGACAGTGCCGCTACTGACCGGCAGTAACCGCAAGGACGCGCGCCAGCGGGCCACAGAAGTGCTCGAGCTGGTGGGGCTGGACTCTCGTTTCGCTACTCGTTATCCATCGCAGCTGTCGGGCGGACAGCAACAACGTGTCGGTGTCGCGCGCGCTCTGGCGGCCGACCCTCCCGTGATGCTCATGGACGAGCCATTCAGCGCCGTCGACCCGGTGGTGCGGGCACAGCTGCAGGATGAATTCCTGCGGCTACAAGATGAGCTGCACAAGACGATCGCCTTCGTCACTCACGACATCGATGAGGCAATCAAGCTCGGTGACGAGATCGCCGTCATGCGAGTTGGCGGCACCTTGGCTCAACTGGCGTCGCCGGGAGAGCTACTCAGCCGACCCGCTGACGACTTCGTCGCCGACTTCGTCGGACGCGACCGTGGATACCGAGCGCTCGGCTTCGAGGCCGCGGGCAGGTTCCCGATGCGTGACGAGCCCGCCATGAAGCTCGGCGAGGAGATCCAGCCGTCCGCCTCGGTGGAAACAAGCTGGCTGGTGGTCGTCGACGACGAGCGGCGGCCGCTCGGCTGGGTGGACGCTGCCAAGTGCTCGGGACAGCAACTCACCGAACAAGACATTCACCTCGGTGGCACCCTGGCTCCGGCCAGCGGCACGATGCGAGCTGCGTTGGACGCCGCGCTCTCCTCTCCGTCGGGACGGGGACTGCTCGTGGATGACGACGGTCGGCTGTTGGGGTCGGTGACGGCTGGCGACGTCGTAGCGCGCATCACGGAGCGAACGACTGAACCGGACTCGGTAGCGGCGTGCTGACGTACTTCAACGACAACCGCAGCGAGGTCTTGAGCTGGCTCGGCTACCACGCCTGGCTGTCGGCGATCCCCGTCGTGCTGGGGTTGCTGATCGCGTTGCCTTTGGGTTGGCTCGCTGTTCGCAAGCGCTGGCTCTACCCGCCGGTGGTGGGGATCGCCGGCATCCTTTACACCATTCCGTCGATCGCGCTGTTCGTGATCATGCCCTCCATACTCGGTACGAAGATCCTCGACCCCGTCAACGTTGTGGTGGCCTTGACGGTGTACACGGTTGCACTCCTGGTACGCGTAGTGGCTGACGGTCTTTCCGCGGTGTCGGAAAGCGTCACAGCGGCGGCAACTGCGATGGGATACCGCCGCTTCCAACGTCTGTTGAAGGTGGAGCTGCCGCTGGCAGTACCCGTCATCTCTGCCGGTCTACGGGTTGCAGCGGTATCCAACGTCAGCCTGGTGGCGGTGGCAGCGACGATAGGTGTGCCGGAGCTGGGTCAGTTGTTCACGACTGGGTTCCAGTACAGCTATTTCTCCCCCATCTTGCTCGGCATCGTCTTGTGCGTGGGGCTCGCGAGCGCGTTTGACGCGGTGATCGTGCTCGGCACCCGGTTGTTGACGCCTTGGCAACGGGCTGCGGGCAAGTCATGATCTCCTCGATTCTGCAGTTCTTGACCGACAGTGCCCACTGGTCGGGTCAAGATGGCATTCCGACGCGGTTGGTGGAGCATCTGGAGTACTGCGCAATCGCTCTCGTGATTGCGTGTGCCATCGGGCTGCCCATCGGCTTGGTGATCGGACACACCGGCAGAGGCACGGCCGTGGTGGCCGGCATCGCCAACTCCTTACGCGCATTGCCGACGATCGGCCTGCTCATATTCTTCGTCGTGTTGATCTCGCCGCACATCCATGGCAAGGGTGACGCTGCCTACCTGATCCCGTCGGAGATCGTGCTGGTAATTCTCGCGATTCCCGCCATCCTGAGCAACACGTACGCGGGTGTACAGAACGTCGATCCCGCAGCCCGAGACGCCGCAGCAGGAATGGGCATGACGGGCAAGCAGGTGCTGTTCCGCGTGGAGTTCCCGTGTGCGTTGCCGCTGATTCTCTCCGGAGTTCGCGGTGCCGCCCTGCAGGTGGTGGCGACCGCAACAATCGCTGCTTACGTGTCGCTGGGGGGCCTGGGGCGATTCGTGTTCGACGGCCAGGCTCAGCGTGACTATGCCCAGATGGCATCCGGCGCGCTCTTGGTCGCTTTCTTGGCTGTGTTGGTCGACGGTGCGCTGCTGCTGGCTGAGCGCGGCGTTGTGTCTCGCGGCTTGTCCGGACGTTACCGACGGGGTAATCCGGGCCGGGCCCCCGGAAGTGAAGAAGAAGCGGCGCTAGATGCCTTGGCTGCCTGACGTTACGGCGCGCGAAAACTAGGCATCTCGTGTCAGGGCCAGAACCTGAGAGTCGAGCAGCGTACGGTAGGCACGCACATTGCTCTCGTTGACGAGGAAATCCACTATGAATCGAACAAGAACGGTACTTGCCGCTTTCGGGGCGGTTGTTGCCCTGCTGACTGCCGGCTGTGGCGGAGGCAATCCAACATCGCCGGACACCGGTGGCAAGGCGCCGTCCGACACCATCGTGGTGGGCTCGGCGAACTTCCCAGAGAACGTCCTCCTCGCGGAGATCTACGCTCAAGCGCTGGAAAGCAAGGGCGTCAAGGTCTCCACCAAGCTCAACATCGGCAGCCGTGAGGCCTACATGCCAGGCTTGGTCGACGGATCGATCGATGTACTCCCCGAGTACAGCGGAAACCTGCTCTTGTACTTCAACAAGCACGCGACCGAAACGTCTCCCGACGCGGTGTACGCGGCGCTGCCGAAGGCTCTTCCCAACAAGCTCATCGTGCTCAACCAGTCGTCTGCACAGGACAAGGACGCCGTCGTCGTGTCGCAACAGACTGCCTCGAAGTACCACCTGAAGTCGATCGGCGACTTGAAGCCGGTAGCAAAGAACATGACTTTCGGTGGGCCTGCTGAGTTCAAGACGCGGCCTGACGGCATTCCCGGCCTGAAGCAGAACTACGGGGTGTCGTTCGGCTCTTACCGCACTCTGGATACCGGTGGACCCCTGACTGTGGCGGCACTGGCGAATGGCCAGGTCGACGCGGCAGATCTATTCACAACCAACTCGCAAATTGCCGAGAACAATTTCGTCGTCCTCGCTGACCCGAAGAACAACTTCACAGCGCAAGACGTGCTGCCACTGATCAACAAAACCAAGGCGAGCAGCACTGTGAAGTCAACGCTTAACGCGATCTCCGCGAAGCTGGACACTCAGACACTGGTGATGTTGAACAAGCGTTTGGACGCCAAGCAGGACCCGGCCTCCGTGGCCAAGAACTGGCTCTCGTCAGTCGGACTGTTGTGACCTGAAAGTACACTGAGAGCGAGTACTTCGGCGCGAGGAGTTCGCGGCGTCTGGTCATGCGACCGCCGAAGCGGAGAGGCGGTGCCATGAGCGCTGCACTTCAGCTGCCGACCAGCGTCGGTGTCATCGGCGCGGGTCGAGTGGGTGCAGTGCTGGCTGCCGCTCTGCGGGACGCCGGCTTTCGCGTGCCTGCTGTCGCAGGAGAGTCGGCTGCCTCGCGCACTCGCATCGAGATGCTGTTACCGGGCGTGCGGATCGACAAGCCGACAGCCGTGGCACGCAGTTGCGAGCTGCTGCTGTTGACCGTTCCAGACGACGCGCTCGACAACGTTGTTCGCATGCTCACGGCCTCTGGAGCTTTGTCGGCGGGCCAGTACGTCGTGCACACGAGTGGTCGGCATGGGCTGAAGGTGCTCCGGCCTGGAATTCAGGCGGGTGTGCGCGGTATCGCTCTGCATCCGGCCATGACTTTCACCGGAATCGACCTGGATATCTCGCGGTTGAGCGGCTGTGTGTGGGGCGCTACGTGTGACGAACCGGAGCGAGAAGTCGCTGAGGGCCTCGTCGAGTTGCTGCAGGGACGGATCGCGTGGATCCCCGAAGACCGACGTGAGATCTACCATGCGGCGCTCGCTCATAGCGCGAACCATCTGAGCACAGTGGTTGCACAGTCCATGGACATGTTGCGAGCGGCCGGCTCACCCGACCCCGCCGCCATGCTGCGGCCGCTGTTGACGGCGGCTTTGGAAAATGTTCTCGCGTACGGCGACGCAGCTTTGACCGGCCCGATCGTCCGCGGCGACGTACAGACAGTGCGCGAACATGTCCGCAGCCTTCGTGCGGCGGCGCCTGCCGTCCTCCAGACCTATCTCACGCTGGCCCAAGCGACCGTGGAGCGGGCCGTAGCCACGGGTCAGCTGGAGCCACGTCGGGCGGCTGTGTTGCTGGAACTCCTGGCCGATGCGAGCAACGAGGCACTGGCCTGACCGCTCTGGTGTCCACGCCGGCTGAGCTGGCGGCTGCGCTCGGCCGCGAAAGCGATGGTGCTGGGACTCTCGCTCTCGTGCCGACGATGGGCGCGCTGCACGCCGGTCATGCCAGCCTTATGCGAGCGGCGCGGCGACGGGCCGCGCTCGTCGCGGTGTCAGTCTTCGTCAATCCGCTTCAGTTCGGGCTGCAGGAGGACTTGGCCCGCTATCCCCGCGATCTCGCCGGTGACCTGGCGCTGTGCGCCGAACTGGATGTCGACCTGGTATTCGCTCCAGCAGCCGATTTGATATATCTCGACGGATCACCGCACGTCACTGTCGATCCCGGCCTGCTCGGGCAGGCGCTGGAGGGTGCCAGCCGGCCGGGCCACTTCAGAGGGGTCCTCACGGTAGTGCTCAAGCTGTTTTCGCTGATCCGACCCGATGTGGCGGTGTTCGGCGAGAAGGACTACCAGCAGCTTGTGCTGATTCGTCGGATGGCATCTGACCTTGCGCTCGGGATCGACGTGGTCGGTGTGGAGACCGTCCGCGATGCCGACGGATTGGCGCTCAGCTCACGCAACCGTTACCTCACCGCCGAGAACCGCAAGATTGCGCTGAGTTTGAGCCGAGCTTTGCGCGCCGGCGCCGATGCGGCCGCTGCCGGGCGCGACGCTGTTCTTGCGGCTGCTCGAGCACGTCTGAACAAGCCGTCTCTCACCGTTGACTACCTGGAGCTTCGGACGCCGGACCTCCTGAAACAGGCTCGCAACGGACCGGCCCGGCTACTGGTCGCCGCCTCAGTGGGTGGTACCCGTCTCATCGACAACGCTGGCGTGCTCCTGCCGTAGCCTGGCCGCATGCCCGCGGATCCCGACGACCAAGGGATAGGGCCGCCGGAGTCGACAGATCTGCCGGAGCAGATGCGTGTTCGGCTCGCCAAGCGACAGCACCTACTCGACGAGGGGGGCGCGCCGTACCCGGTGACCGTGCCGCGGACGCACTCCCTTTCCGACATTCGCCGCCGCTACGATCCCGCCGATCTCGGCTCAGATGCGGCCACGGGGGAGGTCGTCTCAGTCGCCGCTCGGGTGGTGTTCATCCGCAACACCGGCCGGCTCTGCTTCGTCCGCCTGCGTGCCGGTGACGGGACCGAGTTGCAGGTGATGCTGTCAGAGGCCGTCGTCGGTCCTGAGTCGCTGGCAAGGTTCAAGGCGTTGGTCGACATCGGCGACCACCTGGCGGTGACCGGCGAAGTCGGCACCAGCAGAACTGGTGAGCTCTCCATCCAGACGAGCCAGTGGCGCCTCGCGGCCAAGGCTCTTCGCCCTCTGCCCACCGAGCACAAGCCGCTCTCCGACGAGGCTCGCGTGCGGATGCGCTACGTCGACCTCATTGCGCGTCCGGAGCCGCGAGAGACCGTACGGACGAAGGCGACGGTGCTTCGGTCCCTGCGGGAAACCCTTCACGAGCGCGGGTACGTTGAGGTCGAAACGCCCGTACTCCAGCTCACCAACGGAGGCGCTGCAGCTCGGCCTTTTCGGACGCACCTGAACGCGCTCGACCAAGAGATGCTCCTCCGAATCGCTTTGGAGCTGCATTTGAAACGCGCGGTCGTGGGTGGTGTGGAGAAGGTTTACGAGATCGGGCGAACTTTTCGCAATGAGGGTTTGGACTCCACGCACGCGGCAGAGTTCTCAATGCTTGAGGCTTATGAGGCCTATGGGGACTACGTGACGATGATGACACTCGTCAGGGAACTCGTTCTGAACGCTGCCCACTCAGTCGGCCGCACGGTAATCCCGGCGAGAGATGGCTCGGAGATAGACCTCGAAAGGCCGTGGCGAGAAGTTGGCCTACTGCAACTGGTGTCTGAAGCAGTGGATGCTGACATCTCCATTGATACGCCAGTGGAAATAGCGCTGAAATACGCGAACCTGCGTCATGTCGAGGTGCACCCGGGGTGGGGAACAGCGGAGATCGTCTTGGAACTGTATGAGAAGCTCGTTGAATCATCGCTGCTCACTCCCACCTACGTCGTCGATTACCCCGAGGCGGTCCGGCCGCTTGCCCAGCCTCACCGCAGCCAACCTGGCCTGGCAGAGTCGTTTGACCTGGTGATCAACGGAGTCGAACTGGTCACTGCGTTCTCCGAGCTGAATGACCCGGTCATCCAGCGCGAGAAGCTGATAGCGCAATCGGCTCGGCTAGAGGCAGGTGACCAAGAGGCAATGGACCTGGACGAGGACTTTTTGCACGCTCTTGAGTTCGGGCTTCCGCCAACCGGTGGTATGGGTATGGGAGTCGACCGGCTTGTCATGCTGCTGCGGAACATCGGAATACGGGAGTCGATCCTTTTTCCGTTGGTTCGCCCAAGCTGAATTAGCCGGTTTAGACGAAATCGCCAACCGCTGTTATCGTTGTTCTCAACAGACCACCCGCCAGTGGAAGGAAGCGTTGTGGCGCAGCGTGTGCACATTGTGCTTGAAGATGATATTGACGGCGGAACCGCCCAAGAAACGGTGACATTCGCATTGGATGGCACCACGTATGAGATCGACCTGTCGGCTGATAACGCCGCTCGGCTTCGGGAGGCATTGGCGCCGTACATCTCGGCCGCGCGTCGTGCCACCGGTCGCGGTGGCCGCAAGTCCCCACGCGGCCGCAGCTCCGGCGGCCCGAACGCGGCGGAGATCCGCGAGTGGGCCAAAGCTCATGGCTATGGCGTCTCAGACCGCGGTCGCGTGCCGGCCGAGGTCCGCCAGGCGTACGACGCCTCTCGGTAGCCGGCTGCCGGCAGCGGCAAGTCCGCTGCCCTTCGGGAATGTCGCCGGTCGGGTTCCTGTTGTGTACTACTGACGCGCGCTCGCCTCTTCGACGGACGCGACCGTCGTCGCCTGCTACTAGCATGGTGAAACAGCGCACGACTGAGGAGTACGAAGGCGAATGTTCGAGAGGTTCACCGACCGCGCCCGCCGAGTTGTCGTCCTGGCTCAAGAAGAAGCCAGGATGTTGAGCCACAACTACATCGGCACAGAGCACATCCTGCTCGGCCTCATTCATGAGGGCGAGGGAGTCGCAGCCAAGGCGTTGGAGAGCCTGAACATTTCGCTGGAGGCGGTGCGCGCGCAGGTCGAAGAGATAATCGGCCAGGGTCAGCAAGCGCCGTCCGGTCACATCCCGTTCACGCCTCGTGCCAAGAAGGTCCTCGAGCTCAGTCTGCGCGAAGCACTGCAGCTCGGTCACAACTACATCGGTACCGAGCACATTCTTCTGGGTCTTATTCGTGAGGGCGAAGGTGTCGCGGCTCAGGTGCTGGTCAAGCTCGGCGCCGACCTCAACCGGGTTCGCCAGCAGGTCATCCAGCTGCTCAGCGGCTACCAGGGCAAGGAGACCGCGACGGCTGGAGCACCCACCGAGGGTGCCCCCTCGTCGTCGTTGGTGCTCGACCAGTTCGGTCGCAACCTCACCCAGGCCGCCCGCGAGGGCAAGCTCGACCCAGTTATCGGTCGCGAAAAAGAGATCGAGCGAGTCATGCAGATTCTCTCGCGGCGCACGAAGAACAACCCGGTCCTCATCGGCGAGCCCGGCGTTGGCAAGACCACGATCGTGGAGGGACTGGCGCAAAACATCGTCAAGGGCGACGTGCCAGAGACGCTGAAGGACAAGCAGATCTACACCCTCGACCTTGGCGCCTTGGTGGCGGGCTCACGTTACCGCGGTGACTTCGAGGAACGCCTCAAGAAAGTGCTGAAGGAGATTCGGACTCGCGGCGACATCGTGTTGTTCATCGATGAGATACACACGCTCGTCGGCGCCGGCGCCGCCGAGGGTGCCATAGACGCCGCCAGCATCCTCAAGCCCATGCTGGCTCGCGGCGAACTACAGACCATCGGTGCGACGACGCTCGACGAGTACCGCAAGCACCTGGAGAAGGACGCAGCGCTCGAACGCCGATTCCAGCCGATCCAGGTCGCCGAGCCTTCAATCGCTCACACCATCGAGATGCTGAAGGGGCTCCGCGACCGCTACGAGGCGCATCACCGGGTGACGATCACCGATCAGGCGCTGGTGTCCTCAGCGACGCTTGCCGACCGCTACATCTCTGACCGCTTCCTTCCCGACAAGGCCATCGACCTCATCGACGAAGCAGGGTCGCGCTTGCGCATCCGCCGGATGACTGCGCCCCCGGACCTGCGCGAGTTCGACGACAAAATCGCCGAGGTCCGCCGCAAGAAAGAAAGCGCAATCGACGCTCAAGACTTCGAGCTCGCGGCGTCGCTTCGCGACGAAGAGAAGAAGCTCACCGCCGCCAAGGGCGAGCGCGAGAAGCAGTGGAAGGCCGGCGACATGGACGTCGTGTCCGAGGTTGACGAGGAGCTGATCGCCGAAGTGCTCGCCGCGGCCACCGGCATCCCCATCGTGAAGCTCACCGAGGAAGAGTCCGGGCGGCTGCTGAAGATGGAAGACGAGCTACACAAGCGAGTCATCGGTCAAGACGAGGCCATCAAGGCGCTCTCCCGCGCTATCCGCCGCACGCGGGCCGGCCTGAAGGACCCCAAGCGCCCAGGTGGGTCGTTCATCTTCGCTGGGCCGTCCGGAGTCGGCAAGACGTGGCTCTCCAAGACGCTCGCCCGATTCCTGTTCGGCGACGAAGAGGCCCTGATCCAGCTCGACATGAGCGAGTTCTCCGAGAAGCACACGATCTCGCGGCTGTTCGGTTCTCCTCCCGGCTACGTCGGTTACGAAGAAGGCGGGCAGCTCACCGAGAAGGTGCGGCGTAAGCCCTTCTCCGTCGTGCTGTTCGACGAGGTGGAGAAGGCGCACCCAGACATCTTCAACTCGCTGCTGCAGATCCTCGAAGAGGGCCGGCTGACCGACTCCCAAGGTCGCGTGATCGACTTCAAGAACACTGTGATCATCATGACCACAAACCTCGGAACGCGTGACATCTCCAAGGGCGTCCAGGTGGGTTTCCAGCAGTCCGGCGATGTCAAGGGCTCTTACGACCGCATGAAGGCTCGGGTTACCGAAGAGCTGAAGCAGCACTTCCGCCCCGAGTTTCTGAACCGTGTCGACGAGATCATCGTGTTCCCGCCGCTCACGCAAGATGAGATCATCTTGATGGTCGACTACATGATCTCGGCCGTAGAGACTCGGCTCAAGGATCGCGACATGGGCTTGGAGCTCACCCCGGCTGCCAAGGATCTGCTCGCCAGGCGCGGTTTCGACCCGGTGCTGGGCGCGCGCCCGCTGCGTCGTACAGTCCAGCGCGACATCGAGGACACGCTGGCTGAGAAGATGCTGTACGGCGAGGTTGGTGCTGGCCAGATTGTGCTCGTTGACGTTGACGTTGACGTCGACGGCGACGACCCCGATGCTCAGTTCACGTTCAGCGGCACATCCAAGACGGAGCTGCCTGACGCTCCTCCGGTGGAGGAGGCGTTGCCGCCGAGCTGACCAGTTCGGCCGAGCTAGGGGAGCGAGAAGGCTCCGTCCCGGGTGACCTTGATCAGTTTGTCGTCCAACAGTGACGCCAACGCGCGATCTCGCTGGTCATTTACTTGCCACGCAGCGGACAGTGTCGCTGCAGCAACCGGTTGCGCCGAGTCCCTGACCACCGCCAGAAGTGCGCCCCGACACTGCCGGTCGGTTCCCGCATACGACTGCTTGCGCCGGGCCATCTGTGCTTCAGGTGGATAGCCGCTACCACGCCATGCGCATGCATCCGTGACCGGACAGCGCTCGCACGAGGGAGCACGAGAGCGACACACGACTGCGCCAAGCTCCATGAGCGCAACGCTCCACCTCGCGGCCGTCGAGCCGTCATCGGGGAGAAGTTGTGTCGCGACTCGCCGATCGTTCGCGCTTGGTGCCACCGGTGGTTGTGCCAGGCCCATCACGGCTCGCCTGAGGACGCGTAGCACGTTGGTGTCAAGCGGAGTGGCCCGCTCGTGGTAGCCGAATGCCAGAATCGCTGAAGCAGTGTAGTCGCCCACGCCTGTCAGCCGACGCAGTTCCGGATAGGTCGCCGGAACGGCGCCGCTGTGATGAAGTGTGATGGTCGTTGCGGTCTCGTGGAGGCGCAACACTCGCCGCGGATATCCGAGCTTTCCCCAGATTCTCAATGCGTTGCCGGGAGAATCCGCAGCCAGGGCGGCTGGAGTGGGCCACCGGCGCAACCAGGCGTCGTAGACCGGCAGCACTCTGGAGACCGGCGTCTGCTGCAGCATCACTTCACTGACCAGCACCTCCCACGCGCTGGTGCTGGGTTGCCGCCATGGCAGTGATCGTGCGGATTCGGCGTACCAGCGCAGAATCGGCGCGTGTAAGGCAGACGCGGGCATGTCGCCTGCGAATGGTGCCACATCCGGCGCAGCAGCGGCGTTAGCGTGGGGCGATGAGCGTGCTGAAGCCATCGGGGCCGCTCCCACCGCGTGTCTACTGGGTGCGACGGTTCCTGGCGCTAGCGGTGTGCCTGGTGCTCCTCGTCGCTGCCTGGTGGTGGCTGATCGGGTCTGGCAGTGGGGCTTCCTCAGCAGCTGGCCTCCGGCGCAACGTACCCGCCACGGCTCGGCACCGCACCGCACCGGCACATGACAACACGATGGGCCGTTCTCATCGCGGCACCGGAACCGGGAAGCATCACAGCACCTCCGGCCCAGGCAGGAACGGCGCCTTAGGTGCGGGAAAGCATGACGGCACTACGAGGAAAGGCAGGCAGCACCGCTCGCCTGGAGCTCGGCACCCCAGACAGACACAGACATCCGGGCACGGTTCTGCAGGGCCCACCCTGCCACCGCCCACGGGAGAGTGCGACCCGGCGAAGGTCAACTTGACGATTCACGTCGCGGACTCCAAAGCTGGGCACGCGAACACCGCGACGCTGCTGCTGACCATCCCTGCCGGCGCCTGCAGGCTTCCAATCACGCCAGACTCCTTGGTGGCTCGCGTGACCTCCGGCAGCGACGTTGTCTGGTCGAGTACCGACTGCCCCGACGCCCTACTGGCTCGGCAGGTGGTTGTTCGCCATGATCCGGCAGCGGTCTACTCGTTGACCTGGAACGGGCGCCGATCCACCGGCGGATGTGCCGCGAAAGGCGAGGTTGCGGCTCCGGGGGGCTACTGGATCGAGGCGGCTCTGATTGGCGGTGAGCCGCACAAGGCGTACTTTGACATCAAGCCTGCGAGGCGCAAGTCGCAGTAGCGAGGCGGCGGGAGTGCGAGAGCGAAAGCAGCGCGCGGGAGGCCATGGTCGATCGCTCAGACGTAACGCTCGAGAATGCTCGACTCCGCCAGGCGCGACAGTCCTTCTCGGACCGACCGAGCTCGCATGTCACCGACACCGTCCACTGCCTGCAGATCTTCGATGTTCGCTGCCAGCAGCTTCTGCAACGTGCCGAAGTGGTCGACCAACCGCTCGACCACCGCGCCGGGTAGCCGCGGCACCTTGGCGAGCAGCCGGTAGCCCCGCGGGCTGACGGCACTGTCGAGGCTTTCCGCGCCGCCGAGGCGCAGTGGTCGCACGACTGTCGCGATGTCGAGCAGCTCGGTCGCGGACAACCCGTCGATGTCTGCCAGCGCATTCTCGGACGGGGAACCGGACGAGAATGCGGGTAGGTAGTCGCGGACCACCAGAACCCGCTCTTGGTCTACGCCGGCGACGAGCTCATCGAGCTGCAGAGATAGCAGCCGACCATCGGTGCCCAACTCCAGCACGTAGTCCTCGATCTCAGTGGCGATCCGCAGCACCATCTCCAACCGCTGGATCACTGCAGCGACGTCGCGAACCGTCACCAGGTCTTCGATCTCCAGTGCCGATAGGGTGCTCGTCACCTCATCGAGGCGCAGCTTGTACCGCTCGAGCGTCGCGAGTGCCTGGTTGGCGTGCGACAGAATCGAGGCGGTCTCTTCGAGGACGTACCGCAGGTCGGCGACGTACAAGGCGATGGTGTTCATCGACTGCGAGACCGAGATGACGGGAAGCCGGGTCTGGCGGGCGACCCGCTCAGCCGTGCGGTGGCGGGTACCGGCTTCGGTCGTCGGTATCGACGCGTCCGGCATCAGGTGCACACCGGCGGCCAGAATGCGGTTGGCCTCACGGTCGCACACGATGGCACCGTCCATCTTTGCCAGCTCACGTAGGCCCGTGCCGGTGAACTCGACGTCGAGGTCGAAGCCCCCAGTGCACAGAGATTCAACGGTTTTGTCGAATCCCAGCACCACGAGGGCGCCTGTTCGGCCGCGCAGCACCCGGTCGAGGCCCTCCCGAAGCCGCGTCCCAGGAGCGACCGCTGCCAGTGTGGCGCGCAGTCGCACGTCTGCAGACTGCCTATCGCCGCTTGCCACCTTCGCCCCTCACCGACTACTCGGTTATGCGACAGTCTAGAGCCTCGGGCCGGGTCGACGCCTGGCGAAAAAAGACCGGGACTAACTGACCACCTGCAGGTCCGGCGCCGTAGAGAGAGCGGCCGAGGAGCCCACCAGTCCCAAGAAGCGCAACGCAGCGCGCAGGTCGAGGCATGGAACGACAGTGATGCCTTGCGCTTGGTGTACGGCGCTTGGCGCCGAGCGTCTCTCAGCCGGGACCACGGCGGTGGTGAACCCCAGCCGCGCGGCTTCCGCCAGCCGCTGCTCAGCACTCGGCACGTTGCGGAGCTCACCTGCAAGTCCAACTTCCCCGAAGCAGACGGTGGAGCCGTCGACCGGTCGATCGCTCGCCGCACTGGCCAGCGCGACGGCGACCGCGAGGTCGACCGCGGGACTTCGCAGCGAGGCGCCACCGACCGTGGCGGCGTAAACGTCACAGTTGTGGACGGTGAGTCTCACCCGTCGCTGCAATACGGCGAGGAGCATCGCCAGCCGAGCGGCGTCAAGACCGCTGACCGCTCGTCGGGCGGGAGGAGCTGCAGCCGGCGTGATGAGTGCCTGGACTTCAGAGAGTAATGGCCGCCGACCTTCGAGAGTTGCCGTGACGCAAGTGCCAGAGATCGGCTCGCAGTGACGGGAGATGAACAAGCCGGAGGGATCAGGAACTTCGACGACCCCTCGGTCGGTCAGCCGAAAACAGCCGACCTCCTCGACCGGCCCGAACCGGTTCTTCACGGCACGGAGCAGCCGCAACGAAGAGCCACGGTCGCCCTCGAACTGCAAGACCACGTCGACGATGTGCTCGAGCGCTCTGGGTCCTGCCACGGCGCCGTCCTTGGTGACGTGACCGACCAGAATCGTCGGCATATTACGGGCCTTGGCCAATTCGAGCAGAGCTCCGGTGACTGCTCGGACCTGTGTGACGCCACCAGCCACCCCGTCGATGTGGTCACTTGTCAGGGTCTGAACTGAGTCGATGACCAGAAGATCTGGTGACACACTCTCAACAGCGGAGACGACTGCCCCGAGGTCGGACGCGGCCGCGAGGTAGAGCTGCGGCTCCACCGCTCCGGTGCGTTCTGCACGCAATCGGACCTGAGACACTGACTCTTCACCGGTGACGTAGAGAGCACGCCTGCCGGCTCGGGCAGTGGCGGCGGCCACTTCCAGCAAGACGGTGGACTTGCCAACGCCGGGTTCGCCTGCGAGAAGAAGAACCGCGCCGCCGACCACCCCACCGCCCAGCACCCGGTCGAGCTCTACAAGACCGCTGGTGGTGGCTGCCACCGACTCCGCACGAATCGTCGGCAACGGCGCCGCTGTCGCTCGCACCGCCGCTCGCGATCCGGGTGCACTGCGCAATGTCGTCTCTTGCACTGTGCCCCAGGCCTGGCACTGTCCACAGCGCCCAACCCACTTCGTTGCGACCCAGCCGCACTCCGTGCACTTGTGAGTGGGTTTGCCTTCTCCGCGTCGCGCCGCCACTGTCGTCATGAGTGCGACGGTAGAGTTCCGCGCCGACAGTCTCACGCGATTACGGGTGAACCCAGGCTGTGGGCCGCTTAGGCTGGTGAAGTGAGTGAGTCCCCTGCCGACGCTGCGAGCGACGGAACATCCCCCGCAAGCCGGATAGGCCTCTCCACCGCATCGGTCTATCCTGAGTCGACAGCCACGGCGTTCGAGCTGGCCAAAGAGCTGGGCTACGACGCCGTGGAAGTCATGGTCGGAACGGACCCTGTAAGTCAAGACATCGCGGCAGTCCGGCGCCTATCGGAGCATTCTGGTTTGCCCGTATGCGCCGTCCACGCACCATGCTTGCTGATCACCCAGCGGGTGTGGGGCACAGACCCCACCGAGAAACTTCGGCTCAGTGCGCAGATGGCGACCGATCTCGGAGCCGAAACAGTCGTCGTCCATCCACCGTTTCGATGGCAGCGAGACTACGCGCGTGAATTCCCTCAGCTGGTCAGTCGGCTGGAGCAAGACACGGGCGTCGCCTTCGCCGTCGAGAACATGTTCCCGTGGCGAGCGACGCGTGCTGAGCTGCAGGCCTATTTACCCGGATGGGACCCGGTCGAGCAGTCCTACCCCAACGTCACCCTCGACCTGTCGCACACCTCGATTGCGGGTGCAGATGCGCTGGCGATGGCGGACGCTTTGGGCCGACGCCTGCGCCACGTGCACTTGGCGGATGGCACGGGTCTGGCGCGAGATGAACATCTGGTTCCAGGTCGTGGTCATGAGCCGTGTTCTGAGCTGCTGGAACGGCTGGCGGCG
>JBBSHN010000011.1:0-41262 GCA_038252945.1 Propionibacteriales bacterium | reverse complement strand
CAGTGGCGGCCGGACGAGCACGAGGTCCGACGCTGGTGCCGGCTCCTCACCGAAGGGCTCGGGGTCCCCGCTGACCCCGCGGACCTCGACCTCAGCGTGCCAGTGGCTACACCGGCGGTGCGTGCAGCGGTCGTGGTTCACCCGGGCGCCGCGTTTCCGTCCCGCTGCTGGCCGGCCGAGCGATTCGCTGCTGTCGCTCGGTGGGCGGCGAAGTCGGGGCTACCGGTCGTGGTCACCGGCTCCGCGGACGAGTCCGAATTGGTTGAGGAGGTGGCGGCTGGAGCTGGACTGCCACCAGCCGCTGTGCTGGCCGGGAAGACCACCCTGCTCGAGCTCGCGGCCGTCGTCAGCAGCGCCCGGCTGACCATCTGCGGTGATACCGGAATCGCTCATCTGGCGACTGCCTACCGCCGGCCCTCCGTGGTGTTATTCGGCCCGGTGGCACCGAGTTTGTGGGGACCGCCACCGGGCGGTCCCCACGTCGCCGTATGGCACGGCGGTGCGCCAGGAGACCCATGCGGGCGGCACCCCGACCCAGCCCTGCTGTCCATCTCCGTTCACGAGGTCATCGAGGCCGCAAGCTGCCTGCTTGCCCACGGGGCGTCAGGCAGCGATCCGTCGGGAGATGTACCACTGCAGTGTGCGGGTGAGGCCTTCGTCTGAGCTGACTCTCGGGGTCCAGCCGAGACGTTCGCCGGCCCGGGTGATATCGGGACACCGACGCTTGGGGTCATCGGTGGGCAGGTCGACGAACTCGATCGGAGACATTGACCCGGTCAGCCGCTTGATCCGTGCAGCCAGTTCTATCATCGTCACCTCGTCTGGGTTGCCAATGTTGATGGGCCCTATCTCGTCACTGTGAGCCATCGCGAGGATGCCCGCGACGGTGTCGTCCACGAAGCAGATCGACCGGGTCTGGCTGCCATCACCAGCGACCGTGATCGGATCACCTTTGAGCGCTGAGCTCATGAAGGACGGAATCGCACGGCCGTCGTCGGCCCGCATCCGCGGCCCGTAGGTGTTGAAGATGCGGACGATGCCGCTGTTGAGGCTGTGAGTGGTTCGGTACGCGGTCGTGAGCGCTTCACTGAACCGCTTCGCCTCGTCGTATACCGAGCGTGGTCCGACGGGATTGACGTTTCCCCAGTAGCTCTCCGGTTGCGGATGCACAAGAGGGTCGCCGTACACCTCCGACGTCGACGCCAGCACGAAGCGGGCTGTGCTGCGGCGGGCGAGCTCGAGGGCGTTCCAGGTGCCGAGGCTCCCGACACGAAGCGTGCCCAACGGGAGGCGCAGGTAGTGGACCGGCGAGGCCGGTGACGCGAGGTGCAACACCCAGTCGACCGGCCCTTCGACGGGTAGCTCGACGCAGACGTCGCACTCGAGCAGCTCGAAGCCGGGGGAGTCTGCGAGGGCGGCGACGTTGTCGCGGTCGCCCGTGCTGAAGTCGTCGGCACAGACCACCTGCACCCCTTGCTCGAGGAGGCGCTGGCACACCCACGAGCCGAGGAATCCGCCTCCACCCGTGACGACGACACGGCTCGGGCTGGCGATCGGCACGCTGTAACTCCGTTCGTTGGCGGCGAACCGAGCCTAAGGCGCCGCGCCCACCCGGAAGCGGGAAGGGGTAGGTAACTCGGCAGGGCAAGCCCCTACAACGGTGGGAACTGTCGCCACCGCGCAGGACAACGGACTGCTTGAAGCAGTGGAAAGTGGGCACTGACTCGCCCAGGGTCCTCGGATGCCCGGGTCATCCGCACGGCCCAGACCTGCGGCGTTCAACGCAGCAGCGTCCCGGTCGCTGACCGGGTCGGGACGATACAGGCGCCCCGACCCGGCGGTCGGACCAAGCGATCAGCTCGAGCGCGCTCCTCGCTCGCTGAGCGCTGATACAACCTGAGCAGCGACGTCGCGAAGCTTCACATTGGCAGTTTGCGATGTTCGGGTGAGGAAGGCGAAGGCGGCGTCTTCCTGGACGCAGTACCTCTCCATGATGATGCCGAGGGCCTGGCCGATGAGCTTGCGCCGTTCCAGCGCGTCGCCGAGGTCATGAAGCTGAACTGCGCCGCACCAGGCGACAGCGGCATGCGAAGCGAACAGATCCCCGGCCAGCCCAAGATGGTCGAGGCCCCGCGGAGAGGTGGCATAGAGATTGAGCACGGCGCGGCGCTTCGCCGGCGTGTGCAGGGGTACGACGACCTGCGCCCCCAGTCCGGAGGCGGCGAGCTTGGGGCCGTAGAGCGGCCAGCGCCAGTCCGTCGCGACGCTTGGCGCGTCAACGCGACCTGCGGTCGTCAAAGCGTGCAACGTCGGCCCCTCGCCCAGCTGCTGTTGCAACCGGTCGGCCTCAAGGGCGAGTGGATCGGTGGGGGAGACGATGTCGACGGTCGAAGATGCCGAGCTCACGCAGATGCTGGCGCAGGAAACGCCCGGCAGCACGTTGACCGCTGCCCGGGTGATGGCAGAGGCGGCGTCCTTGGCAGGCACCGGCTCGGTGAGCGCTGACGCAATCTGGGAGGCAAGCGCGTCAACGGATCGACTCGGCGCCATGGAGCCTCCCTTCGGAGCCTGCCGGCTTATCGGTTGGGCGGCAGGACAGTTACCTTACAACGTAAGAATTTGTCTGACAAGACCGGGTCAACGGCAGTCCGGAGGCGATTAGCACCTGCGCGCATGGGTAGGTAAAGGAGAGCCAAACCTAGCGCAGGGCCCTGAGGAAGGAGGGAGCATGTCACCGCGCGATGACAGCTCCATCGTCGACGCCGACGCGGCCGTCGTCGACGGCAAGCCACCGCCTTCGGCTCGCATTCCACTCGACCGCGAGCGCATCCTGGCCGCTGCCGTACGGTTCATCGACGAGAACGGTCTCCTCGACCTCACCATGCGCAAGCTCGGCGCGGTCCTCGGCGTCGAAGCGATGTCGCTCTACCGATACGTCCCTGGCCGAGAGGAGCTGCTCGACGGGGTGGTGGACACCATCGTCAGCGAGATGTACCACGACGAGGACGTCATTAACGAGCCTCGCGACGGCTGGCAAGACTTCCTGCAACGGCTCGCTCATGGCGTACGCCGGATCGCTTTGGCACATCCGATCGCTTTTCCGCTGATTGCCTCGCGCCCTCCAGAAGCGCCGTGGCTGCGGCCACCCCTGCGCAATCTGCACTGGGTCGAGTCCTTTCTCGGCGGCATGCGCAGTGAAGGCTTCAGCGACTCCGCCACGGTTGCGGCCTACCGGGCGTTTACCAGCTTCTTGTTGGGTCACCTGCTTCTAGAGGTGTCCTCACTCGGCGCTGACGTCGGTCCGTTGGACACCCTCGACGACGGAGGAGACGAATCACCCGACCTGGCGAGCTATCCACTGGTACGACGCCTTCGGGGCGCCTTGGCCGAGGACCACTCCGCCGCGGAGTTCGAGGAGTCGCTGGAGAGCCTCATCGACCGGATCGCGCAGCTGAAAAAGGCGAGTTGAGCTCGATCCTGGCTCGCTTTCGAGATTTCCTCAGTTTTTGCTTGGGTGTAGCAATTGTGTCTGACATAATGGAGGTACACCCGGGGCACCGCCTCGGAAACAGCTCCATCGGAGGGATGCATGACCAACCAGCCACTTGAGGGAACCACCGACGTCAATGCCCAGACTTCCGCTGCTCCGACGCAGCCGAAGCGCAAGCGCAACAAGGCCGGGCGCCCCTCGCTCAGCGGCTCGGACAAGAGCGGCAAGACCTCGCCGCAGATCGCTTTCCGCGTGAACCCGACGGTTCGTCAAAAGGCTCAAGACGTCGCGGAGCGCGAAGGGATCAACGTGTCCCAGCTCAGTCGCAAGGCACTCAAGGAGTACCTCGCGAAGAAGTGATCATGTGCTTCACAGCTCCCGCGGCCGGGTTACCGCCTGGCCGCGGGAGTTCTCTGTTGTGAGCGCGGGCTAAGAATCCACAGAACGCCACCCGACAGCTTTGACATGAGCGGGTCGAGCCTTCTACGGTCGCCGGGACCTAATTGAAGAGCACCGGAGTCGAACGCCGAATCCTGCCCCCGACCCGGTGATCCCCTGCAGTCGAGACCACATCTCACTGGGGCAGGAGTGGGGGACCCATTCCGTACGGCTCAGTGTGACCGACTAGGTCGACACTTGCCGCCGTGCTTGGGGTTAAGCCGGACCCTTCATTGGGCCGACCGGGCACCTTCTCGCTCGAACCCGACAGCTGACTTCACAGGCGTGAGAAGGAGATTTTCTCATGTCTGCTTGTGCAGCCGTGCGCCATACCCTGCGCGCTATCCCTGTCCTTGTCGTCACCGCGCTCGTCGTGGTGCTGTTCACTAGTACCGCCGCGGACGCCTCAGTGAGAGGGCGAAAGATTCATCACGCCGTTCATGTGGCGGTTCACCAGAAAGGCGATCCGTACGGCTACGGATATGCCGGTCCCAACCGGTTCGACTGCTCGGGACTCACAATGTTTTCGTTCCACCGGGCGGGCTTGAAGTTGCCGAGGACCGCGGCCGAGCAGTACAAGCACGTGCGTCACATACCCAAACGCGCCATGCGACGCGGTGACTTGATGTTCTTCCACGGCAGTGGCGGCATCTACCACGTCGCGGTTTTTCTCGGGCGTCATGACGGATCCGTCTGGTTGTTGCATGCCTCAATGCCGGGACGCCCCGTGCAGCGAGACCCGTCTTGGACCTCGGCGTGGTACGGCGGGACCCTGCGCCACCGCGGTTGACGCACAATGCCCCACCGCAGCTGACGGTCTCCCTCGGCCCAATCGAGCGCTGATGTGAGCGCGGCACTGAACGGCTGAGGCGGCGTGGCTTGCCAGAATAGGGCCATGGTGACAGCGCCTTCGGTCTCGTACTCGATCACCGTCCGTCTCGTCGCGGCGGCTGGCGGCGCGGGAGCGAGTCAGCTGACCTCAGCTGTGGAGGCTGCCGGCGGCGTCGTCACGGCGCTGGACGTCTCAGCCTCCGGAGCCGACTCGCTTCGCATCGACGTGACGTGCGCTGCGCGCGACACCGAACACGCCGACGAGATCGTGGCCGCCCTGGCGGACGTGTCGGGAGTCGAGATCCACAAGGTGTCCGACCGGACGTTCCTCATGCATCTCGGCGGAACCATAGAGATGGCTTCCAAGCACGCCATCCGCAACCGCGACGAACTGTCGATGGTGTACACGCCGGGAGTCGCCCGGGTGTCCCTCGCAATCGCGCGTAACGTCGAGGACGCCCGCCGGCTCACCATCAAACGCAACTCGGTCGCCGTGGTCACCGACGGCTCAGCAGTGTTGGGACTCGGCAACCTCGGACCAGAGGCGGCATTGCCCGTAATGGAGGGCAAGGCCGCGCTGTTCAAGCGCTTCGGCAACATCGACGCCTGGCCGCTCTGCCTTGCCACTCAAGACGTCGACGAGATCGTGCGTACTGTGCAGGTCATCGCTCCAGGGTTCGCCGGAATCAACTTGGAGGACATCTCGGCTCCCCGGTGCTTTGAGGTTGAGTCGCGGCTGCGAAAGTTGCTCGACATCCCGGTGTTCCACGACGACCAGCACGGCACGGCGATCGTCGTTCTGGCCGCCTTGACCAACGCGTTGCGTGTGGTGAGCAAGAAACTGTCGGACGTTCGGGTGGTGATGTCTGGCGCAGGAGCCGCCGGGTCCGCCGTAATCCGCCTGCTCTTGGAGGCGGGCGCGAGCGACGTGGTGGTCGCCGACATCGACGGCATCGTGCACGCGGGCCGTGGGAACCTTTCTCCAGACCTCGCGTGGATCGCCGAACACACCAACCCCTCGTCGTTGCGGGGGTCGCTTCGCGACGCGCTTGATGGCGCCGAGGTGTTCATCGGTGTCTCGGCGCCGAACGTGCTCACCGGAGCCGACCTCGTGACGATGGCCGACGACGCCGTGGTCTTCGCCCTCGCCAACCCGGAGCCGGAGATAGACCCAGCTGAGGCTCGCCGTTACGCGGCGGTGGTGGCAACCGGCCGGTCTGACTACCCCAACCAAATCAACAACGTGTTGGCCTTCCCCGGTGTGTTCCGCGGCCTGCTCGACGCAGCCGCTTCGACAATTACGTCGAATCTGCTGGTTGCGGCCGCAGAAGCGATCGCCTCCACGGTGTCCGATGAGGAGCTGAACGCGAACTACGTCATTCCGAGCGTTTTTCACGAGGACGTCCATAAGGCGGTCGCGGCCGCTGTACGCGCGGCTGCATCCGCTGATGAGGCGCGCCGGTGAGCTTCCTCACCGGCAAGCTGCTCGTCGCCTCGCCTCAGCTGCAGCACCCCACTTTTTACCGGGCGGTGTTGTTCGTGCTCGACCATGACGACGACGGCGCCCTTGCGGTGGTCATCAATCGGCCGTCACAGCTGCCGCTTTCTGTGGTGCTACCGCGCTGGGCTGAGGCTGTAGTCGAGCCCCCGTTGCTGTTCTCCGGCGGGCCGGTCTCCGAGGAGGCCGCTCTCGCGTTGGGCATAGCGCGTGGCGAGGGCCCACCACTCGGGTTCAAGCGGCTGATCGGCAACTATGGCCTCGTGGATCTTGACCTCATTCCGGAGGCGCTGGTCGGGGACCTGGGCGGCCTGCGCGTGTTCTCTGGTTACGCCGGATGGGGGGAGGGGCAGCTCGAGACCGAACTTGCCGAGGGCTCTTGGTACGTTGTGGATGCGCTGGCAAGTGACGTGCTGTCCCAGCAGCCGGACGAGGTGTGGCGGGTGGTGCTGCGACGCCAGCCTGGCGAGCTTGCCTACCTCGCGACGTACCCTGACGACCCCTCCATGAACTAACGAGACCCGGCGGAATGCGCGGTCGACCAACACCCGACAGCCACCCGTAAACTGGCAGCCGTGAGCACGGCACTTGGACCCGAGATCGAGGTCGTTGAGGAGCCGCGCACCGACGAGCGGGTCGACGAGGGCGATCATGACCGCTTCAGCCACTACGCACAAAAGGACAAGTTGACCGAGGCCATGGTGCTCGGTACGCCAGTGGTGGCGCTGTGCGGCAAGGTGTGGGTGCCGAGCCGGGATCCGCAGAAGTATCCCGTCTGCCCCGCCTGCAAGCAGGTGTGGGAGTCGATGTCGTCCGGCACCGACAACGGCGACAACTGATTGTCCTCCACCCTCGAACGGCAGGAAAACAGCCCCTTCACAGCGGATTACCGCATGCTGTCGGCTGGTCTGTTCGCCCTGATCGTTTGCATCGCCTTCGAGTTCATGGCGGTGGCGACGGCCCTCCCGACTGCCGCCCGCGAGCTCGGCGACATAAGCCTCTACCCCTGGGCGTTCACCGGCTTCCTCGGTGCCGGCATGTTCGCCAACGGAGTCGGCGGGGAATGGTGTGACCGCGTAGGGCCACGCATGCCGCTGGCCTCTGGCGCTGCCGCCTTTGCCGCAGGGTTGGTGCTCTCGGGGTTGAGCCAGTCGATGCCCATGTTGATCTGCGGTCGCGTCGTCCAGGGCATCGGTGCGGGGTTCGTCATCGTCGCGGTGTACGTCGTCATTGGTCAGTGCTATCCGGAGAGCCATCGGCCACGGGTCATGTCATTGCTGTCCACCGCCTGGGTCGTGCCCTCGGTGGTAGGGCCGTTCATCGCCGGTGGTCTCACGCAGTACGTGTCGTGGCGATGGGCGTTCCTGTCGCTGACACCACTCGTGGCGATTCCGATGCTGCTGGTCTGGCCCAGGATCGCCGGAAGCACTGGTTCGGACGTCCGACGACCCGGCAGGGTGCAACTTGCCGCGGCGATGGCGCTGGGCGCTGCCCTTCTTCAAGAGGCAGGGCTGGAAGCCAAGCAGTCCCAATGGGCAGCCGCCGCGGTGGCTGCAGTCGTGGGCGCCGCCATGGTGGTGTTCACGGCTCGTCGTCTCTTTCCCGCCGGAACGCTGCGGCTCCGCCGAGGCCTCCCGTCCGTCATCGCGTTCCGCGGCGTGATCGCCGGCGGCTTCTTCGGCTGCGAGACCTACGTTCCGCTGATGCTGGTGGAGCACCGTGGGGCAACCCCGACCCTGGCCGGTCTTACGGTCGCGTGCACGGCGATCGGCTGGTCGACCGGCTCGTGGTGGCAGGGCCGGCCGACGCTGAGGCGGCCACGCTGGTATCTCGTTCGGCTAGGTGCAGCGGTCACCACCGCCGGAGTACTCGTCACCGCTGCAGCTGCCGTCGTCACACGGGCGCTTGTGGTGCCTGCATGGGTGGCTGGAGTCGGGCTGGTCATCGGAGGTCTTGGCATGGGTCTGTCGATGTCGAGCAACGCTGTCTTGTTGTTCGACCTTTCGCCTAAGGAGGACCGCGGCGCCAATTCCGGCGCTATCCAGATGAGCGACTCATTGGGTGGCGTGCTCGTGATCGGCGCAGGCGGTGTCTTCTACGCTCTGGCCCGGAGCTCTCTGGACCTCACCGTCGTTTTCCTAGGTCTGTTCGGGCTCTCGTTCGTCGTGATGCTTGCCTCAATTGTCGTCGCGTTCCGCGTCCGCCCGGTAGTGCCGGTTCGGGAGCGGAATTCCGGGCGCACCCCTGCCCTTCAGCCAGACGGAGTTTCCGTGCCAAGATCTGAGGCATGAGCGAGACACTGACGCCTGAAGAGCTGCAGGCTGACCTGAGCCTCGAGCAGCTCAAGCAACTCGTCGGCCTTGTCGACTACGACGAGTCCAAGGACCCGTTCCCAGTTACGGCAATGGACGCCATCGTGTTCGTGGTCGGCAACGCCACCCAGACCGCGCACTTCTACCAGCTGGCGTTCGGAATGGACCTCGTCGCCTACACCGGCCCGGAGACCGGGCAGCGTGACTTCAAGGGTTTCGTGCTCAAGTCGGGCTCCGCTCGGTTCGTTATCACAGGAGGAGTCAGCACGAGCAGTCCACTGCTCGACCACCACCGTCACCATGGCGACGGTGTGAGCGACCTGGCGCTCGAGGTGCCCCACGTCGACAAGTGCATCGACCATGCGCGCTCGCAAGGTGCGAGGATTCTGGCCGAGCCGCACGACGTGTCCGACGACTTCGGTACTGTGCGGATGGCGGCGCTGGCGACGTACGGCGAGACGAGGCACACCCTCATCGACCGCAGCCGGTACGCCGGCCCTTATCTTCCGGGGTACGTAGCCGCGTCGACAAAGGTGACTCGGCCCGCTGACCACCCGAAACGATTGTTCCAGGCCGTCGACCACAGCGTAGGCAACGTCGAGCTCGGCCGCATGGACGAGTGGGTGGAGTTCTACAACAAGGTCATGGGCTTCGTGAACATGGCGGAGTTCATCGGCGACGACATCGCGACCGAATATTCGGCCCTGATGTCAAAGGTCGTGTCCAACGGCAACCACCGCGTCAAGTTTCCGCTCAACGAGCCGGCGGTCGGCAAACGCAAGTCGCAGATCGACGAGTACCTCGAGTTCTACGAGGGCGCCGGCTGCCAGCACATCGCGCTTGCTACCGGCGACATCCTCCGCACGGTCGACCAGCTTCGGGCCAACGGCGTGGACTTCCTGCCAACCCCGGACTCCTACTACGACGACCCGACGCTGCGGGCCCGGATCGGCGAGGTCAGGGTGCCGATCGAGGAGCTGAAGAGGCGGGCGATTCTCGTCGACCGAGACGAGGACGGCTATCTCCTGCAGATCTTCACCAAGCCGATCGGTGACCGGCCCACCGTTTTCTACGAGTTCATCGAGCGGCACGGATCACTCGGCTTCGGCAAGGGCAACTTCAAGGCGCTGTTCGAAGCGATCGAGCGCGAGCAGGCCGCCCGCGGCAACCTCTGACCCCTCCCGTTGAGCCGTCACTCGTGGCGCGTCGAGCCGTCACTCGTGGTGCGTCGAGCCGCGCCGTGAGGCTCAGGCGATCGCGACGCCAGCTGTTTGCATCTCCCGCACCGCCTGCTGGCTGGTGCGCTGATCGACGCCGGCGGTCAGGCTCAGCAGCACGCGCGAGCGGAAACCCTCTTGGGCCGCATCGAGCGCGGTCGAACGAACGCAGTAGTCGGTCGTCAGGCCGCAAATGTCTACCTGGGTCACGCTGTGATCTCGCAGCCATTCTGCCAAGTGGCGGCCGTCTGCTGACTTGCCTTCGAATCCCGAGTATGCCGCCTGGTGCTCGCCCTTGAGGAAGATCGCGTCGAAGGGCTGCGGATCCAAATTGGGGTGAAACGCCGACCCTTCGGTGCCGACGACGCAGTGCGGTGGCCAGGAGGCCGCGTAGTCCGGGTTGTCGGAGAAGTGCGTACCGGGGTCGATGTGGTGGTCGCGGGTGGCCACCAAGACGTCGTACTGACGCTCCTCAGGTGGGGCGTCCAGCTCCTCGCAAAGCTTTTGGTTGATGCGCAGCGCCACCTCGGCGCCACCACGCACAGGCAGACTCCCGCCTTCGCAAAAGTCATTTTGAACATCGACGACGATCAGAGCCGTGCTCACTTCGACTCCTTCCGCCCAGGCCGTCACCATTACCGTACCGCCGCGGGCAGCGACCTAGGGAGTCTGAGGCGGCTTACGCGGGGTCAGCGGGCCCACCGGGGTCAGCGCCTACCGCCGGTCATGGCCCACCGCTGGTCACCGCCTGCCGACGTACTCCGTCTCGATGGCCGGCTCGCCACGAGACAGCTTGTGGCTCTCCAGCGGAAGCTCCGCCATGGCGGCGATGTGCCGCTCTCGAGCGGCATCGAGCGACTCCCGCCCTACAATCTCCCCGCCGCGAACGAGCGGTCGAAGCAGCGGCCGGTCGTTGCCGTCGTCCACCGGCTCGCGTTCGACGCCGATGACTTCAGCCTCAGCGGTTCCGGCGTCGTTGCGGCGACGCAGTGCCCACTTGCGCCCGCCCATCGAGGTTTTGTCGGTACTGCGCTTCGCCACGGACACCATCGGAGCATCCGGCTCGGTCGTCGCCGCCCGCGAGACCAGCTTGTAGACGAACCCGCAGGTGGGATACCCGGAACCAGTCACGAGCGAAGTACCCACGCCGTACCCGTCGACCGGAGCTGCGGCGAGTGCGGCGACCGAGTACTCGTCCAGGTCGCTGGTGACGATGATGCGCGCCGACTTGGCGCCTAGCTCGTCCAGCTGGAGGCGGACCTGACGAGCGAGCAGTGCCAGGTCGCCGGAGTCGATGCGTACGGCGCCGAGGTCCGGTCCTGCCACGTCGACCGCCGTGCGAACCGCCTCTTCGACGTCGTAGGTGTCGACGAGCAGCGTGGTGTCGCATCCCAGCGAATCGGTTTGCGCCATGAATGCGTCGCGTTCGCTGTCGTGCAGAAGCGTGAAGGAGTGCGCAGCCGTGCCGGCGGTCGGCACGCCATAGCGTCGACTCGCCTCAAGGTTGGATGTCGTGGCGAAGCCGGCGATATAGGCCGCGCGGGCCGAGGCGATCGCCGCCTCTTCATGGGTACGCCGCGAGCCCATCTCGATGCAGGGCCGGTCGACGGCCGCGCGGATCACCCGGGAGGCCGCCGAGGCGACGGCCGAGTCGTGATTGAGGATCGACAGCACGAGAGTCTCGAGCACCACTGCCTCCGCGAAGGTGGACTCCACGACCAGCAGCGGGCTACCCAGGAAGTACGCGTCTCCCTCGCCGTATCCCCACATGTCGCCGGTGAACGAGTAGTCGGCCAGCCACTCGCACGTCGATGCGTCGACGACGCTGCGGGTCCGCAAGAAGTCGAGCTGGCGGCCGTCGAAGTGAAACGCCTCCAGCGCATCAAGCATTCTGCCGGTGCCCGCCACGACACCGTACCGTCGGCCGTCCGGCAGCTTCCGTGCGAACAGTTCGAACACACTCCGCCGGTGCGCCGTGCCGGACTGAAGCGCCGCCTGCACCATGGTCAGCTCGTAGTGATCGGTGAGCAAGGCGGTCGACTGCACGCGGTCAGACTAGGCGACAATGGCGCCGTGACCGCTCCTGACGCCATCACGGTTGAGCGGCCCGAGAGCGCCGAGGTCGTCGTACCAGAGCTGCCGTGGGTCACCATCGTGTGGGACGACCCGGTCAACCTGATGTCATACGTGACGTTCGTTTTTGTCGACTACTTTCACTACTCGAAGGCCAAGGCCCGCAGACTGATGCTGCAAGTCCACACCGAAGGCAAGGCGGTCGTGTCCAGCGGCTCTCGTGAGGAGATGGAGCGTGACGTGCAGGCGATGCACACTTACGGGCTTTGGGCGACTTTGCAGAAGAGTGGCGAATGACAATGTTTCGCCCCCATCGAACCGGGCAGGTGTACGTCGAGCTGCCGGCGTACGCCGCTCAGTTGCTCGCGAACCTCACCCGCCAGCTGGTCGAGCTGCTTCGCGACGGCGAGGCACCTGTGCACACCGAGGACCCGCTGGAGGCCATGCTCACGATGGACGGTCCGCTCGAGCCGCCGGAGGACCCAGCTCTTCGGCGGCTGTTTCCGAGCGCTCATGTCACCGACGCGGAGGTGGCTGCGGAGTTTCGCCGGTACACCGAGCCGACTCTGCGGCAAAGCAAGGTCGACGACGGAGCCCTTGTCCTTGCGGCGCTTGAGCAGACCGCGGAGTCCGACGACGGTGACGTCGAGTTCGTGCTCGATGGAGAGGCCGCCCGCGCCTGGATGCGTTGGCTGACTGCACTGCGACTGACCTTGGCGGAGCGGTTGGGCGTCACCGCGGGAGACGAGGAGTACTGGGAGTCACTCGACGCCGACGACGACCGGCTGCCGGTGTATGAGATTTACGGCTGGCTCGGCTACCTCCTCGAGTCCCTCATCGACGCTGTCCAGGGCTGACCGCCACCTCCGCCGGCCGCCGGCGGAGCCGATGATGCCTCTGGCCTGTCGCTCCCTTGCTGCCCGTCGAGTCCTCTGCCGCCCAACGGGCTCCCGCAGGCGCGCCTACCCTTGACGCCGTGCTGCGAATCGACCAGGGCATCCATGACCGGATGGTCGCGCATGCCCGGCGCGACCATCCGGACGAGGCCTGCGGCATCGTGGCCGGCCCGGACGGAAGCGACGAGCCGATGCGTTTCGTGCCCATGATCAACGCCGAGCGGTCACCGACGTTCTTCCGTTTCGACTCGACTGAACAGCTGAGGGTGTGGCGCGAGCTCGACGAACGCGACGAGGTGCCGGTGGTCATCTATCACTCGCACACGGCCACTGCGGCGTACCCGTCGAGAACTGACATTGGCCTGGCATCAGAACCCGACGCGCACTATGTGCTCGTGTCGACCGCCGACGGAGCTCACAAGGAAGACCCGGTGGAATTTCGGTCGTTCCGAATTGTTGACGGTGAAGTGACTGAGGAAGAAGTCGAGGTTGTCCCACATGCATGTTGAAGTCCGGATCCCAACGATCCTGCGGACATACACCGGTGGTGCCAAGGCCGTCGGCGGCGACGGCAGCACGCTGGCTGAGGTGCTCGCCAGTGTCGACTCAGCAAACCCCGGCATCCGAGACCGGCTGGTCGAAGACGGCAATCTGCGGCGCTTCATCAACGTTTACGTCAACGATGAGGACGTGCGGTTTCTCGACGGTCTCGACACCAAGGTCGACGACGGCGACGTGGTCGTCGTACTCCCGGCCGTGGCCGGAGGACGTCGGTAGGCGGATGAGATACGACTCGACGTTGGACTCAGTCGGCAACACGCCGCTCGTAGGGCTGCCGCGGCTGTCACCGTCGCCTGACGTGCGGCTGTGGGCCAAGCTCGAGGACCGCAACCCGACCGGCTCCATCAAGGACCGCGCTGCGCTCAGCATGCTGATCGACGCAGAAAAGGCCGGGCTGCTCCACCCGGGCAGCACGATTCTTGAGCCAACATCAGGCAACACCGGTATCTCGCTGGCGATGGCCGCGAAGCTGCGGGGCTACCGGCTGGTGTGCGTCATGCCGGAGAACACATCGGCCGAACGTCGTCAACTACTCCACATGTGGGGTGCTGAAGTCATCAGCTCGCCCGCGGCAGGTGGGTCGAACCAGGCGGTTGGAGCGGCCAAGCAATTGGCCGCGGAGCACCCCGACTGGGTGATGCTGTATCAGTACGGCAACCCGGCTAACGCGCAGGCCCACTACGAAGGCACCGGACCTGAGTTGCTCGCCGACCTGCCGTCGATCACGCACTTCGTTGCCGGGCTCGGCACCACCGGGACCTTGATGGGCGTTGGACGCTTCTTCCGCGAGCACAAGCCGAAAGTGCGCATCATCGCGGCCGAGCCGCGGTACGGCGAGCTCGTCTACGGCCTGCGCAACCTCGACGAGGGTTTCGTCCCTGAGTTGTACGACGCGTCGCTGATCGACGCGCGCCTTTCCGTAGGGCCGGAAGACGCCGTACGCCGTACGCGCGAGCTGCTCGAGCACGAGGGTCTCTTCGCCGGTATCTCCACCGGCGCGATTCTGCATGCCGCACTCGCGCAAGCCCGCAAGTCGGTCAAGGATGGCAAGCCTGCCGACATCGCGTTCGTCGTCTGCGACGGTGGCTGGAAGTACCTTTCCACCGGCGCCTACGAGGGCACGGTCGACGAAGCAGCCGAACGGCTCGACGGTCAGCTCTGGGCCTAGACCCCAGACGCCTCTCAGGCACCCACCGCAGCTGCCGGCCGCCTAACCTCGACCTGACCCCGCTTCCATGCCTGTCTCCGGCGACGAGCGGCGAGGCAAGGCCCCCGCGGGCACGAACGGCGGCGTTCAGCGGTGTGGCGCGGCTTGCAGTTGCCGCGCGAGAGGCGGGAGGCGCCGTACGCTCGCAGGCGTGGCTGATGCACCGATCGGAATCTTCGACTCGGGGTTCGGCGGTCTGACCGTGGCCCGGGCGGTGTTGGACCAGTTGCCGCACGAACCCATCCTGTATCTCGGCGACACCGCACGGCAGCCGTACGGGCCAAAACCGATTCCCGAGGTGCGCCGGTACGCCCTCGAGTGTCTCGACCACCTGGTCGGCGAAGGCGTCAAGGCGCTTGTGATTGCGTGCAACTCCGCAAGCGCCGCCGTTCTCCGCGACGCCCGCGAGCGGTATCCAGTGCCAGTCGTCGAGGTGATCCTCCCGGCGACCCGACGTGCGGTATCGGCAACGCGGAGTCGGCGAGTGGGAGTAATCTGCACCGAGGCGACCAAGACTTCGATGGCGTATGACGACGCGTTCGCCGCCGCTCCGCACGTCCGGCTGACCACGCAGGCCTGCCCCCGGTTCGTGGAGTTCGTGGAGGCTGGCGTCACCAGCGGATCGGAGCTGCTCACCGTCGCTCACGACTACCTCGACCCGCTGCTCCGCGAGCAGGTCGACACCTTGGTGCTCGGCTGCACCCACTACCCGCTGCTGACTGGCGTGATCTCGTACGTGCTCGGCGACGGCGTCACGTTGGTGTCGAGTGCCGAGGAGACCGCGAAGGACGTCTACTCCATGCTCGTACGACGGGGGCTCGAGCGGCCCGACGATCTTTCAGCGCCGACTCACCGCTTCGTCACAACTGGCGAGCCTGAGGAGTTCCGGGAGGTGGGCCGGCGGTTCCTCGGCCCCGAGCTCGACCTCGTCAACCAGTTCGCCCAAGTGGCCTGATGCGGCTTACGGTTGTCGGCTGCTCTGGCTCGCTCCCTGGCCCGGATGCCGCCGCCTCCTGCTACCTCGTCGAGGCGCCGTACGAGGGCCGCACCTTTCGTCTGCTCCTGGACCTCGGCAGCGGCGCTCTCGGACCACTCCAGCGCTTCACGCCGCTGGAGTCGATCGACGCTGTGGCGCTGTCCCACCTGCACCCCGACCACTGCCTGGACCTTTGCGGGTTTTACGTCTTCCGCAAGTTCCGTCCCGATGGCCCGTTGGGGCCACTGCCGGTCTACGGACCAGAGGGTACGGCGCAACGGATCGCGCGAGCTTACGAACCCGGCGGCGAGCCTTCGATGCAGGCCCACTTCGACTTTCGGACGTATCCGTCCGAGCGCTTCGACGTCGGTCCCTTCACTGTGCAAACTGTGCCCGTCGACCATCCGCCACCGGCGGTTGCGTTGCGGTTGACGGCTAACGGCCGCACCTTCGTCTACAGCGGCGACACGGGTCCGTGTGACGCGTTAGTCGAGCTGGCGACACAGTGCGACCTGCTGTTGATTGAGGCCGCATTCCTCGACGGACCGGGCAAACCGGAGCACCTCCATCTAACGGGCAGGCAGGCCGCCGAGGCCGCGGCGAAGGCTGGCGCTTCGACGGTTGTACTGACGCATATCCCGCCGTGGTACGACCCTGACGACGTATTGGCAGAAGCCAAGCCGCACTTCAGCGGGCCGATCGAGCTCGCGCGGCCGGGCTTAACCCTCGAGGTCTGAATGAACGCCCTCCACATCAACTGACTGACTGGATGGCGTCAGGGTGTTTGCGGCGCTGACGGGGCGGATGCCACGTCAGCACCGGCGATCTGCGGTGCGGACGGGGAGGGTGCCACGTCCGCATGGCAAACCACGTTCCCCCGCGCCGCAAACCACGCTGCCCCCGCATGCCAAGCGCGCGGCCGAGCAGAGCAGAAGGCACGGTCGCGGATAGGGTCTGAGCCGTGACCAGAGCAGACGGCCGGGCGGCCGACCAGTGCAGGCCGGTGACGATCACGCGACACTGGCTCGACCACGCCGCCGGCTCGGTGCTCGTGGAGTTCGGCAAGACACGGGTGCTGTGCGTCGCGAGCGCATCCGTCGGTGTGCCCCGGTGGCGCAGGGACAGCGGCCTTGGCTGGATCACGGCGGAGTACGCCATGCTTCCGGGCGCGACGCACACCCGTTCCGATCGCGAATCGGTCAAGGGACGGGTCGGAGGGCGCACTCACGAGATCTCCCGGCTCGTCGGGCGCTCACTGCGTGCGGCCGTCGACTACAAGGCTCTCGGCGAGAACACCATCGTTGTCGACTGCGACGTCTTGCAAGCCGACGGTGGCACTCGCACCGCGGCGATCACCGGTGCGTACGTCGCCCTTGTCGATGCCCTGGCCGCCCTGCGCGAGCGGGGAGCTCTCGCTGGGGACCCACTGGTGCAGTCGATCGCCGCTGTCTCGGTCGGCGTGGTTGATGGTGAGCCCCGCCTCGACCTGCCGTACGACGAAGATGTACGAGCCGAGACCGACATGAACGTCGTGATGACTGGAGACGGCACTTTCGTCGAAGTACAGGGCACAGCCGAAGGCCAGCCGTTCGACCGCCGAGTCCTCGACGAGCTGCTCGACCTTGCCACGCAAGGGTGCGCTGAGCTGGCTGTCCGCCAGATGCAGGCGCTGGAGGCATGAGCCGGGTCTTCCTGGCCACCCGCAACCCCAAGAAGCTCACCGAGCTGCGTCGCATCCTGACGGCCGCGATGCCCGGCTGTGACGTCGTGGGACTCGACGAGGTGGCGCCGTACGACGAGCCAGTGGAGACCGAGGCGACGTTCGAAGCCAACGCGCTGCTGAAGGCCCGCGCGGGTGCCGCCGCTACCGGCATGTTGACGGTCGCTGACGACAGCGGCATCTGCATCGACGCGCTCAACGGCATGCCGGGCGTGCTGTCGGCGCGCTGGGCCGGCGCCGACAAGGACGACGCCGCCAACAACACGCTGGTCCTCGACCAGCTCCGCGACGTCTCACCGCAGCGTCGCGGAGCAGAGTTCCGGTGCGCGGCCGCGCTGTCCACACCGAGCGGGGACGAGTACGTTGAAACCGGTATCCTCCGTGGCACCGTCACCACGCAGCCGCGAGGGTCGAACGGCTTCGGGTACGACGTCATCTTCGTGCCAGCGGGGGAGCGGCGTACGACCGCGGAAATGAGCGAGGCGGAGAAGGACGCGATCAGCCACCGCGGCAAGGCTCTGCGCGTTCTCGCTCCTCGGGTTGTCGCCGCCCTGCCCGCGGACTGGGCGACGGAGTGCCGAGCGCGCTGACGGGAAACTCGCGGCAGCGTTCAGGCGGGAGCGGAGCCGCACACGGGGACTGCGACCTGCGTCGGCGTGGGGCCGGTGGGAGTTGAACCCACACTGGCACGGACCTAAACCGTGTGTCTCTGCCGTTGGACTACGGCCCCTGACCTTGCGACATCCTAGATATCCCAGGGCGCGCCGAAACTCAGCCAGTCTGTCCGGTGTGTCGGGGGAGACACCCAAGACGACGAGTCCCGCGGCCGTGAGCGAGTCGAGTGAGTCTTGAAAGTCACTGGCCTGGGTCGTGCAGCCCGGCGTCATGGCGGCTGGATAGGCGTACAGGATCACTCGGTTGCCACGATAGTCAGCCAGGCTGATCTGCTTGCCCTCGTCGCTGGAGAGTGCGAACGCCGCAGCCTCGTCGCCGGGGTGCAAAGCCATCACTCGCGAGTACCTCTCAGTAGTGCCGCCACCGTGCGCCGCACCGAGTGGACGAGCGCTCGAGCGGGCATGGGAGACTAACAGCCGCACCGAAGCGAGGAGGACACGTTGAGCACGGCAGCAGTGCAGCGGACGCCTGAGCAGATCACGAGCGATATCGACACCACGCGCAACCGTCTGGCCGGCACCATCGACACTCTGGTCTATCGCGTGCACCCCAAGACGATCGCTCAGCGGCAGATGACGACCACCAAGGCCCATTTCATGGCCGAGGATGGCACGCCCAAGACGGATAACATCACCAAGGCAGCGGCGATCGCCGCCGGAGTGGTGACGGTGATGTTGGTCATCCGCAAGCTGGCCCGCTGACCTTCTTGCCGAGCCAGCACATGACCCGCAAGGCCGCTTCGGCGGACAAGCTGCCGATCCGGATGCTCCACGATCGGGTACTGGTCAGCCTCGACGCCGAGTCAGCAGAGCGCAAGTCGTCCGCCGGAATCGTCATACCGGCGACAGCCACGATGGGGCGGCGACTGGCCTGGGCGCGGGTGTCCGCGATCGGTTCGAACGTTCGCAGCGTCGAAGTCGGCGACCGGGTGATGTTCGACCCAGAGGACAAGGCCGAAGTCGAGGTACGCGGCGACGCCTACATCTTGCTGCGCGAGCGGGATCTCCATGCCGCTGCGGCTGAGCGCCTCGGCGACGGACAAACCGGCCTGTATCTCTAGGCGCCGCCGGTGAGGCTGCTCATCCACGACTCGATGTCAGCAGGCGTCCGAGCCAGCGCACCGGAGAGATTGCGGCAGCCGTCCTCGGTGACCAGCACGTCGTCCTCGATCCGAATGCCAATGCCACGCAGGGACTCCGGGACCAAGAGGTCACTGGACTGGAAGTAGAGCCCCGGCTCCACGGTCAGCACCATGCCCGGCTCGAGCTTGCCGTCGAGGTAGCCCTCGTTGCGGGCGGCCGAGCAGTCATGGACGTCGAGCCCGAGCATGTGGCCGGTTCCGTGCAGTGTCCAGCGCCGGTAGACTCCGCTGTCCTTCTCCAGCGCTTCTTCGGCGCTAGAGGGCAGGATGCCCATATCCTCGAGCCCGTGCGCTAGCACGGTCATCGCCGCGTGATGGAAGTCGCGGTACGCCACGCCCGGTTTGACCGCTTGCATCCCGGCTGCTTGAGCGTCTAACACCAACTGGTACAGGTCTCGCTGATCAGGGGTGAAGCGACCAGCGACCGGCAACGTGCGTGTGACATCCGCTGTGTAGAGCGAACGGTTCTCCACTCCCATATCCAGCAGAATGAGCTGACCCGGCCGCACCGGACCGTCGTCTTCTATCCAGTGCAGCGTGGTGGCGTGTGGGCCGCAGGCCACGATGGACTCGTACCCGACGTCGTTGCCGTCTGCTCTGGCTCGACGCCAAAACGTCCCCTCTATCCAGCGCTCACCGTAGCGCTGAACGCGCTCCCACTCGCGCACCGAGTCTTCAAATCCGCGGATGGTGGAGTCGATCGCATCTTGTAGCTGAGCGACCTCCCACTCCTCCTTCACGAGCCGCATCTCGGAGAGGTGAGTCGCGAGCTCCGCGTCGGCCGAGGACTGCGGGTCGCCCGGTACCAGTGCGTCGACGTCGGCATCGACGCCTCGCAGCACACGGGTCACGGCGCCAGACGTGAGGACCTCAGGGAGCTCGTAGATGTGGCGGCAACGGACGCCGTAGACCTCCGACGCCTCTGAGAGAGAGAACCGGCGACCTGCCCAGGCTTCGCCGTACCTGCCGTCACGCCAGAACGCGTCGTCGCTCTTGGCTTGCCGGGGGCGGAAGAACAGCGTGGGCTCGCCGTCGTCCATGACGAGTACGGCGTCGGATGTCTGGTTGCCCGTGACATACACGTGCTCTGTGCCGGCTCGGAACCGGTAGTCGGTGTCGTTGGCGCGTGGCTTCAAGGGCCCAGCGGGAATGACGAGGCGTTCGCCGGGAAAGCGTTGGCTGAGTGCCCGGCGTCGCTTTTCAGCGCACGCGGCGACGTCGAGCCGCTGCACTTGGTCGTCGGGGTCCGACCACCCGGTGCGCATAAACTCCACGAGCGCCTCACTCGCGGGGACTTCGTAGGTTGCGGGGCGGAACCTGTCGGGAACGGAGCGATCAGCCACGGAACATCTCCTTCTTGGGCGACAACCTCATTATGACCGCCGTTCGTTCCTCACAAGCCGCGGCGTTGGTAGCTTCGCTGAGACCGACGCTTCGACAGATCCCCGAGCTCGCTTTCTGCCTGCTTCTCATCCCAGAAGTCGAGGAACTCCTGCTGCGGCAGCGGTCGGGATGTCAGATATCCCTGCATGAGCGGGCATCCCAGTTGAGCAAGCATGCGCCGTTGGGTATCCGTCTCCACGCCTTCTGCGACCGTCGTCATGTGCAGTGCGCCGGCCAGCCGGATGATCGCGGTCGCGATCTCGGTGTCAGCCGGATCGGTGACCACTCCCTCCACAAAGGTCTGGTCCAGTTTGACCACGTCAATGGGGAAACGCTTGAGGTACGACAGTGACGAGTAGCCGGTGCCGAAGTCGTCGATCGCCACCTTGACGCCCAGGGCGTTGAGCGCGTCCAACGTGGCCTGGGTCGCGGTGGTGTCCGTCATCAACACGGTCTCGGTGATTTCCAGGCACAGCTGCGAAGCCGGAAGTCCGGTGGCACCCAGCGTCTGGGCGACGTGTTCGACGAGCCGATGCTGCGAGAACTGTAGCGCCGACAGGTTGACCGACATGGTCAACCGTCTGCGTTGCGGATTCGCCAGAGTCCACTGCTGGAGCGCTCGACACGCCTCCTCGAGCACCCAGCGTCCCATCGGCACGATCAGACCCGTTTCCTCGGCCAGCGGCACGAACTGCTGCGGGAAGAGCAAGCCGCGCCGCGCCGAGTGCCACCGCAACAGCGCCTCCACACCGATGATCTCCTGCGTCTCCGTGGTGACGATCGGCTGGTAGTACAGCTCGAGCTCGTTCTCGTCGAGACCTTGGCGCAGGCTCACCTCGAGGTCGAGGCGGGCGCGGGTGCGGTCGACCGATGCATCTGTCGCGACTCGGTAGCAGTTGCGGCCCGAGGCTTTGGCGGCGTAAGCGGCAGAATCGACGGTGGCGAGGGCGTTGTCGCGGTCGTCTTCGGCCCGAGTGAGACCCACACCGATGGACGCAGACATAAAGATGTGGTGGTTGTCGACCTCGAACGGCTCCTCGAGCATCTGCAGCAGTCGCTCCGCCACTGCGATGACCTTCTCGATCGAGTCGATGTCTTCCACCAAGACGACGAACTCATCGCCAGACATCCGTGCGATCGAGTCTGACGGGGAGAGGCCGCTGCGCAGCCGGTTGGCAACCTGCACGAGCAGCTTGTCGCCGGCGAGATGGCCGTAGGAGTCGTTGACCAGCTTGAACCTGTCGAGGTCCATAAACAGCAAGCCGTGCTGCAGCCCGGTGCTGGTGGAGCGGGTGAGCGCGTGGTCGAGCCGCTCGAGCAGCAGCCGTCGGTTTGGTAGCTCGGTGAGCTCGTCGTGTAGCGCGCGCCAGGTCAGCTCGTCTTGGAAGGCTCGGCGCTCAGTGACATCGCGCATGACCAGCACGGCGCCCACGTGGGCGTCTTCGGCTCTGAGCGGCGTCATGCTGTAAGCGATATCCAACGTCTCGCCACCCGGAGGGCCAAGCGAGGCGTCAGCATCTTGCGCTATGGCCTGGTGGGCCACCATCTTCTCGAAGTCTAGGAGCTGGCGGCGGTGGCGCAGCTGAAGTTTGTTTTGAATGGGCTGGTCGAGGAGCTCACCGGCGTTCGAGGCACCCAGCATGTGGACCGCGGCCGGATTGACGAACGTGATCCGCGCGTCGAGATCCAAAGCGATCACGGCTTCACTCTGCGAGTTGGTGATCGTGCGCAACCGTGTGATGAGGTCCACCGACCGGAGTACGTCGCCCGCGACCCCTGCGAGTGTCAACAACGTGTCCCGGTCGCGGTCGTCCCAATGGTCGATGCCCCGTCGCTGGGAAACCCTCAGCCGGTGCCCTTGGTACAGGGGAGCGCTGAGCGAGCGCGGCAGTTCGTCGACATCGTCAGGCACGATGTCGGCAGAACCGGCGCCAAGCAGGTCGCGGGCGGTGCTCAGCAGTTGCTCACTGACTTGCTCTGGGTCGGTCCGGGACCTAAGGGCCGCAATGGCCTGCTGCATCCGCTCGGACTGCTGCCGGGCCGCTTGCTCGGTGAGGCTTGCGGCATAGGCGCGGTGCACAAAGGCCACAACGCCGAGAACGAGTAGGGCGGACCAACGGTCAGCGCCGACCGCAATGGCGCCGATTCCGCCGAGGATTACAGCGCCTGTCCACGGCACGAGCCGGGCACTCATCTCCTTCAAGAGCGGGAGCAGCGGTGCGCCGCTGGCATAAGACACCATGAGACGAACCAGCAGTGCCGAGCAAGCCGTGAACGCGAAGGCGCCTCCCATGCCCACGAGGGCTTCGCCAAAGCCGGGCTGCTCCGACGGGGTCACCCCGAAGATACGGACGACGGTCAAGCCCACGCTTGCCGCGATCACGATCTCGCCCAGGTTGAACACTGCCTTGACCCAGTTCCGGCGAGCGCTGAGGCTGCCGGCGACAGTCGCTGCGGCCATCACCGCGATGGTCTGCCACGGAAGCAACATCACTAGCGCAGGGACGAATAGCACCTCATCAAGCTGAATGCTTTCGACGCTGTCGCGGGCCGAGATTCCGCGCCGTGGCCGGAGATGGAGCGCGACCAGCAAGACGCCGACGACCAGTGCCGCCCATGCTGTGTCTTTGGGCTGCGGTGAAGAGGCGGGATACGAGGCGATGACAGCAGCGGCTGAGCAGGCCGCGAAAAACAGCGTGCCTAGGCTGATCAGAATCAGTGAACGCCGAGAAGCTCCCGGGCGCGATTCCGCTTGCGCTTCGGGAGCTTTCTTACGCCGGTTTACGCTGGCGTGGCGAGGTGAGGCGGCCGCCATGTGGAGACGGTACGCCTCAACTCGTCAGAGCGCTGTTCGACGCTAAGTACTGGCCTTGTGTGTGGAAGCTGCCAGATTGAGTGACTGTCAGTCCCAGGAAGACGACTTGGCGTGGGTTCCGACATCCCATGACGAGCTGTGGCCATCCCATGACGAACTGTGGTGGCCGGCCCAAGCCTCAGACGAGAAGCCGAGACCCAAGGCCGCCGTGGCGACCAGCGTCAGTGTGCCGACGACGATCTTTCGAACGCTAGTACGACGCATTGTGTATTCCTCTGCCCTATGAGTCCTTGCCGCGGCCGGTACGACCGCTGCACCTCCTAGGATGCACATTTCCTGCTCGGAATGCAATGTGGAATACGAATCCCTTTCAGTTATCTACTCTGCGTGAATAGACATCTACGAGTAGTCATTTTTACGTTGTGTAATTGCAGTGTCACGCATCCGAATATCAGCTGTGAAAGAGCTCACTTAATGGCGGGGGTGGTGGGTTCCCTCATCCGGACCGTCCGTGCCATCGGAAGTCGGCGGACGGCCGTGGCGACCGGTCTGCTCTGGCCCTCCATGGGAGCCGGCTACCCGATCTGTGTCGGCGTGACCACTGTGCTCACCTGGCCCGTTGTGGGCGCTGCTGCCCTGGCCCTGGCGATGTCCACGTGATCCCTGCGGAGCAGCCATCCGGTTCCTGGGCGAGCGCGGGTTTCTCCCGCGTGTGTCATCCTGCTTATGGGTCACGAAGTAGATAACCGCGCCGACCACAAGCACTGCGACTATCACCACAATCACCCAAACCCAACCGCTCATAAATGCTCCTTCATCAATTTGTCGATATTTCTTTGTGATCGGCCATCGGCGTCGTTACCCCTCGTCAATCTCTCACTTTACTCGTCGCAGGCTCCTCCAGCCGGCAGTCGAGCGCGACGGCCTGCGCGTTGCCTTCGTCGCAGGCTCACCTGGCCCCCTGTGCCGGCGGAATGACCGAGCGCTCCGCTGCGTTGGAGTGATTGATCAGTCAATCGGTGGGAGACAAGAAATCCGTGCAGTTCGGCATCTTCAGCGTCGGCGATGTAACCCCAGATCCCACGACAGGCAGAACGCCGTCAGAGGCTGATCGCATCAAGGCCATGGTCACTCTCGCCCTCAAGGCGGAAGAGGTCGGCCTTGACGTCTTCGCCACGGGGGAGCACCACAATCCCCCGTTCGTCCCTTCTTCGCCGACCACGATGTTGGGATATATCGCTGGGCGCACTGACCGGTTGGTGCTGTCGACAGCAACCACGCTCATCACGACCAACGACCCGGTGAAGATCGCCGAAGACTTCGCCATGCTTCAGCACCTGGCCGACGGCCGGGTCGACTTGATGCTCGGGCGCGGCAACACCGGCCCCGTCTATCCCTGGTTCGGCCAAGACATCCGGGACGGCATCGCCCTCGCCGTCGAGAACTACCACCTGCTACACCGACTCTGGCGTGAACACGTCGTCGACTGGGAGGGCCGGTTCCGGACTCCGCTTCAGGGCTTCACGTCCACTCCGCGGCCGCTCGACGGCGTACCTCCCTTTGTCTGGCACGGGTCCATTCGCAGCCCTGAGATCGCAGAGCAGGCCGCCTTCTACGGGGACGGCTTCTTCGCGAACAACATCTTCTGGCCCAAAGAGCACTACATCCGGCTGATCAGCCTCTACCGGCGACGCTTCGAGTACTACGGGCACGGCAGTGCGGAGCAAGCCGTAGTCGGTCTTGGCGGGCAAGTGTTTATGCGGCCCACCTCTCAAGCCGCCATACGAGAGTTCCGCCCCTACTTCGACAACGCGCCTGTCTACGGGCACGGCCCTTCACTCGAGGACTTCATGGAGCAGACGCCGCTGACCGTCGGCAGTCCGCAAGAGGTGATCGAGAAGACGCTCACCTTCCGGGAACATTTTGGGGACTACCAGCGACAGCTGTTCTTGATGGACCATGCTGGTTTGCCGCTGAAAACGGTGCTCGAGCAGATGGACCTGCTGGGTGAGGAGGTGGTCCCGGTTCTGCGCAGGGAGCTCGGGGCGCTCCGGCCGCCGCACGTCCCGGATGCTCCGACGCACGAGAGCCTCAGGGCAGCAGCCGAGCGCGAACGCACGCGAACGCAGTCCTCGGGGGACAACGACGATGTCGCTGTGGCGGAGCACCGGGAGCCGCTTGCCGCAACTGTCGCCGGAAAAGTTTCGGGAGGTGCCCAGTGACCCGCCGACTCGCGGTCGTCACCGCCGGAGTCAGCCAGCCGTCGGGGAGCCGACTTCTCGCGGACCGGCTGGCCGATGCGTCAGTTGCCGCACTGAAGTCCCGGGACGTCGACGCCGTAAGCGAGGTCTTCGAGCTCCGCGACTTCGCTCACGACATCACCAACGCGGTGCTCACTGGCTTCCCGTCGGCCACGTTGCGCACGGTGGTGGATGGCGTCGTCTCGTCCGTCGGTGTCATCGCGGTCAGCCCGATCTTCAATGCGTCGTACAGCGGAATGTTCAAGTCCTTCTTTGACGTTCTGGAGCAAGACTCGCTCCGCAATACACCGGTCCTGCTTGGAGCCACCGGAGGCACCGAGCGGCACTCCTTGGCGCTCGATCACGCGTTACGACCATTGTTCGCGCATCTACGAGCCTTCGTCGTTCCCTCTGGTGTGTACGCCGCATCCTCCGACTGGGGCTCGACGGACGGTCCTCACGGCGCCCTCGTCGAACGAATTCAGCGCGCGGCGGGGGAGTTCGCCGAGCTTGTCGCGAGAGCTCCGGCGACCAGGGTTCTCGACCCATACGAGGACGTCGTGCCGTTCGAACAACTGCTGCTCAGGGGCTAGTCGCTTCCATACGCACCACCTGCTGTGGACGTAGGCTGACGGCGATGAGGCCTCAACCCCGCGGCAGCTCCGGCAGCCCGCTGGTCAGTCGGTCACGGGGCACCCTCGCCGCCGGCAGCTTGGGTCTCCTCGTTCTCACTTCTGCCTGTACGGCGGCCGGCGCACACGAGTCGGGACAGGCTCAGCGAAGCGCGAACTCGGCCCCCGCGGGGGCTGCCACGACGTCGTCCGGACCGGGTTCTTCCGCTTCGACAACCACGTCGCCCGGGTCTGGTTCTGCCACGCCGACAGCCCCCCAGTTTCGGCGTCCCCTGCCGGGAATGCCGCCGGTGTTGAACAACAACGTCTACGCTGCCACCGGCGCGGGAATGCTATCGCCGCGAATCGCGAAGGATCCGGCGTACGTCTATGTGCCGGACTCCAACGGCTCCACGGTCACGGTCATCGACCAGGCGACACACAAGGTCGTCCGGGTCATCCACTCGGGCATGTTGTCGCAGCACGTTAATCCGTCGTACGACTTGCGGACGTTGTACGCCGACGCCAGCGCGGCGAACCGCCTGCAGGTGATCGACCCATCCACCGGCAAGCCCCGCGGCGGCATTCCAGTGCCACGGCCCTACAACCTCTACTTCACCCCCAACGCACGGCAGGCCGTCGTGATGGTGGAGGAGTACAACCAGATCATGTTCGCCGATCCGCAGACCTTCAAACCCCGGCAGACGCTGCGGGTTCCCGGTTGCCGAGGACCCAATCACGCCGACTTCACAGCCAACGGCCGCGCGATGGTCGTCACATGTGAATTCTCCGGGACAGTGCTGATGATCTCGACGCAGCACCACACCGTTCTGGCGAAAGTGCAGCTGCCCGCGGGCAGCATTCCCCAAGACGTGCGGTTGTCGCCGGACGGCCGCACCTTCTACGTCGCCGACATGGGGTCCAACGAGCTCCGGCTCTACAGCTGGAAAAATCTCCGGCCGCTCGGCTCGATTGCGACACCGGCCATGCCGCACGGGCTGATCCCGAGCCGAGACGCGCGGCTGCTCTACGTCACCGATCGCGGAGCGGGAGAGATCAGTGTGGTGTCCTTCGCCAAGCGCAAGATCATCGACACGTGGCGGATTCCCGGCGGTGGCAGCCCCGACATGGGTGGCGTCTCCGCTGACGGCCGGGTGCTGTGGGTGTCCGGCCGGTACGACGGCGTCGTGTACGGGTTCAACACCTCTACCGGCAAGCTGATCGCGCGTATCCCCGTCGGTGGCAGCCCCCACGGCCTGTTGGTGTGGCCGCAGCCGGGACGGTACTCGATGGGGCACACCGGCAACATGCGGTGACTGTTCCTCGAGGCGCCTGGTTGGCGCGTGTGCCCCGGGAGAGTCGGCCGATAGGCACGGCAAGCCTGGTCTATGTCCTTGCGGCGCTGCTCTCGATGATGACGACCGCTTGCACAGGAGAAAGCCAGGTGGGCGCCTCACACTCGCGGGCGCAAGTCCGCCATGTTGCGGTTGCCGAGCCTACTCATGTGACCGCTTCGCTGCTTGCAAGTCGGCTGCCGCAGCCGGTCGGCCGTGAGGTGGTTCTGCCAATTCGCGGCGGCGCCGAAGTGGCTGGGGGGCTAGTGGCGGGAGACTTGTCGACGGAGTCGGCGTACCGATTCGATGTCGCCTCCGGTGCTGTCCGCAGGAGGAGCTCGTTGGCGGTAGCCGTTCACGACGCCGCGGGAGCGGTGCTGCGGAGGACGCCGATGGTGATCGGCGGGGGCAACGCCGCAGAGCAGGCGACGGTCCAACGCCTCGGACCTTCCGGTCGGTGGCGGGTGGTTGGTAGGCTGCCGCAGCCGCGCTCGGATCTCGCATCTGTTGCGGTCGACGGCCGGCTCGTCGTTCTCGGCGGGTACGACGGCGCGATGTCACCCGCCGCAATTCTGGTCAGCCGCGAAGGAGGACACTTCCGTACGGTAGGGAAATTGCCGCTGCCCGTACGATATGCCGCCGTCGTCGTGTACCGGGGAGCGATCTGGCTCTTCGGCGGCGAACACGACGGTCATCTGGTGAGTACGGTGCAGCGAGTCTCGATCCGCTCGTGGCGTTCTGCGATCGTCGGACACCTGTCACGGCCGGTCAGTGACGCCGCCGGGATGGTCCTCGGCGGCCGTATCACCCTGGCTGGGGGTCGTACCAGCGCCACTGCTCTCACCGGCCGGATCTGTCGGTGGAACGTCCGCCAGGGCAGCTGTGACACCGTGGGTCGCCTGCCCTATCCGCTGGCTGACACCGGCGTATTGCCCGCCGGTGACACTGCCTATTTGCTCGGTGGCGAGACACCGTCCCTCACCGACCGGGTGGTGCGTCTTAGCGTGCCGTAGTGACCCCGGGGCGTTGTCCGCGATCCAGCACCGCTGCTGCGCTGGAACCAGTCGCGCTCCGCGGATCAGTGGCAGGTGCCAGCGTGCTTGTCGACAACCGCGCCGTCCGCCCTCAGGAACCTGGAGTGCCACCCGTCTGTGGTGAGCCGCAGACGCAGGAAGCCGAACGCCTTCTGATGGGCGACTGGTTGAGGGCTCGCCCCTGAGGCGACTCCGACCTGGGTCTCGCCGCCCGTCCCGACGACGTACTCGGTGATGCCGCGTGAGGTTCGGTTCTTCGACGGGTCCATGGGCGCGAACCGTTGGTAGTTGTGGACGTGGCCGTTGAGCACCAGGTCAGCTCCTACGGCGTTAAGAGCGTCCCACCAAGGCTTGTAGGTGCTGTTGTAGCCACTGCCCACGCCCGCGTACAGAGGCTGATGCCAGAACGCAGCGATGCACCGCTTGTGCGTGTTCTTCAGATCTTTGGTCAACCAGGTGGTTGCTGGGTCGTTACCGCCGCAGCCCCCGACACGGTTGCAGTTGGCGTTGAGGCTGATGAAGTGCCAGGAGCCGATATCGAATGAATAGCGACCGTGAGTTCGAGGGTGACTCCGCTTGCCGAAGCGGGCGAAGAACCTGCCAGCCTTATCGTT
Organism: Propionibacteriales bacterium; assembly: GCA_038252945.1. Taxonomy (GTDB): domain Bacteria; phylum Actinomycetota; class Actinomycetes; order Propionibacteriales; family Nocardioidaceae; genus JAUJOE01. Next base: position 12,196 of record JBBSHN010000011.1, on the reverse strand, counting down.
TCGGGTCGGGCAGTCCACTCCATAGACATCGGTCCCGGTCTTGTACTCGTGGTTTCCGGGCGTGGGATGCATCAGTGCGTCAAGCCGCCCAAAAGAGGGGTTGTAGGAAACCTTGTAGTCGGCGGGATCGCCACAGTCATACTGAAAGTCGCCCAAGCCAAGCACCGCTCTCCACGGGTTGGCGGCCTTCTTGATCATCGACGAGACCCGCATCTCGCGACAATGCGTGGACGTGCCTTTGCCGTCGCCGAACTCGGGATTGGAGCTGTCGCACGCCATGTCACCAACTACGGCCAAGCGGATCGCCGGCAGCACATTGGCCTCGGCATGCAGCTGTGGCGTGTAAGTCGCGAGGGCGGCTAAGCCGGCGGCCGCCACGGCAAACAGGTAACGCTTCATCGGGATAGTCGCTCCTCCAGCAGGCCACAATGCGGACCCTGATGCACGCTTCAGCGTGCGCCTTCGGACTCGAAATCACGGAGACCGAGCCCTGTACCTTTCGGACAGATTATCCCTATATTAGGGTGTTTTCAACTCAACGACTATCGTGCGGTCGTACGGGCCGTTAGTGCTTCATCGGTAACGTGTGCGGGCTGTTTACCCTCCGCTTGATTCAGGGGCCGCCTTATTGCTGTGAGCACATCGAGGCGTGGCCCCCGAACGTTAGAAGTTCCCGGCGGGGGGGCAGGGCTAGGTCAGCAGGCGGAGTCCGGCGCTGACTGCGATGGCGACGAGGAACACCACCAGAACCCCGCGCTTGAGGATGAGGGCTACCACGGCTGCAGCTACTCCACAAACAGTGCGCCAGTCAGCCCCGTACCTGCCGCCGTCGTCGAGCAGCTGAACAGCAACCAGGGCGGACAGCATGGCCACAGGGAGAAGGCCAGCAACCCGCTGCACACGGGGGTGCCTGAGGATAGCCTCCGGCAGGCAGACACCTGCCAGCTTGAGTCCGTAGCAGCCCAGCGTCGCGAGGATTAAAGCCACCCATAGCGCCGTCACGTCGGTTCTCCATCGACACCGGGCCCTCGGCGCAGACTCGGCTCGGTGGCAGGAGTCGCCGCGCTGTCCCGCCGCCCGCGAGAGGCAGGGCCGATGAGTCCCCCCGCCAATGCGACCCCCGCTGCGGCGATCACCGGAACCCCTGCGGGGGCGAAAGGGATCAGCACCACAGCGACGATGGCTGCGAGGATGGCCACAGCGGGTGCGGCAGGCAGACGCAGCTGTGGGGCCAGCAGGGCGAGGAACACCGCTGGGGCTGCCGCATCGAGTCCGAAGGCGGTGAGGTCAATGCTACGGCCGGCCAGAGCACCGGCCAATCCGCCGAGGACCCAGAGGACGAATAGGGTAAAGCCGGTAACCCAAAACGCGTAGCGCCGGGCCCTCGGCGTGGGCTGAGCGACGGCCATGCCGGTTGTTTCGTCGATCACGAAGTGGGCGGTCCAGAATCTCTGGATCCCGCGAGGGCGCACGATGCCAGAGACCGGGACGCCGTAGAACGCGTTACGTGTTCCGAGCAGAAGGGCGGCGGGAACTGCTGCGAACGGGGACCCGCCGTTGGCGAGAACGCCAACGAAGGCGAACTGCGACGCCCCGGTGAACATCACGGATTGGAGCACCAGGACCTGCGGCACACTGAGGCCAGTACCGACCGCGACCGCGCCGAAGGTCGCCCCGAAGGCCGCCGCGTACATGCCGATCCCCGAAGCGGCGCGCAGGATGTCCCCACGTTCAGGGAGTGGCCCAGTTGAAGGTTTCGAGCGTGCAGGTGGTGCCTGGTCCACTACGACTGATGGACTCTGACGTCCAGCCCGAGTTGGTCGGTGAGCACGGCGGCGCAACGAGCGATGGAGTCGGAGGTCAGCACAACGTCATCATCCTTGAAGCAGCCTGCTGTCTCACCGCGCCGGCTGAAGCAAGAGCGGATCATTATCCGCGGTCGCCCGAATGCTGGGATGAAGCAAGATAAATTTTCCGCGGGTCGATTCAGGAAGCGCGTGGGGCTGGAGTTAATCTGAGCCGACTTTGTCGTGGAGTGTGAGGGGAGTCCTCGGTTTTGCTGACTTATCTTCAGGCTGTCGTCATCGGCCTGGTTCAGGGTGCTACTGAACTGTTTCCGGTGTCGAGCCTGGGCCACTCGGTGCTGCTGCCGGCGCTGATCGGCGGATCCTGGGAGCCGCTGGTCACTCAGTCGTCGACGCCGAGCAGTGAGTCGTCGTTCTATCTGGCGTTCATCGTGGCCCTACACGTGGCCACTGCGCTGGCGCTACTTGTCTTTTTCCGGTCTGACTGGGTGCGGATAATCGGCGCATTCTTCCGCAGCCTTGGACCAAGTGTGCGCGCGCGGCGGGTCGTTGCCGAAGGGCCGGACGCGCGCATGGCCTGGCTGCTGGTCATCGCGACCATCCCGGTGGGCATCACCGGGCTCTTGCTGGAGCACACCTTCCGGACTCTCTTCGCCAAGCCGCTCTCCGCAGCAATCTTCTTGACCATCAATGGGCTGATTCTGCTCGCCGGTGAGCGGCTACGCCGGCGCGCCGAGTCTTCCGCAGCGGTAACCCCTGCAGCGGTCGCGGGGTCGGAGAGCACCGCTGGGGGAGCAACAGCTCTGACGCGCGCAGGTGAGGTTGGGACACGAAGCGTGCTGTCATTGAGCTACCGCGAGGCGCTCGCCGTCGGCGTCTTCCAGATCGCGGCCCTGTTCGCGGGAATCAGCCGTAGTGGCATCAGCATGGTCGCTGGACTGCTCCGCGGTCTCTCGCACGAGGATGCCGCCAGATTCTCTTTCTTACTAGCCACGCCGGTCATCTTTGCCGCAGGAGTACTGAAGGCGCCCACTCTGGCGGGCCCGGCGACAGCGAACATCCGCGGTCAGATTCTGGTTGGCTTTCTAGTGGCCGGCGCGGCCGCGTACCTGTCCGTGCGCTACCTCGTCCGCTACTTCGAGACGCGAACGCTGACACCGTTCGCGATCTACAGCCTCGTCGTCGGCGTGCTGTGCATCATCCGCTTTAGCGTTTTCGCCTGACCCATAAATGCGCTGTGTGAGGCGTTCAGTGATGGCTACCCGAACTCCGCTCATGGTCGGCTCGCCGGACCGCTGCTGCCACCAACTTGGAATAGATGGCGGCGCCGGGCGGTAGGGGATGGACGCCGTCGCCGTACAGCAGCGAGGTGTGAGTGGCGGCGGCGTGGTACCAGTTGACGAGGCTCACGCGGCGGTACTTCGCCGCTGCGCGGGCCAACACCGTGTTGACCGAGTGCTCCCAAGACAGCGGGATGTAGGTGTTGATCAAGACGAGCCGGCGACGAGGCCCGATTTGCTTGATCAGGTTGCTGAGCTGACGGCTCGTAATCGGGCCGTTGCTGCCAATTCCGAGCACGACGACATGCCCCAGACGTCCAGAGGCCCGCAGCGCTCGTACGACGATGGGCACCTGCCACATATACCGGCCTACTGCGCCGTCGATTGCCAGGTGCGGAATTCGCTTCTGGAGCTCAGCAGCGCTCGCGAGCATGACAGAGTCGCCGATGGCGCTGACTCGGATGCTTGTATGGGGCCGGGCCGCAGGGCCTGTGGAGGCAACTGACTTCAGCGGCGGCGTGGTGCCGTCGGTTCCCTTCGCATGGATCCCCGGAGGGGCGGAATCGGCACTATGACCCCCGCCAGAGGTTCCACCGCCACTAGTGCTGTGGATGGCCCGCAGGCCCTTGGCAATCTGTGCACTGGCGCTGCCGGTGGGCGGCCCGGAGCTGAGAAGTCCGGCGACGGCAAGGCTGAGGACGACGGCAATGAGCCAGCTCGGAAGAAGCACCGCCGGTCGCCGGGAGGTAGCCGCGGCGACCAGCCAGTGTCCAAGTGGTCGCAGGGTCTGCCAGAAGCCGTTGACCCGGACGGGCTGCTCGACGTACTTCCAGGACACCGCCGCGAGAAACACCGTGAGGGTGACTAGTGCGATTCTTCCCAGCACCCCGGTGGTTGCTGTCTCGCCTCTCACGGAGCCGGCGAAGACCAGGACTGGCCAGTGCCACAGGTAGATGCCGTAAGAGCGGACACCAAGCCAACGCAGTGGCTGGAGCGAAAACAGCCGACTCATCAACGTCTCGGAGTTTGCCGCGGCGGCAATCAGCCCGCCCCCGCCCAGACTGACCGCGGTCAAGCCTCCTCGGTACGTGAAGGAGTCGAAGGCACTCAGATACCGGAATCCGGCCACGACGATGACCAACCCAGCAAGCCCTAAGGCGTCCAGCTTCCAGCGGACGCCTGGCGACTGTTGAGCAGCCCGCTTGCTCGCCGGCCACCCCAGCGCCAGCGCCGCGCCGATGAGCAGCCCGGTGGCGTGCGTATCAGTTCCGAAATAGACGCGAGACGGGTCCTGACCCGGCCGATACAGGAGTGCCATGGCCAGTGCCGATGCGAATGCCGCCCACAAGATCAGGCGGGTCAACCGCTGCCTGGAAAGGCAGCACAACCCTGCGACCAGGAAGAGCGGCCACAGCAGGTAGAACTGCTCCTCGACCGCTAGCGACCAGAGGTGTTGGAGAAGGGACGGCGGGGCGAAGCGCGCGTAGTAAGAGTGTGCCTGGGCGATCTGCCACCAGTTGCTCGTGTAGGTCGCAGCAGCGAAGACATCGCCTCGAATCTGGCCGAGGCTTCCCCTGTCGATCAGCTCTGCCAGCGCCACCACCACGATGACCATGACGGCGAGACCCGGAAAGAGCCGGCGGGCACGACGAAGCCAGAACCCTGGAAGGTCGATCCGGGTGCGTTGGTCCCAGTCTGCAGTCAGCAAACCGGTGATGAGATACCCGCTGATCACGAAGAAGAGGTCGACGCCGAGGAAACCACCGGGCGCCCACGAGAAGCCGACGTGATAGGCCACGACCGCGAGCACAGCCAGCGCGCGCAGTCCATCGACACCGGGTAGGTAGTCGGTCCCGCCGCCCGCTCGCCCGACCGGGGCAGCCCCCTTGCCGTGCACGCCAATCCTCTCCGGCGGTCCCCACCCCGACCGCCGACTCACGACTCAAACCCCGTCTGGTCAGCATGACGCCGTGAGCGTCGAATTCGTGGTGGCGCGCCGATAGGCTGCACCGCATGCGGCTTCGACTGACGATCGGGGCGGCGCTGCTCGCCGTTCTCACGGCGTGTGCGCCGGCCAACAACACCACCGGGTCGGCTTCACATCAGCCGCACTCGTCCGGCTCGACAGGCGATTCCTGCGCGAAGGGCAACCTGCATCTGCTGCATCCTGGCCGGTTGACGATCGCCACGTCGCCAACAGTGTACGAGCCGTGGATGGTGCACAACGATCCCACCAACGGCAAGGGCTTCGAGAGCGCGGTGGCGTACGCCTTGGCGAGGCATCTGGGCTTCTCAAGCAGCCAGGTCGACTGGGTGAAGGAACCGTTCAACGCGTCCTATCAGCCGGGGGGGAAGAACTTCGACTTCGACATCAACCAGATCTCGATCACGCCGCAACGCGCCAAGGTGGTCGATTTTTCCGTCGGCTATTACAACGCGGCACAGGCGATCATCACACTGAAGAGCTCGAAGTACGCTTCGGCGAAGTCGCTCGCCGATTTCAGGACTGCCAAGCTGGGCGCTCAAGTGGGCACCACGTCGCTGGAGGCCATTCAGAACGGCATCGCACCACAACAACAGCCGCTGGTCTATCAGGACACCAACAACGCCAAGAGCGCTTTGCTCAATTCCCAGATCGACGGCATCGTCGTTGATCTGCCCACGGCCTTCTACATCACCGCGGTGCAGATTCCGGCGGGCACGATAGTGGGGCAGTTCCAGCCGACGAGCTCAACGCAGGAGCAGTTCGGCCTGCTTTTCGAGAAGGGCAACCCGCTGGTGGTGTGCGTCGACAAGGCGCTGAGCGCAATGAAGTCCTCAGGTGAGCGGGGCCGCATCCAGCAGCGGTGGTTGAGCCAGGTCGTCAACGTTCCGGTGCTGCGCTGACCTGGCGGCACAACCCTGACCCACAGCAGGCGGGGTGGGTCAAGAGCGACCGGCAGCTGGACCGCGAGCGCGACCAACACCGCCGTGCCGTACGCTCGCTCACGCTCGCAGCGACGTCTACCGTCGCGTTGGCGGCGCTGGTGGCTTGGGTGCTGGCGAGTTCCCCAGGTTGGCAGCGGGTGCAGCAGAGCTTCTTCTCCTGGGAGCAGGCCGAAGCGGCACTCCCGAGCGTCGCGTCCGGGCTGGTACTCAATGTCCAGCTGTTCCTTACCGCCGAGCCGCTTATTTTGCTGCTCGGCTTGGCAGTTGCCCTGACCCGTACGCTCCGGTCGCCGGTCACGTTTCCCCTGCGGGTCTTGGCCGTGGTCTATACCGACGTGTTCCGCGGCGTACCAACGCTGCTTGTGGTGTTTCTCGTCGGGTTTGGCCTTCCGGCGTTGAACCTGCAGGGGACCCCGACGAGCCTCTTTCAGCTGGCTCTGATCGCGTTGGTTCTGTCGTACGGCGCTTATGTCGCTGAGGTGTTTCGCGCTGGCATTGACTCAGTACATCCGAGCCAGCTTGCCAGCGCCCGCTCGCTGGGGCTCAGCCAAGGTCAGGCGCTGCGCCACGTAGTGTTGCCGCAGGCTATCCGGCGAGTCGTCCCGCCGCTGCTCAATGACTTCATCTCATTGCAGAAGGACACCGCCCTGGTCGCGGCCATCGGGATGGTGGACGCGCTGAACGCGGCGAACATCTACGCGAGCACCAACTTCAACTACACGCCGTACTTCGTCGCGGCTGGCTTCTTTGTGGCACTCACCGTGCCGCTCGCCCGCATCAACGACGTGCTCGCTGCCAGGGCTCAGCGGCGGATGCTCGGTGGAGCGCGATGAGCCAGCTACGAGTCGAGAACCTTTGGAAGCTCTACGCCGGTGAACCGGTGCTGCGCGGCATCGACCTGGAGCTGGCCGCACATGAAGTGCTGTGCGTCATCGGCTCCTCCGGCTCCGGCAAGTCCACATTGCTGCGCTGCTTGAACTTGCTTGAGCAAGTCGACGACGGCGCGGTTTGGCTGGAGGGGAACGAGATCACCCGGCCGGGCGTCGATGTCGACTCGGTACGCCGAAGCATCGGCATCGTCTTCCAGGCGTACAACCTTTTCCCACATCTGTCCGTGCTCGCCAACATCACGCTGGCGCCGCGCAAGGTACACGGCCTGCCCCGAGCCGAAGCCGAACAGCAGGCACATGATCTTCTCAGTCAGTTCGGCTTAGCGGACAAGGCCGAGGACTATCCCGACCGGCTCTCCGGAGGCCAGCAGCAGCGGGCAGCGATCGTGCGCGCCCTGGCGACGCGGCCGACCCTGATGCTTTTCGATGAGGTCACCTCGGCTTTGGACCCAGAGCTCGTTGGCGAGGTGCTCGACATCATTCGCGACCTCAGGGCCGGCGGCATGACGATGGTGATCGCCACCCACGAGATGGCTTTCGCGCGTGACATCGCCGACACCGTTTGTTTCCTCGACGAGGGCGTTGTCTGCGAACAGAGCCCCCCGGGCCAGATTTTCACCGCACCCGCACAGGCGCGCACCCGCGACTTCTTGCGTCGCGTCCTGCCGGCCTGAGCCAGGCGGCGGGCGTAGGGCATTCTGCAGTTAGCTGTGGAGATCGAGCTGAGCCACAATTGCGGTCTTCTGGTCGCTGGGACCTTGCGTCACCGTCCAGCCGTCAGCCGTCTCGGAGCCGCAGGTCATCGCGGTGCCTGACGGCTCAAAACAGCCGATGTTGGTAACGCTTGCACTGGTGACGTTGATTGTGTTCGTGATTCGTTCAGCAGGCCGCATCGTCACCAAAGTTACGAGCGCCAATGCTCGATGTGCAGACGATGGCTCGCTTTTGCGTACGGCGCCTGAGGCGACGTAGGCAAGGGTGAACGTGCGTGTCGACTTGGGCAGAGCAACAACCAGGCTATCTCCAGGCAGCACTGCCCTGCTGACTGTCAGCGGTGGATGGTCGCCCAAAAACACTTGGAAATTTTTGATGCTGGGGTGAAACTCGCCTCCGTTCACCGATGTCGTCCACTTGGGGACGGTGAGCCTAAGGCTTGTCACGGACCGGTTAAGCTCGACGTGCTCGGACACGGTCATAACGTGCTTGGGGCCGAAGCCCACCTCTGTGTTGATGGTGGCACGTCGAGAAACTGCGACGGCCGGCAGAGTATCCGTTGAACGAGTCCCGCCCGGTCCATGTCGGATCAACACCGCAATCCCGACGGCCAGCGCCGCGACCACGAAAACCAGTGCGACAAGCAGAACATATGGAGCTAGCGGCCGCTTGAAAGAGGCCCTGGGATAGCGCGCCCGCCGGTGATTCGGCGTGTGGGTTGGCACCATCCCTCCTCTCCTGCGGGCAGTGACGGCCTCCGAGATCGAAACGGCAAGCGTCTCAGATATCTCACTATGGTGGAACACCCCAAGATGTCCTAAACTTGGACCATCTGTACATCACAGAGTAATTGCTTCTGTACGCACAGTGCTTTATTGGCAATTCCGCCAAATAGCGCTTTTGCGGTTTGCGCAGTCGCAGTTCAGTTGGCGTTTGTTCGCCGCAGGTTGACCGGAGGTTGCTCATGATCGTGTCCACACTGAGGTCGATCGCGGCGGGGAGCCTTTTTGGCCTCGTTGTGGCGATACCCGGCTCTGCGCTTGCCTCGGCAGCTCCAGCGGCGCAGGACAAGGTCTATGTGGTCCAGGGGGTGCCAGGCGCCGCCGTCGACGTCTCGGTTGACGGAAAGGCTGTCAAGAGCAATGTTGCCGCGAAAGCAATCATTGGCCCATTGAGCCTGGGCGCCGGAAAGCACACGGTCACGTTCAAGGCGGCGGACTGGACGGTGTCTTCAACGGTCAACGTGTCCCGTCCGAGCTCCGATGTCGTTCTTCATTGGCCGGCTGACATGACGAAGAAGCCCGTGGTGTCGGTGTTCGGAAATGACCTTGCTCCCGTTGGCACCGACAAGGGACGGCTCACGGTTGTCCACGCGGCGGTCGTGCCCCCAGCAGACATCCGGGTGAACAACAAGGTCCTGTTCTCCAACATCGCCAACGGCGAGTTCCTCACGGCCGACGTGCCGGCTGCCACCTACTCGGTCGAGGTAGTGCCGACCGGCCAGGCAGGAAAGCCATTGCTCGGGCCGGTCGACCTGCCGGTGGCAAAGGGAGCGCTCACTCGCGTCTTCGCCATCGGTGAGCCTTCGAACGGAAGCATGGACGCCGTCGTCCAGGTGTTGCCCGTTGCGACCAAGGGCTCAGCGGCTCCAGGTTCTGTGGATGCTGGGTCGGCTGGCCTTGTAGCAACCTCGACTCCGGAGTCCTCCAACGCTGTCAGCGTTGTGACCGTCGGCGTCGCCTGCAGCGTGCTGGTCGGAATTGGAACTGCCACGATGATCATTCGGCGTCGCCGCGAAGCGCGGTGAGACAAGACACCGACCTGCTACTGCAGCGACCCGAAGGCGACGATCCGGCGCTCCGTCGACATACCCTGAGCGGCGAACCGCGACTGTGGTTGGGATTGGTCGCGGTGCGTGCCCTGATCGCCGCCGGAGCCGCAGTGTGGGTTGATCACACGTCCGCGTTTTCGGCTGACTCCGTGCTCCATACGTCCGACCCGCAAGCTCCGCGCGCGGGCCGGGAGGGGCCGGGAGTCACCGTCAAGCACGGTTCGCCGCCGGGTCGAGAGGCCATTGACCCGACACCGGCCGAGGTCGGACAAGCCGCACCGTCCCAGGTCGCCGCAGAACGACCACGGATGCTCACACTGGCGAGTGGGACCACGATGCCCGTGCGGGTGTCTGCCACGGCTACGTCGGGGGAGCTGAAGATCCCCACCGATATCAATCAAGCGGGCTGGTGGGACGGCGGGTCAAGGCTCGGGGATCCGTTCGGTGCGATCGTGCTCGCCGCTCATGTCGACTCTTTCACGCAGGGCATCGGTCGTTTCGCAGAACTGCTCAGTGTGCACAGTGGCGATGTTCTTCGTCTGAACGCCCGTCATCTCAGCCAGAAGTTTCGGGTTGTCGCGGCGAGGCTTGTGCCCAAGACAGCAATCACCGCCACCTCTGACGTCTATTCGGCTGACGGACGGCCGCGGCTCGTCTTGATCACCTGCGGCGGCAGCTACGACCCGTCCCACGGTGGGTACCAGAGCAATATGGTCGTCATCGCCGTTCCCAAGGGTCACCTGACCGTCGCGAACTGACTGCCGCTCACATCCGGGAATGTGACGACGGAGTCAGGCTCACTACCGCTTTGCCGGAAGCTGCGGCAGAGCGGAGGCGTAAGAAAACATCAGTAGAGCGAACAGCAGCAACGTGACCACATGCACCGCTGGGTGGTGAAAGGACACCGCCTCCGGTCGGCGGATCAAGCAGAACATGACGAAGGACATGCAGGCGTTCTTTGACAGGTTCGCGCGGTCTCACAAGGGCAAGCCTGTGGACAGCGTCAAGCGAGCACTTGCTCAGGCATGGAAACGTGAGCTTGGTGGCAGCGTCACCGACCCAGAGTTGACTCAATACGCCAAGGTGATCAGCGCAGGCGGAAAAGTGAAGGTGAAGTGACGAGCACCGCGTGAGCGCACAATTCGCCTCAAACAAGCTCGCGCGAAATGCCAGTTGCTGCCGCCTATAGCGACGACCTTCTATGAACCGTCCTGGGTTTGGTAGGGACTCCGATCCGTGAGGATGTGGAGTTATGCCAGGTGTCAGATTTTCTGCGGAACAGAGGGCGAAGGCGGTGCGGCTGGTTGTGGAGGCGACACCGCAGCATGCGTCGCAGTGGGCGGCCATTTCGTCGGTGGCGGCCAAGATTGGGGCGTCGCCGGAGACGGTGCGCAAGTGGGTTCGCCGCGTCGAGGTGGATTCGGGGCAGCGGGCGGGGTTGACCAGTGGTGCGGACCACGCTGATATCAAACGGCTCAAGCAAGCCCTCTTCCCACCACTCAGTGAAGTCCTGGCACCCGTCGTAGAGCACATTGCCAGCCTGATCGCCGGAGCTGCCAGCGTCGAAGTGAGGGTCCCCACCGTCCTAACGCACGACAGACACAAGGCCGCCAGATCCGACCCAAGCAAACGACCTCGACGGAAGCCGGCTGGTGCACAACCCGCTGACACGTTATGGGCATGCCCGGACTGCGGCAGCCCAGTGACCAACGACAGACACGTCCGATGCGGCAACTGCACAGCCGCCGACCCACGACAAACAGCCGAAGCACGGGGCCGACGTGGCGCCGCCATCGCCGCACGAAAGCGTGCGCAAGCCGCCTGGGAGTCAGACGGCGGTCTGGCCGACTTCGACCCTGCTGCCTGGCCGACGATTCAAGCTGGCCTTGCTGAGGTCAAACTTGCGGACATCGTCGCAGCCACCGGTCTGTCCAAAAGCTTCGCCTCCCAGGTGCGAGCCGGCAGATACCGTCCACACCCCTCGCTTTGGCCAACACTCGGGGAACTCGGCCAAGAGGCCGCCGGTCAGCCCTAACTTGGGTGAAGGGATTATTGGGCGACCACGGCAGACAGTCACCATTGATCGCGAAGCAGTAGGGAACGAGCATGCCGTCCGTGTCGGATGATCCCTCCGATCGCCAGGGCGAGCGGAACGGAGACCGTTGCCCACACCACCAGCAGTAGGGCGACGAGCGTCATGGTCGACGTCCTCAATCGATCCGATGCCGGTGCCCATGGGCCGGACGGGGTGCACCCTTTCCGGGCGCGCGGCCCATGGGCACCGAACAAGAACCAGAGTTCTGACTACTTGGTTGCGGCGCTGTCGGAGCCGCTCCCGTTGTCGCTGCCGCCGGTCTGCTGACCTTGTTGCAGTTGCACGTTGTCGGTATCCGAGGTGGCTGACGACTGGTCTGAACCGCTCCCGTTGTCGGGGCTGGTCTGGTCACCCTGCTGCACGTTGTCGGTATCCGAGGTGGCTGACGACTGGTCTGAACCGCTCCCGTTGTCAGGGCTGGTCTGGTCACCTTGCTGCAGCTGCACGTTGTCTGGGTCGGATGCCGCTGATGCGTGCAGGTGCTTGTGAGTGGCCGCGGCAGGTCCCTGAGCTGCGGCGTGAGCAACTCCGCCGCCCATCGCCGCAACCACGGCGATGCTCGCCACGGCCGTAGTCGACTTTCCTGGTTTCTTCATGATGGCCTCCTTGGCCGTCGGCGTTATCTGACAAGTCAAGGTTGCGTCACACCTGAT
>JBBSHN010000010.1:0-41548 GCA_038252945.1 Propionibacteriales bacterium | reverse complement strand
GTGGGCCCCCGGGCCCGGGTTTTTCGACCCCCCGGGGGGGCGGGGGCGCCACGGAACATCGACCGCGGATCTACCGCAGAATCAAACGGCAGTCCGCGCGCTCGCAGTGTTGGTGCTCGTGGCACGCGACAAGGCGAGGCCGAGGCCGATCATGCCGACTCCGAGCCCCAAGTGCAGCCAGTTGTCTGCCGTGTTCAGCGGCACGAAGTTGGCGCCGCTATCCTGACCGATGACGAGGCCGTAGATCCACAGCACCAGGTAGATGATGCCGCCACCCACCAGGAACGCGCGTGACCCGGAGGCGCTGCGAGCAGCGGCGAGGCCAGCGATGCCGTATAGGGTGTGCACGATGTTGTGCAGAATCGACACCTGGAAGATGCCGAGCAGCATTGCGCCTGACCCGTGCCCCGCGAACGACATGTCGCCGTACGACGAGGTGATGCCGGGGATGAAGCCCAAAATGCCGAACAAAAGGAAAGCGGCGCCGACAGCCATTGCGGCTTTACGGAGAAGTGGATTGTCTCCGTAGCCGTCGACGGTGCCGCGCCCAGGCATGGTCCGAGATGACATGTGTTACTCCTGACAGAATGTTGTGGCACGGTTGCGCCACAACCAGATTACCCGCCTGAGAGCTCTCATGCCGGTCTGAACTTACGCGCCCTATTGCGCTTCGGTCTCAGTTTATGCGGTTTTCGCATCGGTTTATGGCAGGAAGTCTCGGGTACTCGGACGACTTGAGATTCCCCAGTTGAGGAGCTGATATGACCGGCGCTTACTCGCGCAAGGCAATAGTCACTGGCGCCGACTCGGGAATCGGCCAGGCCACCGCAGAGCTGCTGGCCACCGATGGTTTCGACGTGGGCATCACCTTTCACACCGATGCCGAGGGCATCGGGCGCACCCGCGAGGAGATCGAGCGACGAGGTGGCCAGTGCGTCGTCCTTCAACAGGATCTGTCGTCCCCCGACACTGGCGACATCGTCGACGAACTGGTCGGCCAAATCGGCGGGCTTGGTGTCCTCGTCAACAACGCCGGCACCGGTCAGAACGAGCCGGCCATCGCGATGTCGTACGACCGGTGGCGCCAGGTGGTCGCGACCGACCTCGACGGACCCTTCCTCTGCGCCCAGCGGGCGGCGCGCCATCTCATCCACGCCGGTCACGGTGGCCGCATCATCAATGTGACGGGTGTCCATGAGCACGTTCCCCGGGTGGGCTCGGCGGCGTACTGCGCTGCCAAGGGCGGCCTGGGCATGCTCACGAAGGTGCTGGCCCTGGAGTTGTCCCAGTACGCGATCACGGTCAACTCAGTAGCACCGGGCGAGATCGCCACGCCGATGACCGGCCAAGACCCCGCAGACGCCTACTTCGAGGAGCGCCCAGGCAACCCGCTCGGGCGGCCCGGGCACGTCAACGAAGTCGCATCAGTCATCGGATTCCTCGCGTCGCCGCGGTCGGCGTACGTCACCGGCACGTCGGTCGTCGTCGACGGCGGGCTGATGGCGATGGCGGCGCACGGGCACGAGATGGCCGAGCCCAGCTGGCGCGAGGTGTGATCGCAGCCGAACCGACTCCGTCTGACAGGCCGGCACTGTGCACCTGCACCTCGACACCGACCTCGGAGAAAACCCGGACGATGCCTGTGCACTCGCGATGGTTCTCGGCTGCCCGGACGTCGAGCTCACCGGCGTAACCACGGTCGGGGACCCGCACGGCCAGCGAGCAGGCTACGTGCGTCACCTCCTTCACTTGGCCGGTGGTGACGATGTGCCGGTCGCTTCGGGAGCTGCGGTGTCCAGCACAACGGAAAAGCCGATGGGTCGACTGCCTGAGCATGACCGCTACTGGGACCATCCCGTTACGCCTACGAAGTCACCGGCCGGCGCCGCAGTTGACCTCCTGGACGCAAGTCTGAGCCGAGGAGCCGCAATCGCCGCCATCGGTCCGTTCACCAATCTTGCGGATCTCCAGGCCGAACGCCCAGGACGGCTCAGTCAGACGCAGGTGTTCGCGATGGGCGGATCGTTCGGGGCGGGTGATGGTGGCCGGCCCGACTGGTCGCCTGTTCTCGACACGAACGTGCAGCGCGACCCACGTGCTGCCCACATCCTGTTGCACGCCGCAGACGTGACCTGGGTGCCGCTGGCGGTTACGACGCGCGCGCAGCTCGGAGCAGCACAGTTGCCTCGACTCATTGCCGCGGGTGCGCTGGGCGCCCTTCTAGCGCGGCAGCTTGCGGCATTCGCCTCCGACCGACGCGCTCATCATCTGGCCGCTGATCGATCGTCCGGCGTCGCGGACGACGTTGTTGCGTTCCTCCACGACCCGCTGACCTGCGCGATGGCGTTGCACTGGCGTGAAGTTTCAGCCCAGACGGCGCGCGTGCACGCAGTGATGAACGCCGACGGGCTTCGCTTCGAGCGGACGTCAACAGGCCGCCGATGCCGGGTCGCGACGAACGTGGACGGTGACGCGTTCGTCGACCGTTGGTTGGCCACAGTCAAGACAGCAAGCGAGCCGCGCGTCGCTACTGTCAGGGGCGGCTGCCGACTCCCGAGAGGAACTTGCGAAACCTGAGGCGTCGTCGAGGTCGTCGGTCGCAATATTCGCCGAGCGCCAGGTGATCGTTGTGGCGCCCGCGGCGCTCATGCCCGTCGCGCTGGCGACCAAACAGTGTCCAATTTGTTCACTACCCGTTCACCTCCACTGAGCAGACCGGATACCTCGTCTCCCTACCGTCGAAAGCGACAAGACGTACTAGATGACCCATCCCAGAGAGGGACCCACTTCGTGACACACACCTCACAGTCTCGGGCGGCACTGTCGCGCACAGCGCTGCTCGGCTCGCTCAGCCTGTCGGTGGCGCTTGGCCTCACCGCCTGCTCGGCCGCCAACGAGAGCAGTAACAGCAGTTCCGGAGGCACAGGAAGCGCAACCGCAGCCCAGGTGTCCGGAACGCTGAACGGCGCCGGTTCGACGGCACAGGAGGCGGCCATGGAGGCCTGGAAGGCTAGCTTCCAGTCCGCGAATCCCAACGTGACAGTGAACTACGACGCCGTTGGGTCGGGCAGCGGCCGGGAGCAGTTCCTGGCTGGCGGGGTCAACTTTGCTGGCTCCGACTCCTATCTGAGCACCGACGAAGTCAAGGCGGCCAAGAAGACGTGCGGCTCTAGTCCGGTCGAAGTGCCGGTCTATGTGAGCCCCATCGCGGTGATCTACAACTTGCCGGGCGTAAACAAACTCCAGCTCTCCCCCGCGACGGTGGCGAACATCTTCGCCGGCAAGATCACCAGCTGGAACGACCCCGCCATCCGCGCTGACAACCCAGGGATGTCGCTGCCAGGTACCGCGATCACGCCAGTGCACCGTTCGGATGACTCTGGCACTACCGCCAACTTCACTGACTACCTCTCGAAGGTGGCACACATGGAATGGACCTACCCAGCCGACGACACCTGGCCGATCAAGTCCGGTGAGTCTGCGGATGGCACCTCCGGAGTGGTGGCGGCGGTGAAGCACGGCAGCGGGACCATCGGTTACGCCGACGCAAGCCAGGCAGGCAGTCTCGGTGAGGCAAGCATCAAGGTGGGATCGCACTACGCCAAGCCCACGACCGCTGCTGCATCAGCAGTGCTCGCGGAATCGAAAGCGGTGGCCGGACGCCAAAGCACTGACATGGCGATGGACGTCAACCGGACCACGACGAAGTCGGGTGTTTATCCGATCGTGCTGATCTCCTACCAGATCACCTGCTCGACGTACGACAGCAAGGCGCAGGCCAATCTCGTCAAGGCCTTCGAGTCCTACGTGATCAGCGCCCCTGGGCAGAATGCTGCAGCGAAGCAAGCCGGTTCGGCTCCAATTACCGCCGCGCTGCGCACTCAGGCCCAGCAGGCCATCAACACCATCTCCGCCGGCCGGCAGTAACACCTCGCGGAACGATATGTCGAGCACAGTCCTCCGCGAGCCGCGGCCACCAACCCGGTCGCGTGCCGGCGACCAAGTCTTTCGAGGCCTGGCCGCCGGCGCAGCTGCGTTGATCCTGGCGGCTCTCGCCGGTGTCGTGGTCTTCTTGACGTACCAAGGAGCCCCAGCGTTCACTGCGCCGGCAACGGCTGTCCCCGGTGCTTCTGGGTTCTTCGGTTATCTCTGGCCGCTGGTCTTCGGCACTTTGCTCGTTTCAGGACTCGCGCTCGTCATGGCGACACCGTTGTCGATCGGTGTTGCCCTCTTCATTTCTCACTATGCGCCTCGCCGGCTGGCGAGCGTGCTGGGTTACATGATTGACCTGCTGGCCGCAATACCCAGCGTCGTCTACGGTTTGTGGGGCATTTCCTTTCTCGCCCCGCGCCTGGTGCCCCTGTACTCATGGTTGGACCAGCACCTCGGTTTCTTGCCGTTCTTCGCCGGCCCCACCTCGGCCACCGGCCGCACCATCTTGACTGCCGCGGTGGTGCTCGCGGTCATGGTCTTGCCGATCATCACCGCGTTGTGTCGTGAGACATTTCTGCAGGTTCCTCGCCTGCATGAGGAAGCTGCGCTGGCACTCGGCGCCACCCGGTGGGAGTTGGTCCGGGTAGCAGTGTTTCCCTTCGCGCGCTCCGGCATGGTGAGCGCGGCGATGCTCGGCCTTGGTCGGGCTCTCGGAGAAACCATGGCTGTGGTCATGGTGCTGTCGGCCACTGGTGTGGTGTCGGTCAACCTCATCAGCTCTGTGAACCCGAGCACGATCGCCGCCAACATCGCACTGCAGTTCCCTGAAGCCGCGGGCCTCACCGTCAACGTTCTCATCGCGACCGGACTCGTGCTGTTCGTGATCACCTTCGCTGTCAATCTGGTGGCGCGGTCCGTTGTGGCGCGCCGCAAGGACTTCTCCGGGGCGGCCTGACGTGTCAAGCCCCGTGCAGCTCAGACCGGTCGACTCCTCCACTCTCAGCGAGCTGAGAGGTATGCCGCTTCAATCTGCTCGGCTACCCGGCTACTTCACCGCAGCTGTTCTCGTCGCAGCCAGCTGCGGCGTCGGCATCCTCCACCTCGTCCTCGGACTCGGCTTGATGCCGTCGGTGCTGCTGAGCTGGCTGGCGTTCACCGCGGGAGTTTGCGGCACATCGTTAGCCGTGGAGGGCCGACGAAGAGGCGTCGATCGGCTAGCGACCGTCCTGGTGACAAGTGCCTTCCTGCTTGCGCTGTTGCCGCTGATCACGTTGCTGTCGAAAGTGGTGAACAACGGCTCGTCGGTTCTCGACCCGACCTTTTTCACCAATTCGATGCGCAATGTCGTCGGGCAGGGCGGTGGCATCTACCATGCCGCGTTCGGCACGCTGCTAGTTACGGGTATGGCCGGACTGATCTCTATCCCCGTCGGTCTACTGACGGCTGTCTATCTCGTCGAGTACGGCGGGGGCCGCACCGCTCGAACGGTCACCTTTCTCGTCGACGTGATGACCGGGATCCCTTCCATCGTCGCCGGCCTCTTCGCCTACGCGCTGTTTGCGCTGTTCGCCGGCGAGGGAGTTCGCCTGGGCTTCGGCGGAGCCGTAGCCCTCTCGGTGCTCATGGTGCCGCTTGTCGTCCGCTCGAGCGAGGAGATGCTCAAGCTCGTCCCGCACGAGCTGCGCGAGGCGTCGTACGCGCTCGGTGTGCCCAAGTGGCGAACCATCGTGAAGGTGGTGCTGCCCACTGCGTTGGCAGGCATAGTGACCGGCATCACAATCGCGATCTCACGAGTCATCGGGGAGACCGCGCCGCTTCTGATCATCTGCGGCACCACGGACTCGACGAACTTCAACTTGTTCAACGGCCGGATGATGACGCTTCCGGTGTTCATCTACAGCTCTTACAAGACCCCGACGATTCCGCCCCAGTTCAGCATCGACCGAGCCTGGGGCGCCGCGCTGGTCCTGACGGTCATCATCATGGCGCTGAATGTCGTCGCGCGGCTGCTGTCCTACTTCTTCTCCCCGAAGAGCAAGACGTGACGCGAACCGTTATCGCGTCACCAGAAACGGAGACTCTCCATGGCTAAGAGCATCGACGTCAGCGACCTCAACATTTATTACGGCAACTTCCTTGCCCTTGAGGGAGTGACCGTGCCGATTCAGGCGAAGTCGGTTACCGCCTTCATCGGTCCTTCGGGCTGCGGCAAGTCGTCCTTCCTCCGCTCCCTGAACCGGATGCACGAAGTCGTCCCAGGCGCGCGGGTGCAGGGAAAGATCGTGATGGACGGCCAGGACCTGTACGACGCCGCGATCGATCCGGTGCAGGTACGCCGGCAGATCGGAATGGTGTTTCAGCGGCCGAATCCGTTCCCCACGATGTCGATCTCGGCCAACGTGCTTGCGGGCGTGCGATTGAACGGCAAGCGCATGGCCAAGAAAGCGTCCCAGGAGCTTGTCGAGCGCTCACTGCGGGCTGCCAACCTCTGGAGCGAGGTGAAGGACCGACTAGATCGGCCCGGGTCAACACTGTCAGGCGGTCAACAGCAACGACTCTGCATCGCCCGAGCCATCGCTGTGGAGCCGCAGGTGCTGTTGATGGACGAACCGTGCTCAGCTCTGGACCCCATCTCCACCAGCGCGGTCGAGGATCTGATCGAGGAGCTCAAGTCCGCCTACACGATCGTCATCGTCACTCACAACATGCAGCAGGCTGCCCGGGTGTCCGACACCACCGCCTTCTTCAACCTTGCTGACGTCGGAAAGCCGGGAAGGCTGGTCGAGTACGGCCCGACGGCGAAGATTTTCTCCAACCCCGAAAACCCTTCCACGGAGGCCTACATCTCCGGCCGCTTCGGCTGACTTCCTGGCGATCGCCCACGTCCGATGCCACGCGGGGTTCGGCGATCGCTCCAAGCCGATGCCGCATCGGCGGCGAATACCGGGTGAACGCTGGCGGACATCCTGCTGGCAGGACTCCTGAAGGGAGTTGCAGGTGAAGAAATCTGTCAAGTTGTCTGCTGGTGCAGGGAGCGCGCTTTTGCTCGGATCGCTGGCGCTGGCCGGTGGGCTCGGCGCAACCAGTGCCTCGGCAGCCAGCACGGAGAGCACGTCGATGACTTTGCATGCCGAGCTGGACCCGTTGAACAACTCCGGCGTTGAGGGTATGGCGACCATCGTCTTCCAGGGCGATCACGCGCATGTGCACATTGACGCGTACGGCCTCGCGGCCAACCTGCCGCACGCCGAGCACATCCACTTCGGCGCCTCGGCACGGCACGAATGCCCGACGGTCAAGGACGACACCAACCTCGACTTTCGCTTGAACACGACCGACGGTCTTCCGGCGTACGGGCCGATCAGGAAGTCTCTGACCACCCGTGGCGACACCAGCCCTGCCAGTGCCCTAGCTGTCGACCGCTTCCCCACCGCTCCGATGGGCGCCATTCACTACGACCGCACCATCGAAGTGGCGTCAAGCACTCTCATCCGCAACATCGAGGATGGCAAGAGCGTGCTCGTGATCCACGGCATCGACTACAACGACAATGGCAAGTACGACTTCGCCAGTGCTGGCAAGAGCGACCTCGACCCGAGTCTTCCGTCTGAAGCCACCGATCCCGCTGCCTGCGGCGTCATCCGCTAACACTCCACCAAGCTCCGCTGCTTCGGGGCCTCGAGCCCCGGGGCAGCGGTTTCACTTCGACGTAGTGACCTCACGTCGAGGTGACTGGACCGCTGCTTCGGGCCCCTGCGCCTCGGGCGGCGGATCAGGGGCAATGCCTCGGGCGGCAGCTCACGTCGAAGCGACGGGCGGCAATTTCCGACACGCAGTTAACCCTCGGCACCGCAAACATGCTGTCCGCACCGCAAAGCCGCCAGGCGGACGGGGATCCCGCCACGTCGGCGTGGCAAACGACAAGGGGGCGCTGCGACCTTGGGGGGTCACCTATGCTTGCCCGGTCGCTCGCTGCCCCCATCGTCTAGTGGCCCAGGACGCCGCCCTTTCACGGCGGTAGCACGGGTTCGAATCCCGTTGGGGGTGCTTGGTGCGCTATTCTTGGCGGTCGGCATCGCACCGCAAAGTGCGCACACCTGGCCCCGTAGCGCAGCTGGTTAGCGCGTCGCCCTGTCACGGCGAAGGCCGCGGGTTCGAGTCCCGTCGGGGTCGCTGCATCGCTTCGACCAGCGCCGCTTTGTGGCGGTGGCTTGTACCCTTGCGCCATGTCAGCGGCACTTTCTCCGAGCAAGACGAATGCTGCTGCCTAACCCCCGCGGCCCGATCACCTGCGAACTGCAGCAGCTTCGGGGAGCCGCGCCTGATGCCGATCTTGGTGCCGTTGCTGCCGTCGCGGCGCAGAACCTCGATGGTGACCCGGGCAATGATGACGCTCAACTAGCACTCTGGGCTCTCTACGAGCTGCACTACTGCGGCTTTGACGACGTCGAATCCGCGCATGAGTGGTCCCCCGACCTCATCGCCGCGCGGCGCCTCCTCGAACGGCGTTTCGAATCGCAGCTGCGAGAGCTCGCCGCTCCGCGCGTTGAGGCGGCTATCACTGGCATGCGGACGATCGCGGACCGTGTCTTCGGCATGGTGGCAAACGACAACGGTCCGCAGCTCGCGTCATACGTCCAGCGGTCCATGACGCGTCCGCAACTGCACGAGCTGTTGATTCACCGCAGCGTGTACCACCTGAAGGAAGCAGATCCGCATACCTTCGCCATTCCCCGGCTTCAGGGGGCGGCCAAAGCCGCGCTGGTAGAGATTCAGTTCGACGAGTACGGCGGTGGGCGTGCTGAGGAGATGCACTCAGCGCTCTTCGCGGGAACGATGCGAAAATGCGGACTCGACGACACCTACGGCGCCTACATTCCCAATGTTCCCGGTTACACGCTTGCCGTCAGCAACGCGATGTCGCTTTTCGGCCTTCACCGAAGGCTCCGCGCAGCCGCTGCCGGTCATCTGGCGGCCTTCGAGGCAACAAGCAGCCTGCCCAACCGTCGCTACGCGGCAGGCGTGCGTCGGCTCGGGTATGGCGATGCGGCTGCCCGCTACTTCGACGAACACGTCGAGGCAGACGCCGTGCATGAGCAGGTGGCGGTGCGGGAGATGTGCGGCGCCCTGGTCGCCAGCGACCCCGGTCAACTGGAGAACGTGCTCTTCGGCGCCGCCGCCTGCCTGGCGCTGGACGCCCACGCCGCCGAACAACAGCTGACGGCATGGCGGTCAGGAGGTAGCAGCCTCCGATCCGCCCGCGACCTAGACCCGTGCGATCGGCCGCCGACTTCGGCACCTCCAAAGATCGCCATTACCGCTCCGAGGCGTTCTGCCGTGGCCCAGGCCGCGTCCGGATGAGCAGCCGCACGGGCGACATCGATGAGCCGCGTCTTAGCGCCTCCTACGTAATGCCCCTGCGCTCGACCCGGCCGGCGGACATCGACCTGCAGGAGTACGCGCTTCGGCTGAGCACCTGGCTCGAGGTCGTCATCGCTGACAGCTCGCCAGCTGACGTCTTCGCCGCGCACGCGCAAGCCTGGGACGACCGAGTGACGCACGTGAGAGTGAAGTCTCAACGGCTCAACGGCAAGGTCGCCGGCGTGATAGACGGCCTGGCGATGTCGACGTTCGACACGGTGGTGCTCGCGGACGACGACGTGCGGTACGAGTACTCCGAGCTGAGGCAGCTGATCGCCCTGGTGGGCTCAGCAGCGGCCGTCGTGCCGCAGAACTACTTCTGCCCGTTGCCGTGGCACGCGCGATGGGACACCGGCCGTGCTCTGCTCAACCGAGCGTTCGGCCACGACTACGCCGGAACAGCCGCGTTGCGTCGGCAGGCGCTTCCGGACGGGGAGTATTGCGGCGCCGTCTTGTTCGAAAACCTTGAGATGCTGCGAGCCATTCGGGCCTCCGGGGGCGCCGTACGCCATGCGGGTTACCTCTACGTTCGGCGAGTGCCTCCCACAGCGGCTCACTTTTGGCAACAACGGTTCCGACAGGCCTACGACAGCTTCGCGCAACCAGGCCGGTTGGCGGTCGAGCTCGCCACCCTGCCCCTCCTGCTCGTTCTGACGAGCAGCCGCGGCGGACGTCGTACGGCGGCACTGCTGGTGGCGGCCATCACCGCGGCCGCCGAGCTCGGCCGGCAGAGGAACGGTGGACGCGCTGTCTTCTCCACAGACGCGGCTTTCTGGGCACCGGCTTGGGTGCTGGAACGTGCAGTCTGCTCCTGGGCTGCCCTGGTGTGGCGCATGCAAGGCGGTGTTCCGTACGCCGGACAGCGCCTGCGGATCGCCGCGCATCGCCAGCGCGATCTCGCAAGCTTTGGCTGTCCGGAGCACCACTGCGTCTGCCACGAGCGGCTTCCAGCCGAGCCGCTCACTAACTCACAGAACGCCCAAGCCCTGACCGAAGTGCGGGTCTTCGGTCCACATCAAGCTCCCAACGGCCACTTTGGTCAGGGCTTCGGCACGGAGGAGATGTGAGAGCGCCCCGATGAAGCGCCGCGACGCCCGGCGACCGGTGACCGTGACTGTCTGCCCGGACGGACCTCTCTTGCTTCGCGGCGCCGACCAGGTCGTCGACGCCGAGGGCGCCGTTCACGAAGTGCGGCGACCTTGCGTCGCCCTCTGCCGGTGCGGACGCTCGTCGCTGGCACCGTGGTGTGACGGCACACACAAAGTCGTCACCGAAGAGGCCGCGGCGCGGGCCCTCCGGTGACGAAGCGAATGGTGCTTCGGCTGAACAATTCGGTCGCCCTCCGGAAGTCACCCTCGCTGCGAACTTGGCGACCCGGCCAGCACCTCGGGGGCGTCGAGCCGGTATCCGTGGCCACGCAGGGTTGTGATACTGGGTAGCCTGGCTCCACCTGCTCGGCGAGATGCTTCCGCAAGTCGTCGTCGCAACGCGGCGATGTGGACGTCCAGTGTCTTTGTCTGCCCGAACCAGTCGTCATCCCATACGTCGGCCATCAAGGTTGTACGGCTGACCGCCGACCCTTCGGACCTAGCCAGTCGGGCCAGCAGATCAAATTCCTTCAAGCGGAGCTGCAACTCCTCGCCTCCGACCCAGCACCGCCGTGCGTCGACGTCTACGATGAGATCTCCAAGCCGTAACGGCGCAGCCGCGCTGATGACGTCTGCTGGTCTGTGCCGCCGCAGATGTGCCCGTACTCGAGCCAGCAATTCGGTGAGTCGGAAGGGCTTTATCAGATAGTCGTCGGCTCCCGACTCGAGCCCGACGATCACGTCGATCTCGTCTCGCCGAGCGGTAAGGATGACGATGACGGTCTCAGGTTGACATCTCCGCAGTCCCCGACAGAGATCGACGCCGTCGACGTCGGGCAGCCCAAGGTCCAGGAGTACCAAGTCGAAGGCCTGACCTTGGGCAGCGACGAGCGCGCTTGCGCCAGTTCGCTGCCACGAGATGCGATGCCCAGTGCTCGTGAGCGCGCTGACCAGTAACGCACCGATCTTCTCGTCGTCCTCTACGAGGAGCAGTGCTGTCACAGGTTTGAGCCTACGAGAGGAATCTGGTGACGGGTCCGACTGGTCCGCCTGCAGCGTGAGCTACAGCTCGCGAAGTTGCTCGTGCACGTTGGTTTCAGCCCGTCTGGCTATGAACACTGCTGCCAGAGCGATGGCGAGCAGCGAGGCAACGGTCACGATGCTGAGATAGTTCCATGGCACTGCCAGATGTGCTGGAGGCGGGTCGAAAACGCCGGTGAGCACCTTGACCAACATCTCCGACAGGCCCCACCCGGCTAACGCCCCTGTGACGACACCGAGAATGGCCACAAAGGTTGGCTCGCCGAGCCCGAAGGTGCGCAACTGTCGCGAGTTGGCGCCGAGTGCGGTAGCGATCGCGAGGGACTTTCGCCGCTCGTTCAAGGCGAGTCCCGTCACAAGGCCACCCGCTGCGGCAACGATGATCAGCGCGAAAATCAGTTCGAGCTTCGTTAGGCCCGTGAGGTCGACCGAAGTGAGACTGGAGGACACCTGTCCACGGGTGGCGGTAAGCCCGGTTACCTTGGCAGAGGTTCCCACCAGGTTTTGGATCTGGTTGCCGATCGAAGAGATGTTCTGACCGCCAGTGTTGACGAGAAAGGCGCCGACTGCGTTGCTGCCCGTCTGTTGAGCGACATACGACGCGTTGGTCACGAGGAAGCTGTCTTTGGGTGCGGTCGGAAACTCGTTCACGATGCCGACGTAGCGAAATGTGACGTATCGGTAGCTGTGTGAGTCAGTCACTTGCAGACGGAGGCGCAGGGTATCCC
Source organism: Propionibacteriales bacterium (assembly GCA_038252945.1). Classification (GTDB taxonomy): domain Bacteria; phylum Actinomycetota; class Actinomycetes; order Propionibacteriales; family Nocardioidaceae; genus JAUJOE01. The sequence continues at coordinate 29,337 of JBBSHN010000010.1, read as the reverse complement.
CGAGATGCAACTGGAAACTGTTGACGGTTTCGGCGCTCACCAGCACACCATTCGGTCCCGACGCGAGTCGCTGAAGCGACTGAGCGGCCGTGGCATTTTGGAAGTAGGCGTCTTGCAGCGTGGTGGCCTTCGTGATTGTTCGTGGCGAGATCCCGTACAGGTCCTGAAGGTCTGTGCCAACGTACGCGAATCTGTGCTGAACCGGCTGAACCGCTTTCACACCGGGGACCCGCGCGAGCGCTGCAGCACGAGCCGGTGGCACCGACGTGCCCGGCGACTCCGTGACGGTGACGTCAGCACCGTTTGTCAGCTGTGCGTCAGCCTCCGCCTGTTGCCGATACGTGGAGTTGAAGGTTGCAGTGGAGATCGCGAACGACAAAGCAAGTCCAACAAGAACAGCCGAACGTGCAATCGTGCGTCGTTGTCGGGACATCTGAGAGGCAACGGTTCGCGCGAGCTCGTGCGCCACCGGCTTGAGGAACCCTGATACCAGCCCTGAGCCGCGGTTCAGGAGAAGGTCCGCGATGCGCCATGCCAACAGCGCCGCTCCTGCCCACGCCAGGGCGGGACCCAAGAACGCCCAGTAGTTCACCGAGATTGTCGGCACGCCCTCAGGCACGAGGACAAGGTTGAACTGGTTGCGGCTGGTGGCCCAGAACACCGCGAGCGCCGCTCCGAGGAAGATGAAGTCGAGCCCGTACCGCAGCCATCGGGGTGAGGCGGCACGACCAATGTCACCCGTGGTCGTGATCCTGCTCCCATCGCGAAGGTCACGGAAGGCTGGGAACACAATGACAAGGACTGAGATGAGAATGCCGACCAGCACGGATGTTCCCGCATAGGCGATTGCCGCCCCGGGCGTGGCCCCGAGGCTCGGCGAGCCGAAGATTAATGCGCCCAGGCCGGTGGCGGCGAGCAAACCCACAATACTCCCGATGGCGCCCACCAGCACCGCCTCTATAACCGATAGCCGCAGCAGTTGCGCACGGGTAGCACCGCGGGTGCGCAGCAACGCCTGCTCGGTGCGTCGGCGTGTGGCTCCCGCACTGCTGACGGCCGCGGTCAGGGCCGCGGCTAACAAGGCCCCTGGTGCCCCTAGAAAGAGGAACAGGATCTGTGCGTAGAGCGCGTCACTGCGCGCCGCGTCGAGGGTAGCGCCGAGGTTGTCTCCCACCACTCCGGCGCCCGATGTGACTGCTTGTAGATGCAGTGCGGCTGCCATGTCGGCAGTGAAGGCCGCCGAGGGGTCTGGCGGAAGGGCGTGACTGCGCTTGACGTGAATCTGGGTGGTGAGGACTCCGGGAGCGATACGCCCTGGTGCGTAGGCTTTTGCGAAGACGCTCGCGGGGAGCAGGGCAACGTTGTCAGGCGGCGCCACGGGTTGGCTCTGGCTGGGAGCTCCCACGCGTTGGAAGAGCGAATCTGACTGCGGCAGGTCGATGACACCGGCGACGGCCGCGTGGAAAGGCCTGCTTCCGGACCGGCCGATAACAATGGTGTCGCCGGGCTTGACGTGCAGGTTGGCAGCAGTTTGCTGTGCCAACAGCACACCGTTGCGTGACCCGGACAGCAGCCGCGAAGCTTTCGGAAACGTGTTCCAGTAGCCGGCCGGAATGCCCAGTACTTCTCCGGGACCAGTGCTTTGCGTCGTGCCTCCCGCTGTCGCGTGCATGCCTTGTGTATCGGCGAACGTCACCGGCAGCGCCGCAATCGTTCCTGGTGCTGCCTTTACGGCCCGCAGCACGGGTGCAACCTTGGGGGCGGTCTTGACTGCCACCTGCCAGTCAACCGCCACACCTTGTGCAGCCCGGTTGGTCATGGTGGCCTTCGACGAGGCAAAGAAGGCGCCGAGGCTGGCCATAAGGGCCACGGCGATGGCGACACCGGCGGCTGTGGCCAGCAGGCGGCCACCTCGACGGCGGACCAGCCCGTGGAGCCAGATCGACATCATGATGCGCCTGCGCTCGCCGCTGCACCCTCTGCACCAGCCATCGTGACGTCGAGGGTCCCTTCATGCATGACCCAGTGGTGGTCGAGGTGAGCGGCGATTAGAGGGTCGTGCGTCGCTACCACGAGCCCGGCGGCCAGCTCGTCGGCGGCCTGGAGCAGCACCTCGATAACGTGCCGAGCCGTCGACTGGTCAAGTTGGCCGGTTGGTTCGTCGGCGAGGATCAAGCGAGGCCGGGTGGCTACGACCCTGGCAACCGATACCCGCTGCGCCTGGCCCCCCGACAGCTCTTCGGGGAGCTTCTCGGCCAACGTCTCGATGTCCATTAACGCAAGGCTTTCGCGAGCCCGCGCCTGGGCGGCGTGCTGGGAGACTCCTTGGAACAGCAGTGGAAGGGTGACGTTTTCGACGACATTGAGGTCGGGCATCAGGCTCGCTCCTTGAAAGACCGTGCCCACGTCATCTCCGTGGCCACGTGGTGGTCGTCCCCAGGCAGGCCAGGCGATGTGACCCGACGTCGGAGAGTCGAGGCCCCCGAAAAGGTGGAGGAGGGTCGACTTGCCGGACCCCGAGGCCCCCACCACGGCGATCCGTGCGTGGTCGTCGACCACACAGGTCGCGGCATGGACAGCGACGACCGCGCTTGAGCCGCGTCCGAACGTGCGGGATACCTGACGGCACTCGACCAGGGGTTGAGAGCTGCTTGTCACGCTGCGATCGTTCCGTCGGTCAGCGGAATGACACGATCCGCCATGCGAAGGACGGCTGGGCTGTGGCTGGCAACGAGGACAGCGCCACCGGCGTCGGCGCGATCACGTAAGAGCGCCAGAAGTCGCCTCTCGGAGTCACCGTCCAGCTCACCCGTGGGTTCATCTGCGAGGAGGAGGACCGGGTCTTGCGCGAGTGCCACCGCCACTCCGGCTCGTGCCGCCTCACCGCCGGAGAGCTGCGGAGGGTAGGCATGCGAGCGGGTGGCAAGACCCACGGAGTCCAGCAGCTGGCTGACGGACTGACGATGTTCCCGCGGCCGCGGGGAGAGGGCTCGGACCAGCTTGACGTTCGAAGCCACGCTCAGGTGGTCGACCAGGTTGCCCGATTGAGTCACCACGCCGACGTAGCGAGACCGCAGTTGGGACCGCAGCGCCTCCGGCTGGTGGCTCATCCGCCGGCCCGTGATCCAGACGGTCCCTCCGGAAGGCTCGTCAAGGCCGCTGAGACATGCCAACAGGGTTGACTTACCCGAACCCGACGGACCCACGACAGCGACCATCTCGCCTGCGTCGATGCGGATCGAAACCCCTTGCAGCGCGAGGGTCTCCTCGTCACCTGCCCGGTAGAACCGATAGAGGCGGTCGGCCTCCAAAGGCGCCGACCGTTTGGCATCAGCGCTCATCACTTGACCTGCACTGACTCGCTGACGGTACGCCAAGGGTCAACATTGTCGGCGCTCACCGGTCCGGTCAGGGTCACGATTGCTTCTTGTCCGTGCTTCCACAGTTCAAAGCGTTCGACGGCGTCTCGCACCACCTTTGTTGTGACGGGGTCCGGCTTGGAATCTGCCTGGTATGTGATGAGCACGGCGGGGCCATGAGCCAACTGGACTCGGCTGACGTGCGCAGCCCCGAAGTTGGTGGCGGTTTGAGCAAGCTTCGGCACCGTTATCTTCGTCGCCGATGCCACGGTGGGAGGCGACTTTGCTGATACCACCTGGATCGCGATGCTGTTGTAGTGGTCCTTGAAGGTCGTCACCCCACCCTTCGCCGAACGCCCCCAGCCCTCCGGCACCTTGAGCTGGACCTTGCTGCCCGGAACCTTGTAGGGGATGTACACCGTGGTATCGGGGATGTCCCCTGGCGGGTGGAACTCAGTCGCGGGCGCACTGCCCGGGGAACTGGTAGCACGGTTGGTGTGTCGCCCGGCTCGCTGTGCAGGGCTTGGAGACTGACCGTGCATGGACGGCCTTGGAGAGGAGTGTGGCTTCGGGCCGGCGCTACCGCTGCTGGAACCGCACGCGCTCAGCGTTCCCACTGAGGCGAGTACCAGACAGGTGAGTGCGGTCGTGCGTCGCGACATCGAAGCTCCTTCTGAAGAGGTCGTTGTCCACGCTAGGAATGCACAAGTGAGCGGACAGGCAGGTGCAGGTGAACGCACGGTAAGAAGCGGAAGCTTGCGGACGGGGCGGACGTAGGAAAGTCCGGCTCAAGGGGGCCGTGGGCACAGTAAGAGCTGTAGTAGACGACAGAAACGGGAGGCGGCGGGTGCGGAAGCGGATTCTCGCGGTTGCGCTCTCCGCGGTCGTCTTGGCGGTACTGGTCCTCGGCCTACCGTTGGCGATCGTTGTGAGTCATGTCTTGCGCAGCGACCAACGTAACGAGTTGGAGCGAGTGGCCCTGCGGGCCGCGGCGAGTGTTTCTCCGAGTTATCGACGCGGCGACTTGATCGAATTGCCGCCGCTTCAGTCGGGGGTACAGGTCGGCGTCTATGACCGGCGCGGCCATCGCGTTACGGGGGTGGGACCGATGCGGCTCGGAGCATCAACGCGTGCGGCGTTCTCCGGGAAGGTCGTCGACACATGGACGGGTGGGCAGGTGGTTGTCGGTGTACCGGTGGGCTCCGCAGAGCGGGTGATCGCAGTCGTTCGCTCGGCCTCGCCTGAGTCCGCGATCTCGCGTCGGATCGTCCTCGCATGGGCCGGCATGGCTGGTTTGGCATTGTTCGCTGCCGGATGCGCGGGGCTCTTTGCTGCCTATCAGAGCAGACGGTTAGCTCAACCGATCACTGAACTCGGACGGGTCTCCCACGACCTGGGAAGCGGTGACTTCTCGGTTCGGGCGAAGTCCAGTGGCGTCCCAGAGATCGACGACGCCGGACGGGCCTTGAATCGGACTGCCGAGAGGCTGGAGGAGATGCTTGAACGAGAGCGGTCATTCGCTGCGCTCGCGAGCCACCAATTGAGAACCCCGCTGACCCGGCTGCGCCTTGAGCTCGAGACCAGCCTTGAGGCGGGCGAGACCAACTTGCGGACGGCCGCCGAGGGTGCTCTGACATCGGCCGAGCAACTCTCCACGACGATTGACGACGTCTTGGCATTGACGCGCAGCGCACACCCGTCGGAGTCCAGACTCGACGTCGAAAGGCTCCTCGCCGACATGAGAGAACGCTGGCACGGCATCCTTGCGGCAGCGGACAGGCCGCTGCGGCTCAAAGTGGAGGATCTTCAGAAGGTTCACGCCCCGGCCCCTGCAGTGCGTCAAATCCTCAACGTGCTGCTCGACAACGCCTATCAGCACGGCGCGGGAGCGGTGACAATCGTCGTACGCGATGCTGCAGGGGCGGTGGCCATCGACGTTATCGATGAAGGCAAGGGCCTCCTGAACTCGTCTGAGCCGTTTGCTTTGCGAACCGATCAGCAGCACCTCGGCCTGCCGATGGCACGGGCACTGGCAGGGGCCTCCGGTGGGCGCATTCTCTTCGCCCGGGACGAGTCAGGCACCCGCTTCACACTCCTGTTGCCTGTTTCAGGCGACCACACCGCGTCGACAACGACCGAGGACAACACTTCGGCCGTATAACGGAAAGGCCAGAGGAGTGGTACTGCACCGCGATCAAGTCGTATGAGAAGCGGCATGGACGAGGACTCCGCGCGCGCGCCACTTTGCATGTGGGTATTCCGCTCGGTCGAGCGTTCGACAGGTATCGAATCACCGCGGATTACTGACGAGGCTGTCGGATAGACTTCCGCGTCGCCTCAACACTTCACGACGCAGTGAACAGCACCCTTCGCACGACTGCCGCAGCGGCCAGGTAGCTCAGTTGGTACGAGCGTCCGCCTGAAAAGCGGAAGGTCGCCGGTTCGATCCCGGCCCTGGCCACCGAGACACACAAGCAGGAGAGCCAAGTGCAGCTAGCCGAAATGGACTTGCGGCGGGTGGAGATGCCGCTGGTGTCGCCGTTTCGCACATCCTTCGGCACTGAGGTCACCCGGGACATCTTGTTGGTGCGGGTAGTCACCAACGACGGTGTCGAGGGCTGGGGTGAGTGTGTTGCCGGCACTGAGCCGCTCTACTCGTCGGAGTACGTCGACGGTGCGCAGGAGGTGATCGAGCGCTTTATGTGGCCCCGGCTCACGTCGATGCCCTCCGTGCGCGCTGTGGACATTCAGCCGGTTCTCTCACCTGTCCGCGGACACCGCATGGCCAAAGCAGCCATCGAGATGGCGGTTCTCGACGCCGAGCTTCGCACATGCGGCATGCGGCTTGTCGACTACCTCGGTGGCATCCGCGACGCCGTCCCCGCCGGCGTCTCCGTCGGCATCGAGGATTCCCTGGAGACACTGCTCGACAACGTCGCGACGTTCGTGGACGCCGGCTATGCCCGCATCAAGCTGAAGATCGAGCCGGGGCGAGACGTCGATGTTGTCGCAGCGGTGCGGGAGCGGTTCGGCGACGTACCTCTGCAAGTCGACGCGAACGCGGCGTACCAGCTGTCGGACTTGGCGACGTTACGCCGACTGGACGACTTCGGCCTTCTCCTGATCGAGCAACCGCTTGCCGAGGAGGAGGTGCGCGCGCACGCGGTCGTGGCGGCGGCGCTGCAGACGCCGATCTGCCTGGACGAGTCCGTTGTCAGTGCTCGCGCGGCGGCTGACGCGCTTGCACTCAGAGCCTGCGACATCGTGAACATCAAGCCCGGACGGGTGGGTGGCCTCCTTGAGGCACGGCGCATCTCCGACGTCTGCTCGGCTCAAGGCGTCCCGGTCTGGTGCGGCGGAATGCTGGAGACCGGCATCGGCCGTGCCGCCAATCTGGCACTGGCCGCCCTACCGGGGTTCACATTGCCCGGTGACACATCAGGGGCGGACCGCTACTGGAAGCGCGACATCGTGACTGAGCCTGCCGTCTTGATCGATGGCTGTGTAGCTGTACCTCAGGGACCCGGACTCGGCGTGCAGGTCGACGAGGAGTGGCTGACCACGATCACTACGTCGTCGGTCGAGCTGCGAAGCGACGGATAAGCGTGGTGCCGGTGGAGGGAACGAGCCGGGCGACGGCCGTTGCACAGGCGTCGGCGGCCCGTGCCGACGTGACGATCGGTGAGCTGCGCAGTGCGGATGCAGCACAGCACGCCGCGGATCTGCTCGCGAATGTCTGGCAGACCAGCCGAGAGACCACTCCGGTGAGCGCTCACCTTCTGCAGGCGATGGCTCACACCGGCAACTATGTTGTCGGGGTCTTCACTGACGCCCAGCTTGTCGGCGTGTCCTTGGCCTGGCGTGCAGGCGACGACGCCACCGAGCTGCACTCCCACATCTCCGGAGTCGCAGAACACATGCAGAACCGTGGCGTTGGGCTAGCGCTGAAGCTGCATCAGCGCGCGTGGTCACTGAATCGCGGCTTCACGACGATCACGTGGACGGTCGACCCTCTCGTGCGACGGAACATGGTGTTCAACCTTGGCAAGCTCGGCGCAGAGGTCACCGCCTACATGCCGAACTTCTACGGTGCGATGAACGACGGCGTCAACGGCACTGATGACAGCGACCGGCTGCTGCTGACCTGGCGGCTGCTGTCTGAGAGAGCGGTAGCCGCGAGCGAAGGAGGCGGCGAGAAGCCCCTCGCCGCCTCGTGGTCCACCGGACACTACGAGCTTCGAGTCGGAGAGCGCTCGCAGCCAGTAGTCATGGAAACCCCGAGCAGCTCGGTACGCCGCATACAGATCCCTGCCGACATCGTCGCCCTCCGGGCAGCCGACCTCGAACTGGCGGTCGCCTGGCGGCGGGCGCTGCGGCACACCCTCGGCCGCGCAGTCCAGCACGGATGGCGGGTGCGGACGTTCACGCGCGACGGTGCGTACATCGTCGAGCCGCGTGATCACCCGTTGAATTGACCGGTGGTGGTCAGGCAGCGTATCGAGCCGGGGACGTCGATGCCCGGATGCAGGTCCGGCGCGGCGATCGGCTCGCCGTAGAACGTCCGCAGCGCGATGATGCCCGCCCACGCCGGCCCGTCGACGTCCGCGGGTGGGTCCTCCGGCCAGCCGTCGGAGACCTTGAGCGACCACGTCTCAATCGGCAAGCCCAGCACCAAGGTGGCGGCCAGCTCCTTCGTCGTTGGTCGCCGTACCTCTGCGACTCTGCCCGGAAGGAGGTGGTCGGTCAGCAGGTCGAGAGCCTTCGACTTGGCGTCACCCTCCAGCACGGCGCAGCTTCCGAAGATGACAGCGCTGCGGTAGTGCATCGAGGACTCGAACGCTGAGCGAGCAACCACCAGTCCCTCGACCGAGGTGACGGCGAGGGAGACCGGTCCGCCGCGAGCCACGCCGCGCATCCATCCCGCGCCGGTGGACCCGTGCAGCAGCACCTGGTCGCCGTCTCGTGCGATGGCGGTGGGCAACACGACCGGTTGCTGGTCAACAGTGAAGGCAAGGTGACCGACCAGGCAGTCTTTGAGGAGCTTGTCCAGTTCGGCTCTGTCCGTCGAGGCCATCTCTGGCAAGCGGGTCAGCGAGGTGAGGTCCACTGGAGGAGCCTAGGGGCACCTGTTACTACCGCGGCTGACGAGATCCAGTCTCTTGCTGTCTTGCTTGAAGCAGCGCGTCCTCAGCGAACGCGACAGCCGACCCTACGGGGTCCACATGAGCGTCATCGGATAGCGCGGCGCTCAACGGCGCTCTGCGTCCGCACTGCCGCGGTAGTCTTAAGGCGTGCGACTGTTATTGATGCTGCTCGGCACGATTGTCCTTCTCATGCTTCTCGCGTTCGTGATCAGCGCGGTTAAGTGGCTGCTCATCATCGCTGCAGTGCTGGTTGGGGTCGGCTTGCTGGTCGGATTCCGCCCCGGAAAGACATCGACGAATCAGTAAGAGCGAGCGGGTTACGCGGCGCTTCGTCATTGCCAGCTAGTCATCCAAGGCTCGGCCGTCCAGCGCGTTCACCTGAACTCTCGTAGCGATAGACCCCGTCAGCGGACGGCCGCGTACAGCTCACCGCTTCTTGATTGTCGGTGCGTGCGGCCAGGTGGTCCAGCCGGGCACCAACTACTCTGCGGAGCGCTGCGCTGGAATAGAACCGAGCAACTGACGCACCTCTGACTCGCGATAGCGACGGTGTCCGCCAAGAGTGCGAATAGAGCTCAGCTTGCCCGCCTTCGCCCAGCGCGTGACCGTCTTGGGATCGACGCGGAACAACGCCGCGACCTCAGCCGGCGTGAGCAGTGCGTCAGTGTCTGCCGACCGTGTGTCCACGAACGACCTCCCGTGTGTACGCGCCTGGCTCACCGCCGCCAAACGCTGGGTCTATGCCTGTCGGAATGACCAGGCACGCCCACACAGGGCGGAACCTCCCCCGACCGTCGATCCTTTGCTGAAACGGTGTCGGCAGCAAGCGGACCAAGCGGTCATCCCACGCCAAGAGTAGCCGAATCTCACAAACGACGCTTGCAGGGGGTCCTCTACCGAAAAGGTCTTGTCTCAGTTCGCGCGTCCGTACGCGGCGATCTCCTCCCACCGCTGCTGAAACGGGCGGTACGCCGCTGCGGCAGCGCCCAGATCCCCGTCGCGCAAGGCCTTGAGCGACGAGCAGATGTCTCTGGCCGAATGGTCACGGCACAGGTTTGCGCCTAGTAATCGTGCCAAGCCCGCATAGTCCACCTCCACCCATGACTCATCGTCGAAGTTGTCGAGCCAAAAGCGCAAGGCGCTGAGGGAGTCCAGTAGATGAACGTCCGTGACGAGGCCGCGCAGGGCCCGGGAGGCAGACGCCGCTCTGCGTCGAGCGTCGGCAATGCGAGTCCGGTACCGAAGGCTCGCGAAGCCTCCACCGTCGTACAGTTCTCGCTCCTCGTCCATGACGAGGACGAACCAGATGCGCGGCACCTCCCACCCCCCTTGATGGATGTGCGGCACGGCACGCGGATGGTCTCGACGCCATTGGAGGAACCGGTCGTCAGCCACCGCGAGGGCATCGGGAGGCATGAGCAGTCGCAGGCCGGGATCGAAACGGTTACCGAGGAACTCCGTCAGCGCCAGCCATGAACGAAGGGCCAGGTCCACCGGGCACAGATGCAGCCGTCCTTCCCGTCGCAACACGTATACATCTGCCGAGTCATCCGGCTCGATGTTGAAGGCTGCTCCGGTCACCGCGCGGCGCAGTGCGGCTCGCTGCTCCGTCGTCACAGTCGTGAGGCTTTCGACGAGAGTGGCCCTGCTGGCATGCAGACTGCTGCGGAGGTCATGGCTCAGCGACCGAGCTGGCTCATACACGCGCAGGTACGACGCGTAGGGCAGCACGGGTCAGAGACTAACCGCGCAAGGAGGTTTGCTTCGGCGTACCGCGCTGTGTCGCAGGCATATCGTTGCCTGGCGTGTATCGAGTGGAGTGCTTCGGACGAAGGAGTGACCAACATGGCTCCAGAAGCGGACTTCTCAGTCTTCGGACGAGATCAACACGAACAGGTTGTGTTCTGTCAGGATCGCCCCAGCGGACTGAAGGCCGTCATCGCCATCTACTCAACGGCCCTGGGACCAGGCCTCGGCGGCGCCCGCTTCTACCCGTACTCCAGTGAGGGCAAGGCCGTCCAGGACGTGCTCAACCTCGCGAAGGGAATGGCGTACAAGGCTGCCTTGGCGGGCTTGGATCTCGGCGGCGCCAAGGCGGTGATCATCGGCGATCCGCGCACCGACAAGAGCGAGGCGCTGCTGCGGGCGTACGGGCGCTTCGTCCAGTCCTTGAACGGGCGCTATATCACCGCCTGTGACGTGGGCACCTATAGCGAAGACATGGATGTGGTGGCCAGGGAATGCGACTTTGTCACCGGGCGGTCGTTCGAGCATGGCGGCGCCGGTGACTCCGGCGTCCTCACGGCGTACGGCGTGTTCGAAGGTATGCGTGCCGCTGCTGAGGTGACCTGGGGAACACCCTCTCTCACCGGCAGGCGGGTGGGTGTCGCCGGTGTCGGCAAAGTCGGTTCCCATCTAGTCGACCGCCTGTTCGACAACGGAGCGGAGGTGGTGATCACCGACACGCAAGAGGCTCCCGTGCACAAAGTTCGGGCCCTGCATCCGGACGTGGAGGTCGTCGGCGGCACCTCCGAGTTGGTGGCCTCAGACCTCGACGTGTACGCGCCCTGCGCACTCGGAGGCGCGCTCGACGACGATAGCGTCCAGCTGCTCAAGGCCAAGGTCGTATGCGGCGCCGCCAACAATCAGCTGGCCTATCCAGGCGTTGTGGAGGTTATGGAGTCACGCGGAATTCTGTACGCCCCGGACTACTGCGTGAACTCCGGTGGCTTGATTCAGGTCGCAGACGAGTTGGATGGCTTCTCGTTCGAGCGTGCACAGACCCGGGCAGGGCAGATCTACGACACCACCTTGCGCGTCTTCGAGCTGGCCGCGGCGCAAGGCATTCCCACGGCCCGAGCCGCTGACCAGCTGGCGGACCAGCGCATGTCTCAGGTGGGTCGACTCCGGCAGATCTGGCTAAGCTGAACCGCTCATTTTCTCGAGCCGGGAACGACGCCGCGAGCTGGCAGTGCGGTGGCGTCAGTGCCCTGAGGCGGAACGCGGCTCGTCGTACTCCGCGTAAGGGTCGTCGATGTCCTCGGCTTCGTTGACCGGCTCGGCCGCCGCCGACGAGCCGGGTGCGTCACCGTCACCGTGAAGCTCCCGCTGCAACTCGGTGAAGTCGGTGTTGAATTCGCGGTACTTAAGCTCACGAGCGACTTTCGTCTGCTTAGCTTTGGCACGGCCGCGCCCCATAGGGTCGACCCCCTCGCAATTTCGCGACGGGGACCACTGCGAGGGCCCCGGTCTGTGTCTGTGTCGTGCGGACAACCTTACCCGCCCCGGCGACCTATACACACCGGCCCAAGAAAGAGCGAGGCTCGCAATGCGGACCATGACCCAGGATCGTGATGCTGTCCGGCCGCTTATCGATAGGCGCCGATCAGGTGGGCTCCAGCGCCGTCTGTGCGGGTGACCTCGCCACAGAGCCAGGCCGGAATACCGCCCTCTTCCAGGCTGCCTAGAGCAAGTCGCGCGTCATCGGGAGAAACGACGGCGATCATGCCCACGCCCATGTTGAGGGTGGCCTCGAGGTCGCTCTGCGGCACCGAGCCGAGGTCGGCAACGAGCCCGAAGATGGCCGGTGGTGACCACGTGGAGCGGTCGACGACCGCGCTCAGCAAGGGAGGAACCACGCGTGCCAGATTGGCGGCGATCCCACCGCCGGTGATGTGCGCCAACGCATGCGTGTTGGTGGTGCGGGCCAAGGTCAGGCACGGCTTGGTGTAGAGGCTGGTCGGCCGCAGCAATTCCTCTCCGAGGCTGTGGCCCAGGACGTCGACGTACCGGTCGAGCGACCACCCCGCTTTCTCTAGCATGACCCGGCGGACAAGGGAGTACCCGTTGGAGTGCAGGCCTGAGGAACCCATTGCAATCAGCAGGTCCCCCGCCCGGACGCGCTCGGCTCCCAGAAGGCTGTCTGCCTCCACAACGCCGGTCGTGGCACCGGCCACGTCGTACTCGTCGGGTTGCAGCAGTCCGGGATGCTCAGCGGTCTCCCCACCGAGCAGGGCGCAGCCGGCGACGACACAGGCTTCGGCGATGCCCTTGACGATTGCGGAGACGCGCTCAGGTACCACCGTGCCGCAGGCGATGTAGTCGGTGAGAAACAGCGGTTCAGCGCCGCATACGACCAGGTCGTCGACGAGCATGCCGACGAGGTCGAACCCGATCGTGTCGTGCTTGTCCATGCGGGCGGCGATCACGACCTTGGTGCCAACACCGTCGGTACTGGTGGCCAGCAGAGGTCGGCGGTAGGTCGTCAGCGCCGACGCGTCGAAGAGGCCGGCGAATCCCCCGATGCCACCGACGACTTCGGGCCGGCGAGCTTTGTCGACTTCCTGCTTCATCAATCCGACGGCTCTTTCACCTGCGGCAATCGAGACTCCGGCATCTGCGTATGTCGTCACCGGAAAGTTACCGCTGAGGGGTTGGCCGAGACGCTCACTCACGGCCGCGAGAGAGCGTCAGCGGCTCCTCCGCTACGCAGCGAGGCGCTGAGGCCGTCCGCGTCCAGGCGCTCCACCGGCAGCTCCAGGACGTGTTTGCCCACAAAACGCGGTTCTGGCAGCTCGACCGGATAGATCCCGTCGAAGCAAGCCCTACACAGATCACTTTTAGCGACTCGGGTGGCGGCCACCAGTTCGTCCAGAGAAATGTAGCCGAGGGAGTCCGCGTCGATGGAGTTGCAGATCTCGTCGGGGCCGAGCCCGTTCGCGATCAGCTCAGCCGGGCTGGGGAAGTCGATGCCGTAGAAGCAGGGCCACTTGACCGGAGGACTGGCGATGCGTACATGTACCTCCCGGGCGCCGGCCTCCCTGAGCATCCGCACCAGCGCGCGCTGGGTGTTACCCCGCACAATCGAGTCGTCGACCACGATCAGCCGCTTGCCCTCGATGACGTCGCGAAGGGGGTTCAGCTTGAGCCTTATCCCGAGCTGGCGGATCGTGTTGCTGGGCTGAATGAACGTGCGCCCGACGTAGGAGTTCTTCACCAGTCCCTGCCCGTAGGGGATGGTGCTTTCCTCGGCGTACCCAATGGCGGCGGGAGTGCCGGACTCCGGCACCGGAATCACCAGGTCGGCGTCAACCGGGTGCTGGCGGGCCAACCGGCGACCGATCTCCGTGCGGACAATCTGCAACCGCTGACCGCTGATCAGGGTGTCAGGACGCGCCAGGTAGACGAACTCGAAGAGGCAGCCCTTGGGGTCAGCGGTTGCGAAGCGCGACGTACGGAGGCCATCTTCGTCGATCGCGAGCAGTTCGCCGGGCTCCACTTCGCGAACGAAAGCTGCTCCGATGATGTCGAGCGCCGCCGTCTCCGAGGCCACCACCCAGCCCCGCTCGAGTCGACCCAGCACCAGTGGCCGGATGCCTTGCGGGTCGCGAGCGGCGTACATCGTTCCCTGGTCCATGAATACCAGGCAGAAGGCGCCGAGAAGGGTCGGCAGCACTTCTGACGCTGCCTGTTCGAGGCTGCGGTTCGGATTGGCGGCGAGCAGTGCGGTGATGAGGTCGGTGTCCGTGGAGGCCGCTGCAGCGCCGGAAGTGGGGACGTTGAGATGATTCGTCGATTTGCCCGACTGATCGACCAGTTGGGCGAGATCGCCGGTGTTCGTGAGGTTCCCGTTGTGGGCCAGCGCAAGGGAACCGCCAGGCGTCGAGCGAAACGTGGGCTGAGCGTTCTGCCACACGCTGGAGCCGGTGGTGGAGTAGCGGGAGTGGCCGATTGCGACGTGGCCCTTCAGCGAGTCCAGCGTCGCCTCGTTGAAGACCTGGGACACCAGACCCATGTCTTTGTAGACGAGGATCTGCTTGCCGTTGCCGACAGCGATGCCGGCGGACTCCTGGCCGCGGTGCTGCAGTGCGTACAGACCAAAGTACGTCAGCTTGGCGACATCCTCACCAGGTGCCCAGACGCCAAAAACACCGCAGGCGTCCTGCGGCCCGAGGTCGTGCGGATCAATCGCTGAGGTCAGTCGACCGTCTCCCCGAGCCACCGCCTTAGTCTACGGCCGCGTGCCTTGCCTCTGCCGCCGCCTGGACCCGCGGCGTACCCGCGTCCCCGCGCCATACCCCGCCGTTGAGCAAGCCGTCACCTCGGTACGCGCGCCGCGCTCTCCCGGAGCCTGCCATGCTGACAGGGCGCCCTCTACGTCCGCGTGGCAGATGTGCGGTGCTTAGGGGCTGTTTGCCATGCTCACGGCCGCTCAGCTCAGCGGGAGGTACCGCGAGAGGTCTGATCGCTCACCGGAGGCTCGGACAGACCCCCCTCGTACGGCCTCTGCGAAATGCAGCTGTCCGCGTGCCAGGGCCAGCCAGGTGCCGGGGTCGGTCTCGACCACGGCAGGAGGCGTACCTCTGGTGTGTCGGGCTCCTTCGACGCACTGCACGGCGGCGTACGGCGGCACCCGGACCTCGACGCTCTTGCCCGGCGCCCGCGCGGTCAGGACGGCAAGGAAATGCTTGACGGCCGCTCGAACGTCGTCAGTCGCGGGGAATCTCTCGCCCGACGGAGTCTGGTCGATTCGCGCGAGCACGTCTTTGAGCTGGGCCGGTGAGAGTTGGCGGAGGACTGCGGGCACGGCCGCCACTGTAGGGGTGAGAGCCTGATCCGCCGACGCCAGCCACTCCTTGCCGAGACGTCAATCGGTAGCCGACACACCGACGAGGACGGACCGTTCGTGGCGTGTCGGCGGCAAAGGGGTTGCTTCGCAGGTCGCAGGTCGCAGGTCGGCGCAGGTCACGGAGCGGCGCAGATCGCAGGTATCAGGTGTCGAACGCAGCGGGGAGTGTGGGAGACCACACGGCGCGGAGTTCGGCCAGCGGTGTCGCGAACTGACCGCCCACCTCGAGGGCAGCGGATGCCCCTCTACCGGCCGTCTCCCCGAGCTTGGTGAATGGCACGCCAGAGTCCTGGCAGAGGGCAGCGAGGCGCTCCTCATTTTCCGGACGCAACGACACAATCGCCCGGGCCGCCGACTCGCTGAACAGCGCGACGAACGCATCCTGCGCGGCCGGCAGGTCGATTCGCGCTCCCACGTCACACCGAAGGCAGGCCTCGACCAACGCCTGACCCAGACCGCCGTCGGACAGGTCGTGCGCTGACTCGAGGAGACCCTCACGGCCACCGCCGACAAGCACTTCCGCCAGCCGGCGCTCGGCATCGAGGTCCGTGCGCGGTGGCAGCCCCCCCAGGTGGCCGTGGACGACGCTCGCCCACTCCGAACCGCTGAGCTCGTCGAGCGTCTGGCCGAGCAGATAAATCGCCCGCTGCGCCGCAGCGAAGCCCAGCGGCGTCCGTCGCCGTACGTCGTCGATCACCCCAAGCACTCCGATTACGGGCGTCGGCAAGATGGCGGAGTTGCCCGTGGAGTTGTAGAAGCTGACGTTCCCGCCGGTGACCGGAATGCCGAGCTCCCGGCAGCCCTCAGCCAGTCCGCGGACAGCCTCGGCGAACTGCCACATCACCGCAGGGTTCTCCGGCGAGCCGAAGTTGAGGCAGTCGGTCACGGCGATCGGTCGAGCTCCCGTCGTGGCGACGTTGCGGTAGGCCTCGGCCAGCGCGAGCTGGGCGCCAGCGTACGGATCGAGCCGCACGAATCGGGCGTTGCAGTCCGTCGCGACCGCGACGCCCAGCCCCGACTGCTCGTCGACGCGGATGAGTCCGGCGTCTTCTGGCTGAGCGAGCACGGTGTTCCCGCGGACGTACCGGTCGTACTGGTCGGTGACCCACGACTTGTCGCACAGGTTCGGCGAGGCTGCCAGCCGCAGCAACGTGGCCCTCAGCTCTGATCCAGTACCGGGCCGCGGCAGCCGATCGGCGGAGTCCGCCTGCAGTGAGCTCTGCTCAGTTGGCCTAGCGAACGGCCTCTGACAAATCGGTGCTTCGTCAGCGACTGAGTGAGGAGGTACGTCGACGATCGTCTCGCCGTGCCAGTCCACGACCAGGCGCCCTCGGTCGGTGACCTCGCCAATGACTGTCGCGTCGACGTCCCACCGCTGACAGATGTTCAGGAACCGCTCGACATTCTGCGGCTCCACGATGGCCATCATGCGTTCTTGCGACTCGCTCATGAGGATTTCCTCAGGAGACAACGTCGGATCGCGTAGCGGCACAAGCTCAAGATCGATGTGCATGCCGCCATCGCCTGCGCTGGCCAACTCAGCGGTCGCGCACGACAGCCCCGCGCCGCCGAGGTCTTGGATGCCGCTCACCAGACCCTCGGCGAAAAGCTGCAGCGTGCACTCGATCAGCAGTTTCTCCATGAACGGATCACCCACCTGCACACTGGGCCGCTTCGTTGGCCCGCGCTCGTCGAACGTCTCCGACGCCAGCACGGACACTCCACCGATGCCGTCCCCGCCGGTTCTCGCGCCGTACAGGATCACCCGGTTGCCGTCGCCGGACGCCTGTGCCAGATGCAGCTGTTCGTGCCGCAGCACGCCGACGCACAGCGCGTTGACGAGCGGATTCCCGGCGTACGACGAATCGAACACGACCTCACCGCCGATGTTGGGAAGACCGAGACAGTTGCCGTAGCCGCCAATGCCGGCAACGGCCGCGGGAGCGACACGATGCGTGTCTGCAGCATCCAGCGGCCCGAACCGCAACGCGTCAAGCACCGCAACCGGGCGCGCGCCCATGGACAAGATGTCGCGCACGATCCCCCCGATTCCGGTCGCGGCACCCTGGTAAGGCTCGACGTACGTCGGATGGTTGTGCGACTCGATCTTGAAGGTCACCGCGTAGCCGTGCCCCACATCGACCACTCCGGCGTTCTCTCCGATGCCCACGAGCAGGGATTTGCGCATGGTGTCGGTCATGGTCTCAGCGAATCGCCGCAGGTCAACTTTGCTCGATTTGTAGGAGCAGTGCTCGCTCCACATCACCGAGTACATCGCCAACTCGGCGGCGGTGGGACGACGTCCGAGGACTTCGCCGAGCTGGGCGTACTCGTCAGGCTTGAGACCGAGATCCGCCCACGGCTGCGGGAAGTCGGGAGTGCGAGCGGCTTCGTCGACAGTGTCCGGTCGCAGCCGCGTCGTCACTGCGTCAGCCGCGTCGTCACTGCGGAATGCTATCGACTGCGGTGGCAACTCCCGCGGTATTCGCCGGTCTGTCAGACGCTCCACGCGCTATAGGTTGCCCAGCGGCTGTTAGGTCACGCGCGGGTCAGGCGGAGAGAGCCGCGTGAAGCACGGAGGTGAAGAACCGGAACCCGTCGGTGCCGGCGCCGCACAAGTCGTCCGCGGCGTGCTCGGGGTGCGGCATGAGTCCGACAACGTTGCCCCTGCCGTTGCAGATGCCGGCGATCTCGTGCATCGAGCCGTTCGGGTTCGGTCCGAGATACCGAGCGACCACCTGACCTTCGCGCTCGAGCTCCTCCAGCGTCGAAGAATTTGCGACGTACCCCCCTTCGCCGTTCTTGAGCACGAGCGTGACTTCCTCTCCCGCGGTGTACTGAGCGGTCCAGGCCGTCGACGCCCTCTCGATTCGCACCCGCTGGTCACGACACACGAATCTCCGGCTGTCGTTGCGGATGAGCGCACCCGGCAGCAGGAGCGACTCGCAGAGGATCTGGAAGCCGTTGCAGATGCCGAGAACCGGAAGCCCAGATTGTGCCGCCGCGACAACGGCGTTCATCACCGGTGCGAATCGAGCGATAGCCCCGCAGCGAAGGTAGTCGCCGTACGAGAAGCCGCCAGGCAGCACTACCGCGTCGACATCGCGGAGGCTCTCGTCGCCGTGCCACAGCGGCACGTCGTCTCCGCCGGCCAAGCGGATCGCCCGGCACGCATCGACGTCATCCAGCGACCCGGGAAACGTCACAACGCCGACTCTCATGCGCGACGCTCTCGCTTCATTCCGGCTCCACCCGCACCGTGTAGTCCTCGATCACGGGTTTGCTGAGCAGCGTCTCTGCGGCTCGGCGCACCTCTGCAAGCCGGTCTTCGGTGACGTCACCGTCCACTTCGAGCTCGAACCGCTTGCCTTGGCGCACGTCACGGACGCATTCGAATCCCAACCGAGGCAGCGCTCCCAGGACGGCCTTGCCTTGGGGGTCCAACAGGTCTCGTTTGGGCATGACGTCGACGACGACCCGGGTCATGAACACTCCCTCTCACCGTGCGGTCTCGGCCCCTCCGAGCCTAGTGGCGAGTCGACTGCGCACGTCGGAGCCTTCGCCGGAATCGAACGGCGTCGCCGGAGTCAGTAGAGGTCGCCGGTGAGCCGCTCGTATGCCTCGATGTACGCCGCGCGGGTGCGCGCGACGACCGATGCCGGCAGCCGCGGCGGAGGGGTTCCGTCGGCCCGGCTCCAGCCGCTTTCCGGCGAGGTCAGCCAGTCGCGGACGATCTGTTTGTCGTACGACGGCTGCGTGCGGCCGGGTAGCCAACTGTCGGCCGGCCAGAACCGGGATGAGTCAGGAGTGAGCACCTCGTCGGCGAGCTTGATCCGGCCGTCGCGGGAGCGTCCGAACTCAAGCTTGGTGTCCGCCAACAGAATGCCTCTTTGCCGCGCGATGGCCTCCGCCCGCGAGTAGACGGCGAGTGTCAGTGTGCGCAACTCCTCGGCGACGTGATAGCCGACGGTCTCAGCAACTGCGTTGTAGGTGATGTTGGCGTCGTGATCGCCGGCCGCCGCTTTGGTCGCCGGGGTGAAGATTGGGTCGGACAGCCGCGAGCCTTCCTGCAGCCCGGCGGGCAGTTCGACTCCACACACGGCGCCGCTTTCGCGGTAGTCGGTCAGCGCTGAGCCGGTGAGGTAGCCCCGAGCGACACACTCCACCGGGAACATGGCCAGGGCCTCACAGATCACCGCACGACCCGCGAGGTGACCCGGTACGTCGGTCGACTCGACGTGGTTCGGCACGAGCCGCCGTAGCTGCTCGAACCACCACAGCGACATACGGGTCAAGATGACGCCCTTGTCAGGGATCTCCGGTGTCAGCACGAAGTCGTACGCCGATATGCGGTCGGTGGCTACGATGAGCAGCCGCCCGTCGATGAGCTGGTAGAGCTCACGCACCTTTCCCGAGTGCAGATGCCGGGCATTCTCGACGGGACCGGCAAGTGCCATGTCGCAATCTTGACCGAAGACCCAAGCCAGAAGTGCCACCGGCTCGCGAAGTGCGGACCAGAGGGGCCAAGATGCATCTGTGACTGACGCTGTGGTGATAGGGGCAGGCCCCAACGGCCTGGTCGCTGCGAATCTGTTGATTGATGCCGGGTGGTCGGTGACGGTGCTCGAGGCGCAGCCGACGATAGGCGGCGCCGTACAAAGCGACCGTGACGTCGCTCCCGACTACGTACACGACACCATGAGCGCGTTCTACCCGCTCGCCGCGGCCTCACCCACGATCCAAGGCCTGCACCTCGAAGACCACGGGCTGCAGTGGGTGCACGCACCGGCTGTCGTGGGCAATCCGCTCCCTGACGGCAGTTGGGCCCTGCTCCAGCGCGACCGCCACGACACCGCCGCCGGTCTGGACGCCCTGTGCCCAGGGGACGGAGAAGGATGGCTGGCGCTGTGCGACCGCTGGGACCAGATCGGCCCTTCGATCATCGCGTCGCTGCTGCAGCCGTTTCCACCGGTTCGGGCCGGACTCCGGTTTGCGGCGTCAGTGCCTCGCGCCGGAGGAACCCAGATGCTGCGGATGCTGCTCATCTCCGTCCGCCGGTTGGGGCAGGAATACTTCCGGGGCGAGGCACCACGTGTCCTCGTCGCCGGCAACGCCCTGCACGCCGATCTGTCCCCGGAAGGCAGCGGCTCGGGGCTGTTCGGGCTGTTGCTCGTGATGCTGGGGCAGACCGTTGGCTTCCCGGTTCCGCGGGGAGGTGCTGGTCACTTGACGCAGGCGATGGCAGATCGGCTCAAGGCTCGCGGTGGAGAGATATGTACGTCGACGGAGGCGACGTCGGTCGTCGTACGCGGTGGCCGGGCGGTCGGCGTGCGGCTTGCGGACGGCTCCGAGGTCGGCGCGAGCAGGGCGGTCATCGCTGACGTTTCTGCACCAGCCCTGTACGGCGGCCTGGTGGCGCTGGACGACCTGCCGTCTCGAGTTCGCAAAGGCATTCAGCATTTCGAGTGGGATCCGTCGACGATCAAGGTGGACTGGGCTCTGTCCAGTCCCGTCCCCTGGGAGCCTCCTCCCGCTGCCGCACCCGGGACGGTGCACATCGCACACTCTGTGGACGAGCTCAGCATCTTCTCCGCGCAAATCAACGGGCACACCGTTCCGTCAGATCCCCTGATGCTCATGGGACAGATGACGTCGTCCGATCCGACTCGCTCGCCCGCTGGGACCGAGTCGCTCTGGGCCTACTGCCATGTGCCGCAGCATGTCCGAGCCGACGCGGGCAATGAGGGCATCCGAGGCGTCTGGGATGCTGACGACCTCGAGCGGATGGCGGATCGGATGCAGCGCCGGGTCGAGCGGTTCGCCCCTGACTTTGCCAGCCGGATCGTCGCCCGCCGCATCCTCGGTCCACATGAGTTGCAGGCCCGAGACGCCAATCTGCACCGCGGCGCAGTCAACGGCGGCACCGCGAACCTCTATCAGGAAGTCGTCTTCCGTCCAGTGCCAGGGCTGGGTCGTCCGGAGACCCCGATCAAGGGCTTGTACTTGGGGTCGGCATCGGCTCATCCCGGAGGAGGGGTGCACGGTGCCTGTGGGTCGAACGCCGCTCGAGCCGCGCTGGCCCACGACCGGATCCGCCGCGCCATCCCCGGCTCCCGCCGCCGCTGACCCACTTGTCAGATTAGCCGCGCCCCTTGGGTCGCTGAGCGTCTGACAGGTCGGAGGGGTTACGCCGGCTGTCGCTCAGCCTCACGGAGCAGATCGTTGAGCATCACATTTGTGCGGGCGAGGAAACCCAGTCGGGTGAGCGGGTTGTGCAGCAGCTTCGCGGGGCCGCGCTGCGGATGCTCGTCCAGCGTGACCTGACTGCCGGTGCCGGACGGCTCGAGCTCGATATTGACGCGGACCGTTCCCGCCGGCCACGCGCCAATCTCCAGCTCAAGTCGTCGCTGCGGATCGCTGGTTACGACCGTGGTCTCGCCCTTGTAGATGAGGGGCCCGACCCCAGCCGTGTAGTGAAGCGCCGTCCCCACCTCGGGCCAACCGGAGTCGACGTCGCGAATCTCCTTGGTGCCGTGCACCCAGTCTGCGTACCGATAACCGTCGCTGAGCAGTGACCACACTTGCGCCGGAGTGGCAACCGTGCGCTTGGTGGCTGCCGTGTCACTCATAGGGCAGAGAATACGGGCCGGTGCCCGACCCGACGGCACTCGGTCACAGAATGCGGCCGGGCCGGTACGACACCGCGTCGGGATGCGCCGCGACAACGTCTTCGACCCGTCGCACGACGTCGTCCACCTGTGCATTCGCCGTACCGGTGAAGGCGAGCGGGTCGGAGATCACCGACTGGAGATCCTCGTCTGTCAGCCGCAGTCGCCCATCTTCGGCCAGGCGTCCGAGCAGATCGTTGGCGTCCCCGCTCTTGTCGCGCATCTGCAACGCCGCCGAGGTCGCGTGCTCCTGGATGGCGGCGTGCGCAGCCTCGCGACCAACTCCTCGACGTACCGCTGCCAACAGGATCTTGGTCGTGGCAAGGAAGGGCAGGTAACGGTCGAGTTCGCTGCGCACGACAGCAGGAAAGACGGCGAACTTCGCGAGCACCGTGAGGAGCGTCTCGTAGAGGCCGTCTGTGGCAAAGCTGGCATCGGGCAGCGCAACTCGGCGTACGACGCTGCAGGACACGTCGCCCTCGTTCCACTGGCCCCCGGCGAGCTCCGACACCATCGCCAGATGCCCGCGGACCACCACGGCCAGGCCGTTGATGCGCTCACATGATCTGGGGTTCATCTTGTGCGGCATGGCGCTAGACCCGACCTGGCCGGGTTGGAATCCCTCAGTGACCAGCTCGTGCCCCGCCATCAGCCGGATCGTGGTCGCCAGACTGCTCGGCGCGGCCGTTGCCTGCGCGAGCGCCGATACGGCGTCGAAGTCCAGCGAGCGGGGATAGATCTGTCCCACGCTGGTGAGGGTCGAGGTGAAGCCGAGGTGGTCAGCGACGGCGCGCTCCAGCTGCTGCAGCTTCGCGGCATCGCCGCCGAGCAGGTCGAGCTGGTCCTGCGCGGTTCCGACCGGCCCCTTGATACCCCGTAGGGGATACCGCGCGATGAGCTCCTCGATCCGGGTAAAGGCGATGAGCAGCTCGTCGGCAGCGGAGGCGAAGCGCTTGCCCAGCGTGGTCACCTGGGCCGCGACGTTGTGCGTGCGTCCGGTGATCACCAGTGTCTGATGCTGAACCGCCAGCTCCGCCAACCGGGCGAGCGCGGCGACCATCTTGTCGCGGACTAGCTCCAGCGACTGCCGGATCTGGAGCTGCTCGACGTTCTCCGTGAGATCGCGGCTAGTCAGGCCCTTGTGAATGTGCTCGTGCCCGGCAAGCGCGCAGAACTCTTCGATGCGAGCCTTGACGTCGTGCCGGGTACGACGCTCCCGGGCCGCTATGGAATCGAGGTCGACCTTTTCGACGACGCGCTGGTACGCCGCGAGAACACCTTCAGGTACGTCGACCCCGGCGTTCCGCTGCGCCTTGAGCACGGCGATCCAGAGCCGCCGCTCGGCTACGACCTTGCTCTCCGGCGACCAGATTCGGCGCATGGCGGGAGAGGCGTACCGGTTCGCCAGCACATTCGGGAACTCGGCGGTCACGGCTGCATTCTCCCCTACCGGCCGCCTCGGGTGCGCTGGATCGAGTGCCTGGCCCGGTCAGCTCTGCACCGCGGTGGTGCGCAGCGCGATGTCGCGCCGTACCTGCATTCCTTCGAAGAAGATCTGCTCGATGCCGTTATAGGCCCCCCGCCGGGCCTCCTGCAGGTCGGAACCCTTCGCCGTGACCGCCAGCACTCGCCCTCCCGCCACGCACAGCTGGCCGCCGCTGGTCAGCGTCGTACCGGCGTGGTGCACAGACACCACGCCGAGCGCCTCTGCTGCCTCGACACCGGAAATCAGCGCTCCAGTCATGGGAGCCTCGGGATATCCGGCGGCAGCGGCGACGACGGTCACGGCAGCGTCGGAGCTCCAAAGCAACGCCGGTACCCCAGACAGTCCGCCCGTCGCCGCGGCGTGCAGGAGTCCTCCCAGCGGCGTGTCGAGCACGGCTAGCAGCGCCTGCGTCTCCGGATCACCGAAGCGGGCGTTGAACTCCACGACCTTGACTCCGGACGACGTGAGTGCCAGGCCGGCGTACAGGAGACCGGAGAACGGCATTCCGCGCTTGGCCAGCTCGACGGCTGCGGGGCGCAACACTCGTGCGGTTACCTCGTCGCGAAGGTCCGAGGACACCCACGGCAGCGGCGTGTAGGCGCCCATGCCTCCGGTGTTGGGTCCCTCGTCGCGGTCGCGCAGGCGTTTGAAGTCCTGCGCCGGCTGCATGGGTAGCACGATCTCCCCGTCGCAGATGCCGAACAAGGACAGCTCAGGACCGTCGAGGTACTCCTCGATGACGACTTTTCCGCAGGCGGCGGCGTGAGCGACGGCAGCTACTCGGTCGGAGGTGACCAGGACGCCCTTGCCGGCGGCCAGCCCGTCGTCCTTGACGACGTACGGCGGCCCGAACTGGTCGAGTGCTGCTTGGACGTCGGCGGCTCGCTCGCAGACGACCGCCGTAGCCGTCGGAATGCCGGCCGCGCGCATGACGTCCTTCGCGAACGCCTTCGACCCCTCGATCACGGCAGCCTCGGCACTGGGGCCGAAGCAGGGGATCCCCCGGTTGCGGACCGCGTCGGCGACGCCGGTCATCAGCGGTAACTCCGGCCCGACTACGACAAGGTCGGCGGACAGTTGCCGCGCGAGCTCTGCCGCCGCCGCTCCATCGGTCGCAGCCAGAGGGTGAAGTTCTGCGATCGAGCCCATGCCGGGATTTCCCGGCGCTGCGTGAACGTCCATCACATCGGGGTCGCGGCGCAGCGCTTCCACGACCGCATGCTCGCGCCCCCCGCTGCCGATGACCAGCGCCCTCACGCTGGCCGAGCGTACTGTTCGACATACCAGCGTCGTCTTGGCGGTGGGGCTAGGGCAGTGGCCGCAGGGGGATCATCTGGTCACGCTCCGGGCCGACGCCGATGCCGCAAAAAGGTGCACCCGACATCTCCTCCAGCGCACGCACGTAGGTCTGCGCTGCTCCCGGCAGCTCGGAGAACGAACGGCATTCCGAGATGCCGGTACCCCAGCCTTCGAGGAACTCATACACCGGACGCGCGTGGTGGAACTCTGTCTGAGTCATCGGCATCTCGTCGTAACGCTCGCCGTCGATGTCATAGGCGATGCAGACCGGAATCCGCTGCCAGCCACCGAGTATGTCCAGCTTGGTCAAAAACAGGTCCGTCAGCCCGTTGATACGGGCGGCGAACCGGGCGACCACAGCGTCGTACCATCCGCAACGCCTCTCCCGCCCCGTCGTCGTGCCGAACTCCGCGCCGCGTACACGCAGCAGCTCGCCGTCAACATCCTCGACCTCAGTCGGAAACGGGCCGGAGCCGACGCGGGTCGTGTACGCCTTGACGACCCCAACCACTCGGTCGATCCGCGTCGGGCCGATACCCGACCCGACACACGCCCCGCCAGCCGTCGGATTGGATGACGTCACGAACGGATAGGTGCCGTGGTCGACGTCGAGCATCGTGGCCTGCGCGCCTTCGAGCACCACCGTGCGGCCGGCGTCGAGTGCGGCGTTCAGCACGCGGGCCGTGTCAGCGACGTACGGGCGGAGTGCCTCGGCGTACCCCGTGAACTCGAGCACGGCGTCGTCCGGATCGATCGCTCGGCGGTTGTAAGCCTTCACCAGCAAGGAGTTCTTCTGCTCCAGTGCCGCTTCGATCTTCTGCCGGAGGATCTTCTCGTCGAACAGATCACCGACCCGCACGCCGATGCGGCTGATCTTGTCGGCGTACGCCGGTCCGATGCCGCGGCCGGTCGTGCCGATCTTGTTGCGCCCGAGGAACCGCTCGGAGACCTTGTCGACGGTGGAGTGGTAACTGCCGATCAGGTGCGCGTTCGCCGAGATCAGCAGACGTGAGGTGTCGATTCCGCGGTCGGCCAGAGCCTTCATCTCTTGAAGCAGCACTCCGGCGTCGATGACGACGCCGTTGCCGAGAACCGGCACGCAGCCGGAAGCCAGGATGCCGGACGGGATGAGGTGGAGGGCGTACCGCTCGCCGCCTACGACGATGGTGTGCCCGGCGTTGTTGCCGCCCTGATACCGGACGCAGTAGTCCACAGAGTCGCCCAGCTGGTCGGTCGCCTTGCCCTTGCCTTCGTCGCCCCACTGAGCGCCGACGACCACGAGAGCGGGCATGCGCGCACGCTACCGGAGCTGCCTGCGAACTCAGCCGGCCGCGACTAGGGTGCCGACTGTGCCGACGTCGTTGCTGGTCATCACGAACGCCGAGGCGGGCGGCGCCGATGAGGTCGCCGTGAACGAAGCACTCGACGTCCTGCGCGCGTCGTACGACGTCAATGTTCGCACGACCACAAACCTCGTGGGCCTCACTCGTGCGTTACAGGAACGTCTCAGTCGAGATGTGGTCGTCGTTGGCGGTGACGGCAGCCTGCACGCGGTGGCCGACGTGCTGCACCGACTCGGTGAGCTGGGTCAACCGGTCGTCGGCCTGATTCCTCTCGGCACCGGCAACGACTTCGCCCGAGCTTTGCGGATTCCGCTGGAAGCAGGCGCCGCTGCGCGTGTCATCGTCACCGGACACTGGTGCAAAGTTGACGTACTCGTGGACAACGCCGAACGAGTCGTCGTGAATGCGGTGCACGCGGGAATCGGCGCGGACGCCGGCTCAGCGGCGCGCCCCTGGAAGCGGCTGGGCCGGATCGCCTACGCCTTAGGCGCGGTCCTTGCCGGGCTGACAGTGCAGGGCAGCAGAATTCGCGTCGTCGCCGACGGGAAGGTCCTCGCCGACGGACGGCGACGGCTGTTGCAGGTCGGCATCGGCAACGGTCCGCTAGTCGGCGGCGGTGTACCTCTGTTGCCAGATGCTGATCCCACCGACGGACTTGCCGACGTTCTGGTGTCGTTCGCAACCAGCCCGATGGACCGCTTGCTGTACGGGTTGCACCTTCGCCGCGGAACCCATGACGACCGCACTGACGTGATCGTCGAGCACGCGACCACGGTCTCGCTGAGCGGCAAGGCGTTCTCCTGCAACGCCGACGGCGAGGTTTTCGGTCCGATCACCTCGAGGACGTGGACGGTACGCGCGGCCGCTCTGACCGTGTACTGCCCGCCTTTGGAGTAACGCCGAAGCCGGACTAGCGTTATACGCAGAGTTAGTGCATGATTGCTCTCAGCGAGGGCGCGACCCTCGGAACCGCCGCAGGGGACGGTTCCGCGGAGCGCTCTCGCTTCTTCATGTCCCGGTCCGCACAATGGGTCCGTGACGTCCTCCAATTTGCTGGGTGAGCCAGCACCGATTCTCCTCCCCACTGATCCGGCTGCGGCTGAGTTTGCGTCCGGGGCTGCTCCTGAGGAGGTGGCGAGACGTCATCCAGCGTCGTCGCTGGCCTGGGCGGTGCTCGCTGAGCAGGCTCTGAGCAGCGGTGTCGACCTCGTCGGCTATGCCTTCGCGCGGGTGGGCTACCACCGTGGTCTCGACGCTCTTCGGCGGGCCGGATGGAAGGGGCACGGAGTTATTCCGTCATCTCACGAGCCGAACCAGGGATTTGTGCGATGCCTGGCTGCGCTGGCGGAGGCCTCTGACCGCATCGGCGATGAAGAAGAGGCGGGCCGCTGCCGGCAGTTCCTCGCCGAGGCCGATCCACTCGGCTCCAGCTAGCCTGCGGGCTGGCGCTCGGACTAGTCGCTGCCG
Organism: Propionibacteriales bacterium; assembly: GCA_038252945.1. GTDB lineage: Bacteria > Actinomycetota > Actinomycetes > Propionibacteriales > Nocardioidaceae > JAUJOE01. Next base: position 1,943 of record JBBSHN010000010.1, on the reverse strand, counting down.
GCGGGGTCTTGGGCGACGCGCTGCCGCTCAGCGTCCTCGTCGTACCGCTCGTCGCCGCTCGTCGCTGAACTCCTGCGCAGCGCCTCGAAGGCAATGGGAATGACGGAAAGAAGCACAAGGGCGATAAGCACGAGGTCGATGTGCTGAGCGAGGAACGTGAAGTGGCCGAGCCAGTAACCGAGCAGGGTGACCCCGGTCGCCCAGACGACTCCCCCGAGAGCGGAGTAGGTCACGAACCGCCGCATCGGCATCCGGCCCACACCAGCCGCAAGCGTGATGAAGGTGCGCACGATGGGCACGAAGCGAGCAAGCACGATGGCGCTGTTGCCGTACTTGTCGAAAAAGGCATAGGTCTTGTCGACGTACTCGGCCTTGAAGAATCGCGAGTCCGGACGCTTGAAGACGGCCGGTCCAAGGCGGGCGCCGACCAGATAGCCGACGACGTTGCTCAGAACCGCCGCGACGCTGAGCACGAGGCAGGCCACCCACAGAGGCGCCCCCACTTCAGACTTCTGCGCGAGCAGCAGTCCGACAGTGAACAGTAAAGAGTCACCCGGCAGGAAGGGAAACAGCCAGCACTCGATGAACACCACCAAAGCGGCGCCGAAGAGCGCATACGCACCAAACCGGTCGATCCACGACTGGGGGTCGAGCAGGCCCCCGAGAAGCATCAGGTGCTGGACAGCGGTCATGGCTCGCCAAGAGTAACGCTCGACCTACCGTGGCGAAGTGACTGACGTGTCGGAAGGGGATGGCGTCGGCGACCGCGACGGTCAATCGGCGTTTGTCGGGGTAGGCCCATGGCGTGACCGGTGGCCGACGGATCCGCGACTCGACCCCGATTTACTGAAGTACGGCGACGGGCGCAATGTGGCCGACCGCTACCGGTACTGGCGGCACGAGGCGATCGTCGCCGACCTCGACGCCCGCCGGCAACCATTTCACGTCGCCATCGAGAACTGGCAACACGACTTCAATATCGGCTCGATCGTGCGTACCGCCAACGCGTTTCTCGCCACGGAGGTTCATATCGTCGGACGGCGCCGCTGGAACCGAAGAGGAGCCATGGTGACTGACCGCTATCAGCGGATACGGCATCACGAGTCAGTTTCCGACTTTGCGCTGTGGGCAGGCAAGGCGAGGCTGCCGCTCCTCGGCATCGACAACCTGCCCGGCGCAGTCCCGCTGGAAACCAGTGCCTTGCCACGCGGTTGTGTGCTGGTGTTCGGGCAGGAGGGGCCGGGTCTCAGCGACGCCATGAGTCAAGCGTGCGAGAGAACGCTCTCCATCGCGCAGTTCGGATCAACCAGGTCCATCAACGCTGGAGCCGCGGCGGCGATCGCGATGCACACCTGGATCCGCCAGCACGCGGCGCCGGAGCGAGCCCGCCCGCTCTCCGAGTAGCCGGTCGTCCGAGTAGCCGGTCGATGAACGCGCTGGGATACTGTCAGAACTCGCTAGTTTCCCGTCACGGAGCCACCCATGCCGATTGCCACCCCGGATATCTACGCCGCCATGCTCGACTCAGCCAAGGCCGGCCGATTCGCGTACCCGGCGATCAACGTGTCGTCGTCACAGACGTTGCACGCGGCCCTGCGCGGGTTCGCTGAAGCGGAGTCCGACGGCATCGTGCAGGTGTCGACCGGCGGTGCGGAGTTCCTTTCCGGTACGACGATCAAGGACATGACGGCAGGCTCGCTCGCGTTGGCCGCGTTCGCCGAGGAGGCGGCCAAGAAGTACCCGGTCCAGATCGCGCTGCATACCGACCACTGCCCGGCCGACAAGCTCGACGGCTTCGTGCGGCCGCTGCTCGCGGCGTCACAGGAGCGGGTCAAGCAGGGCGGTCTACCGATCTTTCAGTCCCACATGTGGGATGGCTCCGCCGTGCCGCTGGAGGAGAACCTCTCCATCGCCCGGGAGTTGCTGCAGCAGTGCGCCGAGGC